>NZ_WOVC01000014.1:0-101157 GCF_011378635.1 Methylosinus sp. RM1
GAGGATGCGGCCGTCGTCGAGCACGCCCCGGACGATGATGTGGGTGTGAGGATGGCCGGTGTTGTGATGGTCGACAGCGATCCAGTCGAGGCTCGTGTCGAGGTCCTTCTCCACCTGCCGCATGAGGTCGCGGGTGAAGCTCCGCAGGTCGGCCATGTCGCCGGCATCCTCCGGCGCGACGATGAAACGGAACTGATGACGGTCGTCGCGTCCGCGCTCGACAAAGGCGCGGCCGTCTGCCTCGTTCTCGATCGCCGAATAGGCGTGGCCCTTCTCGCCGTCGCGGGTGACGCCATCGCGTTCGAGATAGCGCAGGTGAGCGTCGACGGCCTTGCTCGCGGCGCCGCGCATTTTTGGACCGCGCGTTCCGCGTTGCGGGTTGAGCTTCACGACCCGCGCCTTGACGACGACGCGACGCGCTCGGAACAGCCCCGCGGAGTCGCGCCGCCAGCCGCCGCCGTCTCTCGGAAGGGCCGCCGCCACCTTCGCGCCTCGTCCCCGCGCGTTGAACCGGCCGCTTCCTTCCCCTTTCCGGCCGACTGCGTCCGCAGAGCCTCGGCCGATCCGGTTGGGATTGCCGCCAGCCTTTCTGACAGCGATCTCGACTTGCCGAACGAAGGGCAGCGAGCGCGGACGGACGCTCCTTCCGCCAGCTCGGGATCGGCCGGGTCGAATGTGGAAATCGTCTCTGTCGTCGCTCACCATTCCAAGACGATCGGCGTCAAAATCGGCCTGTGCAATGGCTCTCGGGCGCCGATCGCAATGGAGCGCAAAAATACCGGCTGTGGCGTAGAAGCGGCGGGGCCTGCCACGTCACACCTCGCGAGCGCTGGCGTCTATCACGCTGCAAATACGAACGAATTCGATTCTACCGGAAACCGCCGCACATCGCGCGGTATCATGCCTGCACATTTGTAGCCTGCAAAAACCAATGTGCAGACAACCAATTACGAGCGACGCGAGGTGCGAACGTCAGTTCGCTTTATCTTGCCGTCTTAATCGGGCGTCGTCGTGTTGTCTTCTTCGCCATGTGTGTCTCCGTCTTGGGATAGTATCCGTTTCTTTTCTTCGATGCGACAGCCTACGCCAGTAGGCGATGAGAAGCGCCTGGGGGTCCATGCAGTCTTTCGTGCTCGGTCCCGCGTGCCGGGCGGGCGCACATTTTTGCGTCGGGATCGCGGGGCCACACAAGCATTCGGGCGCGCTGTCGGCCTCCGAGGAGGCGTCGTCGCCGGCAAGATATCGTGCTCTCCGCATCCGCTTCGATCCACCAGCTTCTCTCCCGCCGAATGGCGGAACTCGTGTCGGCGCCGCGCCGTCAATTCGTCGTCGTGTCGTCGTTCCCGCGCGCTTCGATCGACTCCGACGGCGCGCTCACGACGCGATCGCCAGCGTCCTCTTCGCTCCGCTTTTCGGCGCGCCCGAGGACTCCTCCTGCGCCGAGAAGCGGAACGCGCTGCCGTCGATCCACATCCGATGCATGATGACCGCGAGCTTGCGGGCGACCGCCACGACGGCGCGCTCGTGGCCACGCTTTGCTGCGATCTTGACGCCCCACGCCTTCACGGCGCACCATTTCTTGGAGCGCACGAGCATGGCGCTGGCCGCTTCGTAGAGCGCCGTGCGCACTTCGCCGTCGCCGCATTTGGAGATGTGGCCGTCGATATCGATCGTATCGCTGCTCTGAATGCGGCGTGATGTCAGTCCGAAATGCGCGCCGACGGTCTTCGATTTGGCGAAGCGGGTCGGCGCCTCGACCAAGGCAAGCATAGCGCTTCCGGCGTGGTCAATGGTGTGCGTTTCTCTTTGAGTTATATCTCCAACTTTGATAATATCGTCTCGTGCTCGATCTCAACGGCGACGGGATCACGCTCTCCGATTGGGTTTCGAACACCGTCCTCTTCAATGTCCTCGGCGACGGCAGGCTGCATCAGATCGGACGGACCGTCGGCGGCGACGGCATTCTCGCGCTCGATCTCAATGGCAATGGCGTCATCGACAATATAACCGAGACGATTTCCGCGCAGTTCTCGACTGGGTGAGCTTTAATGACAGCCTCGACGCGCTCGCCTCGCTCGCGCAGCCCGGCGCCGGCGTCTTCTCGCGCGCGACATCGGACATCAATTGGCGGACCGGAAATTCCTATTTCGACGATTTGCGCGTCTGGGTTGACGCCAATGAGAACGGCGTCACCGACGCTGGCGAATTGAAGACGCTCGACGAGCTCGGCATTGCGTCGATCTCCCTGCAAGGAACCGGCAATCAGGGCGAGACGATCGCCGACAATGACATTGTGAACCGGACGAGCTTCACGCGGGCGGACGGGACGACCGGCGAAGTGGCGAGCGTCGACTTCGAGGTCAATAGCGCGGGAGCGACGCTGACGCAGCTTCCCGGCGCGACAGTCGTTCGCGCCTATGGAGCCGAGACGGTCACGAGCTATAATCGTGACCGACAACGCTGGCCATGCGATCGACGTATCGAATTTCGCGCTCGCAGACGGAACGCATCCGGACGGCTTCTATTCGACGACGGGCGATGACGCCTTCCTCGCCGATCCAAACGATACGCGCTCCTATTGGCTCGGCGGCATCGCCCAAAATGATATTCTAAAAACGCATTTCGTTTTATTGCTGTATATTGACAGTTGTTCGATATAAATGTAATATATATCGTAATTTGGTTCGATCCGCGGGCATTCCGAAATGCTGTCGCGCAGGGGATTTTGAAATGAGCTATGATGCACCCGTACAGCTGCAGGATACGTGCCGGGACGAGGTTGAGCCGGTTGGCTTGGTTCGATGTGGCGCGACGCGGTGGGAGGATGCCATGACAAATAAACCGCAGACCAGCGGGCAGGGGATTTTTTGTGAGACGAGGAAGTACTATACATTCGCGACGGATTTCACCCTCAAAGACGCCCCTTTGCGACGATGGGTGAATGAGGAAGAGCAGATGAGGAATTTCCGCGCCGAGTCGGGTAAGCCTTTTCGTGGGATCAAGTTCTCGGAGCCGCCAAGAATAAGCTTTGATCGGAAGGGGCGTTGCGGCGCTGTGCTGGACGCCGATCCAATTACGTTGGGGATATGGCTGGTGTCGGATCGGTTGAAGGCGCTCTTTGAGCGTATCGATCCTGACCCCGAGGCTTTCGTCTTCCAGCGCGTCGATGTCGACTACAGTAATTTCCCCGAGCCTGGCCCAGGATTCTCGTTCTGTTACTTCATGCGCGAGTTAGACTGTATCGATGAAGAAAAGTCCACGTTAAGGTATTACGACAATGTTCCCGGCGTGAAGGGGTATCGTGCATTGCTCGATGTCAAAATGCGCCGGGAGACGGTCGGGTCGGCGCACGCATTTCGGCTGAAATACGCCACCTTGAAGTTAATCGTCGATGATTTAATCGTAGATGCTGTAAAGGCAGAGGGAATTCGCGGATTCGATTTCACGCCTATCCAAAAATAGCGACACGCGACATTGCGCAGGGCGATAGTTTTAGGAATTCCGCTATGACGAACAATCCAGTGATTCAGTTGCATCACGCGCTTCAACAGGCTGTCGGCGAAAAGAATGATGTTCTCAAAGCGCTGATAGCCAATGGTTGGAATATCGACGCATCCGAGAATACATTGTTCTTATCAAATGATGCGGAACTGGCGAATGCGACCGGTACAGTCCGTCATGCGGGCAATCACGCCCGCATAGACAAAGTAGAGAATGCGATATTGAATGAGTTTGGTGAGCAGCCGACGCAATTCGGCAATAAGACCAATCTTGATTTGATGAAGGAGGCCAATCCAGCGGGTCTGACAGCGGAAGAGCGCGCGGCGCGCGAGCAGGTGTTCAGGGATGCCGAAGCTCTCGCTAACAATCTTCGTGACTATACAACCAAGGCAATTGTTGACCATGAATTACCTCTTGTCGGCATCGCCGACGCCGACATCGCGCGCGTGTTCGGCACTGCCGCCGATGGCTATGCGGCGTTCGAGGCAGGCACTTCTGGTGGTAGCAATTCTCTCGCGGCTTTTCGTGCGGAGGAACAGTCGATCAAAGCAGCGGGTGGGGATATTCGCTGGCAAGCGTTCAACACCGGCGACAAGGTCGAGAAGCTCGTCGATTATGCAAAAGCGCACGATCTCCAGTTATACGGGGGAAAGCCGACCGAGGCCGGACTGAGAAATTATGTGGTGGCCCGGGGCCTTCCGGTTCCCGCCGCACTGGAGAAATCACTCGCCGTAGAGGCGACCCGAGGCGTCGAGAAGGCGATGGTGTCTGACATCGCCGCCGGCGGACGCGCTCTCGGCGTCGCCGGAGCTGTTTTGCTTTCAGCCCCTGACGCAATCGGAACCTATGTCGCGGCTCGGGCGAATGGCGAATCCGTCCTGTCAGCAGACGGTAGAGCGGCAGTCAAAGTTCTTGAGGGGCTCGCAATCGGGGCATTCTTTCTCGTTCCGGGCATGGCCGAAGCGGCTGTCATCGGTGGAGGCATATTAGCCGGATACGTTGTGCTGAAGTCCGTGACATCAAGCGCGTGGGCCTATGTTGGAGAGCCGATCGAACAGATAAAAAATCAGTTGATAGAAGGCGATCTCACTGGCGCGATGTCCTCCGTGATCGATGTTCATGCAGCAATCACGCGATGGTCACGGGAAGTAGTCGCGCCCTATGTCAAGAACATTGTCGATGACGTCGCTGCTTTCGCGAACGATCCGACAGGCCATGTTCAGAGCCTTTCTCAACAAATCTGGAATTCGACGAAGGGCGAACTGGGGAACCTCTTATCTGGTGGTAGCCAATTCCTGCGGGAAAATGCCGGCGCCATCATGAACGCCGTCGGACAAGGCGTTACGAACTCGCTTCCCGTGGAGGCCCAATTGGCGACGCAGATGCTGGGGGGAAGCGCAGCAAGCATCAACGCGAATTTTGCTTCTCTCAAGAACAAACTGGATCGCTCTGGTCTTGGCAGTTCTCAGCCAAATGGTTCTGCGAACAACTCCCGTCTCACCGTCAC
Source organism: Methylosinus sp. RM1 (assembly GCF_011378635.1). Lineage (NCBI taxonomy): Bacteria > Pseudomonadati > Pseudomonadota > Alphaproteobacteria > Hyphomicrobiales > Methylocystaceae > Methylosinus > Methylosinus sp. RM1. The sequence goes on from NZ_WOVC01000014.1 coordinate 5,009, forward strand.
CGGCCAGAACTGGTCGAACGGCGCGCCGGTGAAGCTGTCTCCCACGCTCACCGATCCGCAGCCCAATGCGCCTGGCGGCTATGGGATCGTTTCCGGTTCTGGGGCCTTCACCGCCTCGACGCCCGACATCAACATCGATGGCATCGAGCCGGTGGCGCGGAATTATATCGTCACCGGCAATGTCAATCCCGCCCGCCAGACGACGCAGTCGAAATCTAGCAACGTGGCTCGGCGCCTCGACCAAGGCAAGAATAGCGCGTCCGGCGTGGTCAATGGTGTGCGTTTCTCTTTGAGTTATATCTCCAACTCCGATAAAATCGACCCCCTCGTGCTCGATCTCAACGGCGACGGGATCACGCTCTCCGACTGGGTCTCACAGACCGTCCTCTTTAACGTCCTCGGCGACGGCCGGCTGCATCAGATGGGATGGGCCGTCGGCGGCGACGGCATTCTCGCGCTCGATCTCAATGGCAATGGCGTCATCGACAATATAACCGAGACGATTTCCGCGCAGTTCGACTGGGTGAGCTTTAATGACAGCCTCGACGCGCTCGCCTCGCTCGCTCAGCCCGGCGCCGCCGCCTTCTCGCGCGCGACATCGGACATCAATTGGCGGACCGGCAATTCCTATTTCGACGATCTGCGCGTCTGGGTCGACGCCAATGAGGACGGCGTCACCGACCCCGGTGAATTGAAGACGCTCGACGAGCTCGGAATAACGTCGATCTCCCTGCAAGGAACCGGCAATCAGGGCGAGACGATCGCCGACAACGACATTGTGAACCGGACGAGCTTCACGCGGGCCAACGGGGCGACCGGCGAGGTGGCGAGCGTCGACTTCGAGGTCAATAGCGCCGGAGCGACGCTGACGCAGCTTCCCGGCGCGACGGTCGTTCGCGCCTATGGAGCCGAGACGGTCACGAGCTATGTCGTGACCGACAACGCCGGCCATTCGATCGACGTGTCGAATTTCACGCTGGCCGACGGAACGCATCCGGACAGCTTCTATTCGACGACGGGCGATGACGTCTTCTTCGCCGATCCGGACGATACGCGCTCCTATTGGCTCGGTGGCGGAACCGGATCGCTGACGCTGTTCGGCGGGGCCGGCGACGATCTTCTGTTCATCAACGCCGCGACCGCGCAGGCCAATATAGACGGCGGCGGCGGCTTCGATATCGTCAAGGTCAATGACACGCTCGGCGTGACGCTCGACCTCGCCGCCGCGCATGTGGAGGAGGCGATCGGCGACGATGGCGACGACGTGTTCAACGCCTCGGGGATGTCCTCCAACGCCTTCCTCGACGGCGCCGGGGGCAATGACATTCTGATCGGCGGCATCGCCGACGACGCCATCACCGGCAATACGGGCGATGATTACATCGACGGCGGTGCCGGAAACGACGTGCTGCGCGGCGGCGACGGCAGCGATCTCATCTTCGGCAATGAGGGCGACGACATTGTCTATGGCGAGGGCGGCGACGACATTCTGGTGGGCGGCGCAGTGTCTGGACCGGACGGCGCCAATATGCTCGAGGGCGATGAAGGCGACGATTTTCTGATCGGAACCGGCGGCTATTCGGTCGCGAGCTATCGGGGCTCGTTCGCCGATTACACCGTCACGCAGAATGAGGACTGGACCTTCACCGTCGCCGACCGCCATGCGGATCGCGACGGAACCGACACGCTGAAAGACATTTCGACGCTGAATTTCGCCGACATCACCAATGTGGCGCTCGATCCCAGCCTGTCGACCTACGGGCTGACGCTGCCCGCCAATGATCGAATCGATGTTTCGAGCATCGGGCCATATGTGATTTCCGCGGGCGTTGTGCTCGCCAATGACAAGAATATGGCCGGGCGCTCACTGTCGATCCGGCAATTGCTCGACGTGAACGGCAATCCGATCGTGCGCGGCGCGATCGGCGCGGCGATCGGCGGGACGGTGGCGCTCAGCACGGACGGGGCGACGATCACCTTCACGCCCGAGACCGGCTTCACCGGCGTGATGAAGTTCAAATATCTGGTGCAGGACAGCACGGGGCAGACGGGCCTCTATGCGCAGCAAGCCGGCACGTCCAATATGGCCGAAATGGCGGGAACGGTTTTTCTCGACACGCCCGACCATCCGACCGACGAAATGTTCGACGCGCAATGGTATCTGCCGGAAATCAATGTGCTGCCGATATGGGAGGACTATACGGGCGCTGGCGTCAGCATTGCGGTCTTCGACGCTTCGGGCAATGTCGATCTGACACATCCGGATCTCGCGACGAACGCCGGCAATTCGTTCAAGATCGACGGCTCTCCCGGAGTCGACCAATACGGCATGCATGCGACCCTCGTCGCCGGCGTCATCGGCGCGGAACGCAATGGTGAGGGCGTGGTCGGCGTGGCCTATGACGCGACCATCAGCTCCGTGGCGATCCCGACAGACTTCGTCGATCCAGACTATATAGATCTGACGCGCTGGCGGAATTACGACGTCGTCAACAATAGTTGGACGATGAACCCGGCCTTCGTCGATAATTTCCTGACCAATCCCTATTACGAAAACGCCTATGATTCCGCGGTCAGATACGGAAGAGGCGGCAAAGGAACTGTTCTGGTCTTCGCTGCCGGCAATGACCGGGGCGCCCGCAATACCAACGACCTCAATGAGACGAACTCTCTCTACGGCATAACGGTCGCCGGCATCAATGCGAAGACCGACCTTTCGACATTGACCGTCGCGCCGCAACCGTTCAGCACACAGGGCGAGACCATCCTGGTTTCGGCGCCCGGCTCCAACATCGCCTCCACCAGCGAAATTCTGACGAGCTCGACGGGCACGGTCTTTGGCAGCGACTATGCGACGGCCGAAGGAACCTCCTTCGCGACGCCGATCGTTTCCGGCGTCGCGGCGCTGATGCTCGAGGCCAATCCGAACCTCGGCTATCGCGACGTGCAGGACATACTCGCCTATTCCGCGCGCAAGGTGAGTGATCCGGCGACGAGCTGGCAGATCAACCTCGCGACGAATTGGAACGGCGGCGGTCTGCATTACAGCCGCGACTATGGGTTCGGCGAGGTCGATGCGCGCGCCGCGGTGCGTCTCGCCGAGACCTGGCAGGGCCAGAAGACCGCGAACAATATTCTCGGCCGCGACGCCGTCAGCCAGACCGGAACTTTCGGAAATGGAGCGCATCTCGTCGAAGATTACGGGCTTTTCTACCTTTGGGGCTCATACGTCTTGTTGCCCATCGGAGCCCATGTCGAATATAGCAGCTCGTTCACGGCGTCTTATGTGACGCCGGCCTCCGACGTGACGACCGAGCACGTCATGATCTATGTCGATCTCGATGTCGACGTCTATCCAATCGAGAGCCTCGAAGTGATCTATGAGCCGCTCGTCGCGAGCGGCGCGAGCTTCGACTATAATGGAACCCCTTATTCCGCGACGAATTATACCTATGACGATAGCCGGCGATCGATATTGCTGGACGGCGAACAATTGGTTTCCGGCCAATCTAGCTTCTCCACTGGCGCGGACGGGCACAGGCATCTCAATTTCGCATTCGGTTCGGCGAAATATCGCGGCGAGGATTGGAACGGCGACGAACAATGGGTGTTGCGGGTGTTCAGCAATGGTCAGGAAGTAGCGCCCTCCACGAATTGGAGAATAAGAGCATTTGGCGCGAGCGACGCCGCGCCGCGTCAGTGGATATTCACCGACGAGCTTTCCAGCGGCTCATGGATCACCCCGCAAACATCGAGCGATAGTTTCAATGCTTCGGCGGCGACCGGCAATAACATCATCGACCTGCGCGGCGGCTCGACAGATTCGACGATCAATGGATGGAACGTCGCCGTCAACGGCGATCTCGCGAAGGGATTCGGCGGGGACGGCAATGACGTTCTGATCGCCAATGCGTTTGGAGACGAGCTCGATGGAGGCCGCGGGAACGATCAGCTCTTCGGCGGCGCAGGCAATGACACACTAGACGGCGGCCAAGGCAATGACATCCTGACTGGCGGCGGCGGCTACGACACTTATGAATTCGACGCGAAGGGCGGCCAGGACGTCATCGTCAACGGCGTCGCCACGAATGCCGGGCCGAGCGGCGAGCTCGCTATGGGCGGTGGCGTTTCTCTATTCGACCTCCGGTTCATGCGGTCCGGCAATGATCTCGTCATCACCGTGATCGGCGCCGAGAGTCGAGTCGCTGTCCGCGACTGGTTCGCCGGTGCATATGCGCAGCTTACGAAACTCACCTTCTCCGACGGGTCGCAAATTGGAGCATCCGCGATCGCCGCCCTCGCCACGCTCGCCGATGCGCCGAGCGGCGTGATCGAGAACGCCGGCAACATCGCTCTCGTGGCGGCAGGCAATAATTACGGGCTCTACGGCAAGGACGGCTCGGGGAATCCGACGACGGGGCCGCTTCTGCGATATCAGGGCGGCGCCGTGACTGCGGGCCAGTTCTCGGGGTGGTCGCCGGTAGCCGCGGCGCAAACGGCGAGCGGTTATATGGTGGCGCTCCAGAGTGCGGACACAGCGTCGTATTCGATCTGGAGCGTCGACGCCGGCGGCAATTGCGTCACCAGTGTGGGCATCGAGAAGAACGACCCTCGTCTGTGGTCGTATGAGACGCAATTCAATTTCGATCTCGGCGGCGACGGCAAGATCGGCGCGCCGCTTTCGCCGAGCGGCGTGATCGAGAACGCCGGCAATATCGCTCTCGTGGCGTTGGGCGGTTATTACGGGCTCTACGGCATGGACAGCGCGGGGAATCCGACGACGGGGCCGCTCTTGCGATATCAGGGCGCCGACGTGACTGAGGGCCAGTTCTCCGGGTGGTCTCCGGCAGCCGCGGAAAAAACGGCGAGCGGTTATGTGGCGGCGTTCCGAAGTGCGGACAGCACGTCGTTTTCGATCTGGAACGTCGACGCCGACGGCAATCATCTTTCGCATGTGGGCGTCGATGAAAGCGATCCCGGTCTGTGGTCGTATGAGACGCAGTTCGATTTCGACCTCGACGGCGACGGCAAGGTCGGCGCGCCGGTTTCGCCGAGCGGCGTGATCGAAAACACCGGCAATGTCGCCCTCGTGACGGTGAGCGGTTATTACTGGCTCTACGGCAGGGACGGCGCCGGGAATCCGACGACAGGGCCGGTCCTGCGATATCAGGGCCCCGGCGTGACGCCGGGCCAGTTCCCCGGATGGTCGCTGGTCGCCGCGGAGCAAACCGCGAGCGGCTATGTGACAGCGTTCCGGAGCGCGGATCTCACGTCGTTTTCGATCTGGAGCGTCGCCGCCGACGGCAATTATGTTTCCAATGTGGGCGTCGCGGAGAACGACCCCGGCCTGTGGTCGTATGAGACGCAGCTCAGTTTCGACCTCGACGGCGACGGCAAGATCGGCGCGCCGATTTCGCCGAGCGGCGTGATCGAAAATACCGGCAATGTCGCTCTCGTGACGGTGAGCGGCTATTACTGGTTCTACGGCAGGGATGGCGCTGGGAATCCGACGACGGGACCTGTCCTGCGGTATCAGGGCGCGGGCGTGACGCCGGGCCAGTTCTCCGGGTGGTCGCTGGCGGCCGCGGAACAAACGGCGAGCGGTTATGTGGCGGCGTTCCGGAATGCGGATCTCACGTCGTTTTCGATCTGGAGCGTCGACGCCGGCGGCAATTATGTTTCCAATGTGGGCGTCGAGGCGAACGACCCGGGTCTGTGGTCGTATGAGACGCAGCTCGGTTTCGACCTCGACGGCGACGGCAAGATCGGCGCTCCGGTTTCCCCGAGCGGCGTGGTCGAAAACACCGGCAATGTCGCCCTCGTGACGGTCGGCGGTTATTACTGGCTCTACGGCAGGGACGGCGCCGGGACTCCGACGACGGGGCCGGTCCTGCGGTATCAGGGCGCGGGCGTGACGCCGGGCCAGTTCCCCGGGTGGTCGCTGGTCGGCGCGGAGGCGACGGCGAACGGCTACGAAGTCGCCCTGCAGTCGACGGAAAAACAGTTCCTGATATGGAACGTCGACAAGAGCGGCAATTACCGATCCAGCGCGGAATTGGGCGGCGCGCGCGATAATGCGGACGGGAGCGGCGGCCTGTTCCTGCAAGGCGATGACCTGACCATAACGCTTTCTCCGACACAATCGACCGTGACTACGGCGGCCGGAAACGCATTTACATTCGGCGGGCATGGGTCCGAATCGATCACGGCCTTCGGTTTGACCGACGAGACATTCGTCTTTACGCCCGGAGCGGGCCAGGACATTCTCTACGGCTTTGTGGCCGGCGGCGGGACAGGACACGACACGCTGCAGTTCGAAGCCTCGGCTTTCGGCGCCGGCCTGACCGCAGCCGATCAAAACGCCGATTGGCAGGCATTGTTGGCGCATACGGCGGACAACGCCGCCGGCTCCGCGGTGATCACAGATGTGTTCGGCGACAGCATCATCCTCAGCGGCCTTTCGAAAGCGTCGCTGACCGCGAGCGATGTGCGATTCGTTTGAATACGGCTTCGACGATTTCCGGCGCGGATCGGGGCGAGACGTCCATGGGAATTTGACGGAACCGCTCGGCGGCGCGCAACGCGCTCGCGTCGTTCCATTCTATGCTTCCCTCGCAGCGATCGGCCGCCTCTCCGCCGCCGGCTTCCATGCGCCGAGCCCGCCGCGCCTCTGGAGGCGGCGCGATAGGCACCGGATACTCGGGGCCTGGATCGAGCGGGCTCGGCCTACTTTTTATAGCATGATTTCAATCGTATAAGCGTTCACATCTTTGTCCCGACCGGCGCGCCAATCCTCAAAACATAATGGGCGCCATGCCGCCGAGAGCGCAGCCTATCCCGCGGGCGCGGATCGGGGGCGTCGCTCGGACGCCGCCGTCAGACTATAGCGGTAGCGACGCCGGCCGACCGCTCAACGGACGAGCATGAGGTCGCCGCAGCAAATCTATTTTCCGGCGCCATGAGCGCGGCGGAGCGCCGTCGCTCACGGATAGGAGAAGTCGAAGGTCTCCGTGAAACCGTCCGGCAGGCTGAAGAAGGAATTCACCGATGTGGCCGCCGTCTCGAGAATGATGCTGGATGCATTCACGAAATGCAGCGTATCGCTGCCGCTGACCGTGAATGTCGTCGGGACGCCATTCCCCGACACCGAGCCGGACCAGTTCACATTCTCGTTGATCGCAAAATTATACATATTGGTCTGAGCCGCCGCGCCGCTCTGCGGATAATAGGAGACCGTCGCGCCGATCACGCCGTTGATGGTCGCGGACGCCTGTCCGGCCGTATAATTGATGCTCTCGGCGTTCACCGTCAGCGCGATCAGAAAATAGCCGTGTCCGGGGAAGGTCGCCTGCATCGTTATGGTCGCATTGGCGCCGGAAACGCTCGTCGAGACGAATGTCGGCGCCACGCAGCCCCACACGCAGAATCCATTCGCGAATAGCGCGCCCGCCACGCCGCTCGCGGGATTGGACGGATCGATCGGGATTCCAGACGACGGCGTTCCATCGCCCGTTGTCGGATGATGAGCGGCCGCGTTCTGCGCCGCGACGACCGCGGCGATCGTTTGCTGCGTTTGCGTCGCGATCGCCTGATTATTCGTCTGCGCACGGCTCTGCGCAATTCCAGCGCCGCCCCAATGCGCGCCGATCGCCCCCAGTCCGGCCCAGGGCGTGCGATCTGGCTCGCGTATATTGCCGAGGCGCGCGAAGGCCTGCGCGTCGCTCGGCAGAGAGCCGAGGCTCGCGCCTCCCGTCTGCCCCGGCAGGCTGGCGAATTGCTGGTCGAATCCTTCTATGGCGCCCTCGCCCGCCGGCGCGGGATCGGAGACATCTCCGCCACCCGAGCCGATGACCACGCCATAGCCCGGACGTGTCAGGCGCAATCTCCGACCCGTCGCCGTGACGATGGTTGCGACGCCGTTCAGCAAGACGATCTCGTCGCAGCCGCCCGCCTGCGCCATGGCGCCGCAATCGGCGCCGCCGACGCGCACGAGCACCATGCCGCCGCGCACGCCGATCGTCGCAGAAGGCGTCTTGATCTCCATGCCGACGCCGTGACTGACCTCGCCGCCGATGAAGCGCAGCGCGCCTTTGGTGATGGAGAGACTCTGCTTTCCGCCCCCCGCCGCCGAATCATAGACGAAACGATCGATGGTCACCGAGCTGTTCGCGCCGATTCCGAGCGTCGATTTGTCGAGAAAGACGATTTGCGCTCGCCCCTCCTTCTTGGTGTCGATGCGCTCGTGATCGACGACTCCCGCGCCGAGCGTCAGCCCTTTGGCCGCGCCGCCGGGCGGAGTTCCCTGCGCCGCCGGATTGACGGCGCCGACATTGCCGACCACTTCCGCGCGAACATTCGCGGCGCCTAATCCAATGAGCGCGAGGAACGCGACGCTCGGCAGATTTCGCATAGCCTTCCCCATCGTCAAAATTTCGCCGTCGGCCCGAACGTCAGTGACACATTGTGCATTTTGAAGCTCGAAATATTCGAATCGTTGCGTAGAAATTCGAGATGGCCGGAAACGCCCAATTGCGCGGTGATCGGCGCATCCAGAGCGAGGCCATAGGTCCAGGCGTCGTCGCGCCTCATGCGCGAGGGATCGAGCGCCGGATTGGCGATGTCGAAGGCGATCTGCCGGAAACGCGCATAGGGCGCGAAGGTCCATCGCCGCGGCATCTCCGAGAGCGGCGGATCGACCTCGAAACGCAACATCGCCTGCAGATCGAACTGATCGGAAGCCTGCGCCGCGACATAGGCCGCAGCGCGCGAATAAGCGCCGCGCCCTTCGAGCCGAACATGGTCGAAAATGCGCAGGCTGACGCCGAGCGAGCCGGTGAACACATCGCCGCTCGCGATCGTCGCCACTGTCTGCGCGCTGCTTCCCGGACCAGAGCCCGAATTGACCCAGAGCCGCGACCATTCGAAGCCCGGCTCGAGCGACAGCCGATCGCCGATCATCTGCCGGAAGCCGACGCCGGCGCCGCCGGTGTTGAGATAATTCAGATTGCCGACGAGCGAAGCCGAGCCCGAGACATGAGGCCGAACAGAGAGGCCGGGCGCGATTTCGCTCAGGCCGAATCGCGGCCCGACGGACAGCGAAAACAAGGCGACGTTATATTGCGACAGCGCGAATTGCTGCGTCGCATAGGCCAGTCCGCGCGTCTCCAGCACATCGCCGCGTTGATTCTGGAAATCATAGTCATGCGCGATTTGCGCCTGCTCGAATGCGTTGACGTCCGATTGGCGTCCCGTCACGCCGCCGAAGGTCTGCACGCCGCCGACGTCATAGAGACCGCCCGACGGCAAATAGGCGGCGTTGGATTGCGTCCGCACGCCGATCTGCAGATTTCCCGAGAAGCGGCTGGCCCGCGTCTGTCTTTCGATATCGGGAATCTGCGCCTCGATCTGCGCTTTCTGCGTCGCGTCGAGATCGGCGGATTTCAACGCCGCGCGCAGATTGAACGCGGCGCTCTGATAAGCGCCGATGCGCGCATAGAGAAAACCGAGCTCCTTACGCGCGCGGCCGAGCGAAGGATTATACATGAGCAATCGCTCGAGCGCGCCGATCGCGGCTTCTTCATGCAGCTCCGTCGCCAGCCGAATATAGGCGTAGGTCTGCTCGTAATCCGTTGGACGCGTGCGGACATGAGCCGCGAGTCGATCCAATTCGGAACGCGCCCCCTGCACTGTCTCCGCCTGCGCCGAAGCGGCCACAAGGCCGACGATCGACGCTACTACGCTGATTTTATACTGTCTCACGAGCCCGCCCCGACGCGCAAAATGTCACTGATCGTCAAATTGTATCCGAATCTTTGCTCAAATGCGTCTTTTTTGAGGACCTCGTCAAGAGGCTCGACCGCGGCCGTATCGTGTCGCCACCGCCGGCGCGATCTTCGAACGACGATCCCGACTCGCGGCCGGGGCCAGCGATCGCGACGAATCCCGCCCGGTATTCGTCGCGCGCGACATGCACCCGACAATTGCGCGCACGAAGCGCGTCGATATGTCGAATATAATCGACAATGCGATTTCCCGACCGGGTTGACATCGAGCTCGAGCCGAACGATTAATCAAATATTGATACGATCAAGCTTCGCGGGGGCGGGCGATGTTCAATTTGAAGCGTTACGGCGCTGCGTTCTTTGCGCGCGCTCATGTCGCCGCCGCGACTCTGCTCGCAATGGCGGCCGGTTGCGCGTCGGCTTCCGCCGGCTCGATCCAGCAGCCTGGTCTCATGGCCGGCCTGCCGGAAGGCTGGGCTCCAGAGCCGGGTCTCTATGGCGTCATGGCCTTCAATTCCGGCGCCGACGAGAAGTTCAACTCGACGGTCGGCGTGCCCGCCTTTCTCAACTTCTCCACGCCGCTCGAAGTCGCCGGCGCGCGCGTGCAATTGAAGACCGTGCCGCTCGTCGTCGCCAACGTCAACATGCAGGGCCTGCATCGAATCGGCACTTACAATTCCTATGTCGGCACGTGGTTCTCGTGGTTTGTCGGCCATGGCATCAATGTGGCGATCGGCGAAGGCGCATGGATATCGACGGGCTCCCCGCTGACGCGCGCGCTCGGCACGGATTTCACGGCGTTTCAGCAGAATCTCGCGATCACTTATCTGCGCGACAATTGGAACGTCACGCTCAACAGCTTCTATGCGACGGGGCACACCAACGCTTTCGCGAGCTCGCCGCAGACGCTGAATTTCGATTTGACGGCGATCAAGCGCGACGGTCGCGCCGAGTGGGGTCTCATCGCTTTCAGCGAAGTGGATCTCGACAAGCCCGCGATCGGCTATATGAACCGACAGAGCTCGGTCGCGATCGGCGCCCTCTACGGCTATCTGATCGGCAATCAGATCAGCGCGCAAATCAAGCTGTCGCACACATTCTACGCGAAGAATACGGCGCGCGACACAAGGCTCGGCATTCAGTTCATCATCCCGATCTACACGCCGGCCGCGCCTGCGCCCTCCAATTCCGCAGAGGCGCTCGCGGCGCGCTAGCTCAACGTCAAATCAAGCTCGGACGAGCGGGAGAATTCGATGGAAATCCGGACCGTTCTCGCGGGAGCCATCCTATCGGCGAGCGCCATGGTCGGCGCCACGGCGAGTGAAGACGCGCACGGCGGATCGTCGCTCGATCGCGAGCTGCGCGCCTTCATAGCCCAAAACCATCTCACCGGCGACGCCGTCGACAGCCGCAAGCTGCCGATCCCTCCGCTGTCCGATCCGCTGCCGCGGCTCGGCAAGCTCTTGTTCTGGTCGAAAGGCATGAGCCCGGGGAAAGATGTGGCCTGCGTGACCTGCCATCATCCGATGCTCGGATTCGGCGACGCAATGCCGCTGCCGATCGGCGTCGGCGCCAATAATCCGGACATGCTCGGTCCCGGCCGCAAGCGCGTCGACAAGCCCGGCATGTTCCCGCCTTTCGGAACCGGCGATTCGGCGATGCCGCGCAATTCGCCGACGCTGATCGGCCTCGCCTTCTGGGATCAGTCGATCACCTGGGACGGCACTGTGTTCAGCACCACCGGCACGCCGGGCATGAGCGGCGTCGACGGCCGCATCGTCGCGCCGGTCGATTCGCCGCCCGTGCGCGGGATGTTCAATAATTTCATGCTGCCGCGGCAGGAATACATCTCCTACGAGGAAAAATTCAAAGCCGGAATGCCGATCAGCTCGGGGCATGGAATGTTCCCGACCGCGGTCAACGCCGCCATGCGCGGCAAGGCCTATGGCGCGGCCGGAAGTCCACAGACTCCGGGCGCCACCGACCTCGAGGTTCGCCAGAAGCTCGCCGCGCGCTTCGGCGGCTATGGCGATCCGAACGATCAATTCGCCAAAAACGAATGGCTGCCGCTGTTCCGCGCCGGCTTCAAAGACTATCAGTCGCCGCCCGAGCAGCTGGTGACGGCCAATAATATTTCGATCGCCCTGGCCGACTACGAGCGGACCATGACTTTCACCCATACGCCCTGGCGCGCCTATGTGCGCGGCGACAGCCATGCGATCAGCGAATCGGCCAAGCGCGGCGCGCGGCTGTTCTTCGCGACGGCCGAGCAAGGCGGCGCCGATTGCGCCTCCTGCCATTCCGGCGATTTCTTCAGCGACGAGAAATATTGGGTGCTCGCTGTGCCGCAGATCGGCCGCGGAAAGACCGACCTCGATACGATCGAGGACGGCATCGACGATTGGGGCCGCGCGCATGTCACCGGCCATCGCGACGACAAATACGCCTATCGCACGCCGACGCTTCTCGGCGTCGAAGTGACGGCGCCCTTCGGCCATAGCGGCGTGTTCAATACGCTCGAGGACGTCGTCCGGCATCATCTCAATGTCGAGCGCTCGCTCGCCGGCTTCGATTACAAAACGATCCCCGCGACCGGCGGGCCGATCAACTCGAAATTCGCCAAGGATCACACGCAAAACGCGCTCGACATGCTTCGCTCGCAGCGCGAGGCCCGTTTGCCCGGCGTCATTCGCGACGTCGAATTGACCGATGGTCAAGTCGCCGACGTCGTGAATTTTCTGAAGGCGCTGACAGATCCCTGCCTGAAGAGCGATAAATGCCTCGCGCAGTGGATTCCGAATGCGAGCGATCCTGACCCAGATGGCCTGCGGCTCTGCGCAGTCGACCAGCGCGGCCGTGAGTTCCTGCCCGGCTCGTGCCGCAAGTCGAGCGCTCGGCGCTGATCCAGATGCGGCGTTTGCTCATGGAGCAAACGCCGCATTTTTGGGTAGTCTATGATTTGGCCGGCTGACGAGCATGACCCGGCCGCGCGGGGGGACAAGTGCTTTCGCAAACATCCGAACGCTCCATGCGGAGCGTCAGAGTTGTCCTATTGCTCGCTTGGGGCGCGCTCATCGTCGCCCTGTTCTACGATCCGCTGACAACTTGGCTCACTCTGCCAGATTCGGGCAGTCCGTTTCGGATCGGCGACGACCCCGTCGTCATTCAGGGCGTCCCTCGCTATTCGACGCCCTATTCGATGACCAACCGCATTTTCTGGACGATAGCGGTGCCGCTCGTCCCCTTTTCGATCATGCTGCTCGGACATGAGTTCTGGCGTCGCGTCTGCCCGCTCTCGCACGCCAGCCAATTCGCCCGCACTTTCGGCTTCGAGCGCAAGCTGCCCAATCTGAACCGCAAGACGGGACGCGTCGAACGCGTCTTGGCGCTATTGCCCTCGCAATCCTGGCTGCGCCGCAATCATCTTTATTTCCAGCTCGGATTTTTGACAGTCGGCGTTTCTGGACGCATCCTCTTTTATAATTCGAGCCATGTCGCCCTCGCGGCGGCCTTTATTTTCATCATCTCTTTCGCCATTTTCGTCGGCTTCGTCTATGGCGGCAAGAGCTGGTGCAATTACTTCTGCCCCACGGCGGTCGTGCAGCAAATCTACACGGGCCCCGGCGGCCTCTTCGACTCGAAGCCGCATATCGAGCGGGTGGCGGTCAAACAATCCTCCTGCCGCGCCTCGACCGCATCGGCCGACCGCAGCATTTGCGTTGGCTGCACGACGAATTGTCCGGATATCGATCTCGAGAATAATTATTGGAAGACGGTCGACCTCGACCAGAAGCGGAACGTCTACTATCTGTTTTTCGGCCTCGTATTTGGATTCTACACATATTATTTCATCTATTCCGGCACTTGGGACTATTATATGAGCGGTTTTTGGACGCATGAGAGCGATCCGTTCGGCGCGCTTTTGAAACCCGGCCTCTATTTCGACGGCCACAGCATTCCGGTTCCCAAGCTCGTCGCCGCGCCTGCCTATATCGTCTTCTGCATGGTCCTCTCATTCGCGCTGTTCCTCGGCTTGGAGCGTCTCTACGAGCGCTGCAGCTCGGCGCGCGGCCTCGCGCTCTCCAAGACGCAGCGTCGGCATCATATGCTGACGATTTCCGGCTTCACGAGCTTCACCCTGTTCTACGCTTTCGCCGGCCGGCCGAATATTTTGCTGATGCCGTCCATCGCCGTAAAGCTCATCGATCTTGCCATCGCCGCGACCTCGGTGGCCTGGCTGATCAGTTCGCTGGCGCGCAACGCCGATCTCTATCGGCACGAGAGTCTCGGTCACGCCCTGCGGTTGGAGCTGAAACGCATGGGCTTTCGATCGGAAGAGTTTCTCGACGGACGCTCGCTCGATCAGCTTTCCGCCGACGAAATCTATGTGCTCGCCAAAACGCTGCCGAATTTCTCCGTCGACCAGAAGCGCAACGCCTATCGCGCCATTCTCGCCGACACGCTCGCGACGGGACAGACTCGCTCGTCGGAGAGCCTGAAGCTGCTGCGCGACCTGCGCGTGCAGCTGGGCCTCTCGGATTCCGATCACGACGCCATCGCCCATGCGCTCGGCGTCGAGGATCCCTCGCTCTTCAACTCCGATCTCGCGCGCACTGTCGAAGAACATGCGCGACGGAGAAATTATCGCGAATTCGTGATCGATCTCGTCCAGAAGGGCCTTGCGGCCGGCGTCGCGCCGAAAGCGTGGCTGGCGCAGACGGAGACGCTCGCCTCGATCCGCCAGATGCGCAACTGGTTCAACATTTCGGACGAAGAGCATGGCGAGATCGTCGGCGAAGCGACCAATGATCAAAAGCTTTCGACCGAGCGCATAGAGGCGCTCGTCCATTCGCTGAAGTGGACCGAATCCGCGCGCTTCACGCTCTCGCACGAAAATCGGCCCGAAGCCTCGCTGATCGCAAAGACCATCGTCAAATGGCAGGCTCAGCTCGTCCGCGAGATCGTTCATCTCGCCGCGACTCTGGAAGACGCCGCCCGCGCCGCCGAGCTCGTACGCCCGATCGCGCTGATATTGGGAACCGAAGGCAACTCCGCGCTCCTCGAGACGATCGACGCCGCGCCGGCGGCGCTGCGCGAGGCCATCCACAGCGCCAGAACGCAGACCTCCGCGTCTTATTTCGAGATCATCGAAATGTCGCGGCCCGCAGATGTCGTGTTTCGCAGCTTTCTCGACGATCGCGACGCGCTCGTGCGCGCGCTCGCCGTCTCGGCGCTCGCGACGGAATCCGCCGACGGAGCCGCGCTCGCCCGCGAAATCTTCGGCCATGGCGAGGCGCTGCCGCCGCTCGCCGAGGAGATCGTCGCCAGCGCCAAGCATGGCGAGCGCTCGCCCATGGTCACGATCATGGCGGAACTCCTCGTCTCATCCGTCTTCTCGCGCGTCGATCTGTCGGTGCTCGCGGAAATCGCGCGCCGCTCGTCGATCGAGATCCACCCCGAGGGAGCGCAAATCTGTCGCTACGGAGAGAGTTCCGACGGCATGTTCGTGCTGGTTCGCGGCGAAACGATCGCCTGGGTCGCCGGCGAGAACGGCCGCGAGATCATCGGTCGCGGCGGCGCCGGAACCGTGTTCGGCGAACTCGGCGTCATCAGCGGCCGGCCGCGATCGGCTTTCGTCGAAGTGGCGAGCGAGGAGGCCAGCGTCATCGCTATACCGCGAAGCGCAGTCGACGATTTGCTCGGACGGGACGCGAGCGCGGTCCAGAGCATATTGAAAACCGTCACCGGCTATCTGCTCGACAATATGGCCGCCGCATCGGCCAAAGCGAAACAGGAATTGCAGACATCATGACCGCCCTCGCCGGATTTCGATCATGACAGGAACGAAAGACAATTCCCGGGCGCTCGTCGAGCTGCCCATGCTGCTTTTCTTGAGGATCGCCGATGGCGACGGCGCGATGTCGGCGCAGGAGATGGAGCGATTCGACGCTCTGCTCCGCGCGCCGGACTGGTGCCGCTCGCCACTATTACGACAGTCTCTGGCGCTCACCGAGAAAGAAAAAGGCGCGCTGTGGCGTCGTTATGTCGACGGCGATCTCTCCGTCGATTCCGGCGCCGTCGCGACGGCGCTGGACAGCGTTCTCGGCGCGCTCGCGAGCGATCAGCAGGCGCTCGTCGAACAGGATCTGCTGTCCTTCTCGCGTCGAATTCTCGAAGCCGCCGATCGTCACGCCGGCTGGTTCAAGAGCGATGCGAAAGCCCACGCATCGTTCGATGCGCTGGACGAGCTGATTCGTCGCCCTTCCGCGCGCGGGCGCGCCGCCGCGCTGCATCGAATGTCCAAGACCCGCCCCGCGCCGACCGACAGCGACGGCGCGCTCCATCTGGCGCTCGCGGGCGAAGAGGCGTTTTGGCGCGGCGGCAAGCTGCCGTTGAGATGCATCCGCGCGATCGACGAGACGCATGACGTCAAAACCTTCGACTTCGTATGCGAGCCGCGGAAGTTCTTCTGCTACGAGCCAGGCCAGTTTCTCACGCTGGAGCTGCCGATCGACGGCCGGATCGTGCGGCGCAGCTATACGATCTCATCGTCGCCGTCGCGGCCGCATATTCTCTCCGTCACCGTCAAGCGGGTCGAGAATGGCCTCGTCTCCAATTGGCTTCACGATCATCTGCATCCGGGCATGACGCTGTCGGCCGATGGCCCCTATGGGAAATTCACCTGCGTCGACGGCGCCGCGGGTCCCTATCTCTTCATTTCCGGCGGCAGCGGCGTCACGCCGGTCATGGCGATGGCGCGCTGGCTCTTGGACACGACCGCGGACGCAGATATTCGTTTCGTGCATTTCGCGCGCCGTCCGGAGGATTTCGTCTATGAAAGCGAGCTTCGGCTGCTCGAATCCCGCTTCCCCAATTTCAGATGCGGCTTCGCCTGCTCGCGCGCGACGCCCGATGAATGGAGCGGCCCTGTCGGCCGCTTCTCCGTCGAGCTGCTGTCGCAGCTCGCGCCCGATATGATGTCGCGGTCCGTCTATCTTTGTGGTCCCGACGGCTTCACCGAAAGCGTGCGCGCCGGCCTGGCGGAGGCGGGCTACGACATGGCGCGTTTTGCGCAGGAGAGCTTCGGCGGCGCGCCGAGCCCCGCCGCGGCGTCGCCGAAGCCGATCGATGCGCCCAGCGCCAAAATCGTCTTTTCGGCGAGCGGCAAGGAGATCGCGTGCACGAGCGGCGATTACGTGCTCGACATTGCGCTCGCCAATGGAATCGAAGCCGCCTACTCATGCCGCGCCGGCCAATGCGGCGTCTGTAAAACGACAGCGCTCGAAGGAAGAGCCGTCCATGACTGTTCGGACGGGCTCACGGAGGACGATGTCGCTGTCGGCTTGATCCTCGCCTGCCGCGCGCGACCCGAGGGAAAATTGATCGTCGACCTCTGATCGAGAGGCGAGCCTTCGGACTCGCTCTTTCAAAACCCTCGAGTTCGATGAAGCGGACCGCTCGTGTTTTCGAGCGAGATGGGAAGCGGCTCGCATTCGCCGCGACAGGCGCACAGTCGGATAGCGCCGGCTCCCGGAGTCGCGTTCGAAATCGCGCAGCCACGATCGCGAACTCAATTCGGCGTTGCGCCGAGGCGTTGCGGAAAAGCCACACATACGGGCAATAACTACGGAAACACGCGGGAAACAGAATTTCAGACTTAAGCTGCAGCATTGACTCCCGTAATCTCGACAGTCGTTCGGGGCGCGGATCGACATTGCATCGATCCGTCGGAACGGGGGTGGATAATGAAGAAAATTTCTCTTGTCTCGTTGATGGCGCTCACATTGTCCGCAAATGCGGAACTCGCGGCGGAACCGTCATTGGGCAAAGGCAGGCTCGACAATGCGACGCCGCCTGCGCCGGCCGCCGCCGCCCCTGCCCCGCCGCCGCCGGCGCCCATGGGGGTTTTCGGCGCCGATATGCCGCCGCCCGAGAAGCTCGTGCTCTCGATCACGCCGAATTTCACGAATTTGTCGGGCATGAGGATCGGCACGCGCAACGTCTCGAACGAATATATCGTCAACAATGTCCCGTTCTTCCTCAATCCGACGCGGACAGTGCGCATCGTTCCGCAGAATATCGCGGCCAAGACGCAAGTGGTCGGCATCGCCTATGGCGTGACCAAGGACTTCTCGCTGGTCTTCACCGGGGGCATGGGCGAGAAAAACCTGGAGCCGCTGACGTTCAGCGGCGCCGCCGGCGTTCAGCAGCGCGGCAGAAGCTATGTGGGGACGGTCAGCCTGGTCGACTTCTCCCTCTCGGGCATTTATCGCGTCTATCAGGACGACATCCACCGCATCCAGATCAATCTGGGCTTCTCTTTCCCGACCGGCAGCAATCATGCGACCTTCAACGGCCTGCTGCTGCCGGACGGCTCGCGCGCCCTGGTCCGCGCGTTTTACGGAATGCAGCCGGGCACGGGAACCTTCGACATCATGCCGGGCGTCGTCTACGCTGGCCATCTCGACAAATGGTCCTGGGGCCTCTCCTACCGCGGACGCCACCCGCTGGCCGCCAATCCGCAAGGCTACATGTGGGGAAATCTACATGAGTTCAACGGCTGGGTGGGCTACACTTGGATTCCGGGCCTGACGACGACATTTCGCGCGCTCGCATCCGTGCAGGGACGCATCGCCGGCTTCGATCCGGAGATTCGCGGAATCGCCGCGCCGACCAATCCGCTCTTCTATGGCGGAACGCGCGTCGAGCTCTTCGGCGGCTGGACCGTCAGCGGAAAATTCATCGGCTTCGACAATCTGACGCTCGCCGCGGAAGCCGGCCTTCCGGTCCATCAGGATCTCAATGGTCCGCAGATCATGAAGAACTGGCAGGCGGGCATGTCGCTTCGTCTCAAGATTTGAGCGCGCGCGTACGGGCGCTCTCGTGAAAAAGTTTTCCTTCGATCGGCGCCGACAGTGTAACTTCGATCTCCGATGGACGTATAAATTGCGGGCGAGCTCGGGCTTCCGAACTCGCAGAATCGCTTTTTCGAGCGATCGAATGTCCAAGGAGACCAGAATGAAGACCAATATCGTTTCAGGCGTCTCGATTGCCGCCGCGGCGGTCGCCCTCGCGGTGAGCGGCGCCGCCGTCGCTCCGGCGCTCGCCAAAAAGGCTCCCGTTCATTGCGCGGGCATCAATTCCTGCAAGGGCGAGAGCGCCTGCAAGACCGCGAGCAGCGCCTGCAAGGGTCAGAACAGCTGCAAGGGCCAGGGCTGGCTGCCGGCGAAATCCGCCAAGGCCTGCAAAGCCAAGGGCGGCACGGTCGCCGAAATGTGATCGCCTCGGCGCGGGCGGCCGTCGCGCGCGCCCGCGCCACTTTCGATCATTTCACGAATGACGCTCGCGGTCAGGGGGATCGACATGAGCATTACCTCGTCGCTCGGTTTCGGACTCGGGCTTCGAACGATCTATTATCCCGACATTCTGGAGCATGAGCCCAACGTCGATTGGTTCGAGATCATTTCCGAGAACTATATGATTCCGGGCGGACGGCCGCTCGCTATTCTCGAGCGCATTCGCGCCGACTACCCGATCGTCATGCATGGCGTCTCCATGTCGCTCGCTTCGAGCGATCCGCTCGATTACGCCTATCTCAGAGAGCTGAAATCGCTCGCCGAACGGATCGAGCCCGCATGGATATCCGATCATCTCGCCTGGACCGGGGTTCACGGGGCCAATCTGCACGACCTCTTGCCCATTCCCTATACGCGAGAGGCCTTGGACCATGTCGTCGATCGCATCCGACGCGTGCAGGATTTTCTCGGTCGTCGGCTCCTCGTCGAAAATGCGTCGACCTATGCGACCTTCCAGGATTCCGAAATGGAGGAATGGGAGTTCGTGACGGAAATGGCAGAACGCGCCGACTGCCTGCTCCTGCTCGATGTGAACAATATATTCGTGTCCGGCTTCAATCATGGATTCGACGCAGAGAGCTTCATCGAATCGATCCCGGTCGCGCGCGTGGCGCAATTGCATCTGGCCGGCCATGGCAGCTATGAAACGCATAAGATCGATACGCATGATCAGCCCGTCTGCGAAGAGGTGTGGCGGCTCTATGAGCGGGCGCGCCTGCGCTTCGGCGACATCTCGGCCATGATCGAGCGCGACGACAATTATCCGCCTTTCGACGAGCTGCTCGCAGAATTGGAGCATATGCGCGAAATCGCGCGGACGGCCGACGATGTCCGCTCGCGGAGCGCGACATGACCTTGCGTGAGATCCAGGAGCGATTTCAGACGAGCGTGCTCGCGGGGCTCGCATCTGGACAGGCCGCTATTCTCGACTCGCTGCGAGATCCTCCGCGCACGGATCGCACAACCTTGTTCGCCGTCTATGTGGACGCCTATCGCCTCCGCCTCGCCGAATTCGTCTCGACCGATTTCGCCGTGCTGCGCGACTATATGGGAGATGAGGCCTTCGGCTCGCTGGTCGAGCAATATATCGCCACAGGGCCGTCGCATCATCGCAATGCGCGCTGGTATGCGTCGCGTCTGCCCGAATTCATGCGCGAGAGCGCGCAATGGCGCAGCGACAGGGCGGCCTGCGATCTCGCTCTGTTCGAAAAAAGTCTCGCGGATGCGTTCGACTCGGTCGACGTTCCTGCGCTCGCCATCGACGCGCTCGCCGCCGCCGAGCCGGACGACTGGCCGAGACTGGTCTTCGAGTTTCATCCGAGCGTCGCGGTTCTGGACCTCGCGAAAGGCGTCGCCCGCCTCTACAGCGCTCTTTCCGACGGCGGCGAGGCCGAGCGCGCCGATCCCGATGACGATGAGACCATTCTTCTCTGGCGCAGAGATGACGAGCCCGTCTATCGTGAAATCGCCGCGGACGAGCGTCTCGCGCTCATAGAGGCGAGAGCCGGAAAGAGCTTCGGCGATATTTGCACGCTTCTCGAATTTCAGAACAATGACGAGACGCTGCTGCAGCGCGCCGCCGGCTTTCTCGCGCAATGGTTCGCGGACGGCATAGTGACGAAAATTTCGCTGTCCACATGACGCGCCCGCGCGCCGATTACGCGCGCGCGCATCGCCGCGGCAGGAGATGATCGAGCGATAGGACGCCGGGTCCACGCGCGACAATGAGCAGCAAGCACGTCGCCCAAACGCCATGCGTCGGCCAGGCGTCCGGGTAGACGAAGATTTCGATCACCAGCGTCATGGCGAGAAGCGCCGCGGCCGAGAGCCGGCTCGCGAGGCCGAGAATGAGCAGAGCCGGAAAGACATGCTCCGCGACCGCAGCGAGATGCGCCGCGACTGTGGGATCGAGCAGCGGCAGCTTGTAATCTTCCTTGAAGAGATAAATGGCGTTTTCCGAGACGCGCCACCCCTCGACCTTCGTCTGTCCCGATTGCCAGAAGACCGCCGCCGGGAAAATGCGCGCGCCGAGCGCGATCACGGAATAGGGAATTCGTTCGAGCTCGCCGATCACGCGTTGCGTGAGGACGCAGAGCGAGAATCCCGTCGGCGCATTGGCGGAATCATTCATGTGTCACCTCTGAATGCCGTGAAAAATCCTGATGCGAGCGCTTCGACGAGCGCCGCCGCGAGATCGAATGCCGGCTGCTCGGCAGTCGCCGCGCTCACCGCTTCGCCGAATTCGGCGCCCGCCGCGAGGCGCCGGAGAAAAATCGCTCCGCCCGGCGCGAGACGGCGAGTCTCGACGCGCAGGCGCGGACGCGTCACGAGAGCGTCTTCGGCCGCCCAATGATCGAGCGTCCCGGCCTCCGCTTCGCCGGCGTTCATCGACCATATCGTCACCATCGGGTGATCGGACCGCAGCACAAAGGCTGATGGGTGAATGTCGAAAGTGAGCTCCGCCAGACGATCGGGAGACACCAGAGCCAGCGATTGCGGCGACAGCGGCTC
Organism: Methylosinus sp. RM1; assembly: GCF_011378635.1. Taxonomy (NCBI): domain Bacteria; kingdom Pseudomonadati; phylum Pseudomonadota; class Alphaproteobacteria; order Hyphomicrobiales; family Methylocystaceae; genus Methylosinus; species Methylosinus sp. RM1. The sequence goes on from NZ_WOVC01000014.1 coordinate 26,658, forward strand.
GACATCGGCCGCGTGATAGGCGCGCACGCGCGCATCCTCGAGGCGCGCCACATCGGAGAGATAGGGCAGCTCCTTCGCCGGCGGAAAGCTCGCGACGAAATCCGGGAAGTCTTCGCCATATTCGAGCAGCGCCGCGGACGTCGGCGGACGCCGCAAGACGAACTCGCGCGCCATCGCTGCGAAAAACGCCTCTCCCACGAGACGTTCGACGGCGGGAAAGCGCGTCGCCAGAGCGCGAACGAGTCCGCCGATCACGCTGTTGCGATAAACGTCGAAGCGATCGCCGATCGCGCCCTTCTCGCAAATGAGGGACGAGGGCGCAGCGAGGCTCGTGTCGAGCAGCGCGGCTGCGAATTGCGCCTGCGCTCTGTCCCACATGCCGCCGGCCTCTGTCACGCCGCCCGCCGCGAGACGCCGTCGAGCGCGGATTGCGCTCGTCGCGCCTCATGAGCGAGCGCGGCCCATTCGGGCGTTTCATTGTCCCATTCGATCAGCGTCGCGACGGGCCCCGTCCGCGAGAGCGTCTGCTCGTACAGCGCCCATACGGCCTCGACGACAGGCGCGCAATGGGCGTCGAGCAGAAATCGCTCTCCAGCCGCGTCGCGCGTCTCGAAATGGCCGGCGAGATGGATTTCGCGCACATGAGCGAAAGCGAAACGCGACAGCTGCTCCGCAGCGTCGAAGCCCTTGTTCGTCGCCGTCACATACATGTTCTCGACGTCGAGAAGCAATCCGCAGCCGCTGCGGACCGCAATTTCGCCGAGAAACTCCGGCTCGGAAATCTCCGACTGCGCGAAGGACAAATAGGTCGCAGGATTTTCTAGCAGAATCTGCCGCCCGAGGAAGCTCTGAACCGCGTCGACTTTCTCGATCACCCGCTTCAGCGTGTCGCGATCATAAGGCAAAGGCAGAAGGTCGTTGAAATAGACGCCGCCATACGTCGACCAGGCCAGATGTTCGGAAACGCTCGCTGGCTCATAGCGGTCGCAAAGCTCCCGCAGCCGTTCCAATTGCCGCTTGTCGATCGGCTCGCTCGAGCCGATCGACAGGCCGACGCCATGGATCGACAACGGATGATCCTGCCGAAGACGACCGAGCGAGCGATGCGGCGGCCCGCCCGCGCCCATATAGTTTTCGGCGTGAATCTCGAAGAAGCCGATAGAGGACGGATCTGCGAGTATCGCGTCGAAATGCGCCGGCTTGAAGCCGACGCCCGCGCGGGCGGGGAGAAGCGACGAAAAAGTCGAGGCGATTTCGTCCATGCTCCTCTCCGCGCCATCTCGCCGCTCGATCGTAAACGTCCGTCAAAAAAATCAGGTCCGCCGCTTGAGCGCTTCCAGCGAGCCATTGCCGAACGGCGTCTTTATCGATGCGCAAGTTCCACGCGGAACATATTTCCAGGCGTTGCCTTGATAGTCGATCTTGGACGATCCCGCGCAGGTCGTCCCGGGGCCGGCGGCGCAGTCGTTCTGGCCCTTGAGGGCGACTCCGTAGCACTTTTCCTTGCCGTCTTCCTCGGCGGGAGCGGCGGAAGACAAAAGAGTGAGCGCAGTCGTGAGCGATCCGACCAAAGCGAGATTGAAAGAACGACGGTCCATCTTATTTGCTCCTCAAAGGCGCCGAATGCCGGCCTGCAAATCCCTATACGTTCGATTTGCGGGATTGTTACGGGCTCTCTATTCCCGGTGCAAGGCGCCGGAAAAACTCCCCAGCGACTTCGGCGGCGACGAACGAAGCGGGCGATGCGGCCGCCGGCGACGATAGGCGCGCCGCGCATCATTCGCGACCCGCTCGATGCGCGCTCGAGAGTTCCGCTCGCGCCTCGATATGATGCGCGGCGCCGATCGTCGTCAGCGACGCCGAGGCCGCGCGAATCCGCAAATGGGGATGGCGCTCCGCCTCCCGACGGGCCCGAAGGCGCGGTTCTTGACAGGGCGGGCGCGGCCGGCGCATCTGTCGCCCGCGTCCGGCGCGCCCGGATCGTTCCAGCCCGAGACATTGGAATTCATGCTCGCGACGCGCGCCCCCGCCAAGATCAATCTGACGCTGCATATTCTCGGCCGGCGCGCCGACGGCTATCACGAGCTCGAGAGCCTCGTCGCTTTTTCCGGCGCCGGCGACATTCTGCGGCTGGAGCCGGGCGACGACCTCTCCCTCGCCGTCGACGGCCCCACAGCCGCCGCGGCCGGCCCAATGGGCGATAATCTCGTGCTGCGCGCCGCCCAGCGCCTCGCCGAGCGCGTCCCCGGCCTGCGTCTCGGCGTCTTTCATCTCACCAAATATCTGCCGGTCGCGGCCGGCATAGGCGGCGGCTCCTCGGACGCCGCCGCGGCGCTTCGCCTGCTCGCCCGCGCCAATGATCTTTCTCTCGACGATCCGCGCCTGCTGGAGGCGGCCCGCGCCACCGGCTCCGACGTGCCGGTCTGCCTTTCTCCGCGCGCGCGCTTCATGCTCGGCCGGGGCGAGACGATCGGCGAGCCCCTCGGCCTGCCGCCGCTGCCGGCCGTGCTGATCAATCCCGGCGCGCCGGTCGAGACGCGCGGCGTCTTCGCCCGCCTCGGCCTCGCCCCGGGCGAGCGGACCGGCGCAGCTCCGCATCCCGATATCACGGCGGCGCTCGGCGCCGAGGGGATAGCGGCGGCGCTGCGCCGCGGCCGCAACGATATGGAAGACGCCGCCTGCGTCGAGGCGCCGGTCATCGTCGACGCGCTCGCCGTTCTCTCGGCCGCCAAGGGCTGCCGGCTGGCGCGAATGTCCGGCTCCGGCGCGACCTGCTTCGCCCTGTTCTCGACCCGCCAGGCGGCCGCCCGCGCCGCGGCGGTGATCCGCCGCCAGCACAGCGGCTGGTGGGTCAAAACCGCGGCGCTGCGATGACCCGCCCGCCAGCCAAGGATCGCGGCCGCCGCCCGCCGCCGCTGCGCCATCCGACGAAGGAGGAGACCCAATTTCGCCGCCCGGCGGCGGATGTCGTCGTGCTCTATGGCGCCCATGCGGTGCGCGAGGCGCTCATCGCCGGCCGGCGCAAATTGCTGGCGCTCTATGCGACGGAGAACGCCGCCGAGCGCATCGCGCCGCTCGCCGCCGCCGCCGGCCTCACGCCAAAGATCGTGGACCCGCGCGCGCTGTCGCAACGGCTCGGCGAGGAGAGCGTGCATCAAGGGCTGATGCTGGAGGCGCGCCCTCTGCCGGAGGCGGATATCGCCGACATAGAGCCAAAGAGCGGCCTCGTCCTCGTGCTCGATCAAGTGACCGACCCGCATAATGTCGGCGCGATTCTGCGCACGGCGGCGGCCTTCGCCGTCGATGCGCTGATCGTGACCGAGCGCCACAGCCCGGATTTCACCGGCGTGCTCGCCAAGGCCGCGTCAGGCGCGCTCGAGCATGTGACGATCGTCTCCGTCGTCAATCTCGCCCGCGCGCTCGAGCAATTGGCGGAGCGCGATTTTCTGATCGTCGGCCTCGATTCGGAGGGTCCGCAGCCGCTGGAGGCGAGCCCTTTGCGCAGGCCGCTGGCGCTGGTTCTGGGCGCCGAAGGCAAGGGACTGCGCCGTCTGACGCGCGAGCGCTGCGATATTCTCGCGCGGCTCGACATGCCGGGGCCGATCAAGAGCCTCAATGTCTCCAACGCCTGCGCCGCCGCTCTGATGGCGCTGCGACTTCGCCTGGGCTGAGGCGAAACGCCTCCGCTTGCCGCGCGGCGGGGCGGTTCGATGTAAGGGGCGGATCGAATTCGCGAAGGAGGAGACGCCATGTGCAAGCTCGCGCTCGTTTCGACGAGCCTCGTTCTGATCCTCGGCGGCGCCGCCATCGCCGAGCAGCAGATGACGCAGCGCGGCCGCACCTCCGGCCCGGCCATCGGACAAAATGTGACGCCGAGCACGGTGACGCAGAAATCCGCCGAGGGACGCTCCAGCTTCATCGATGAGAACGAGGGGTTCACCCTGGACGCGAGCGCCCTCGCCGCCGGCGCGCCGGGCGTCGAAGGCAAGCCGGGCGCGCAGAGCGGCCCCGCCCCGCGCGGCCGCGGCGGGACCTCGAAATTCGTGTATTAGACCCCTCGTTCCGCGGCGTTCGCGGCTTCGGCGAGCCACAGCACGAAACGCTTCGCCATCGGATAGCTCTCCGAATGCGGATCGATGAAGGCGACATGGCGCGGACCGGGCGCGACGATCTGCGGGAAAGGCGCGGCGAGCGCTCCTTCCGCGGTTTTTCCCATTGTCAGCTCGATCGGCCCGACAGCGACGCCCTGCCCGTTGAGAATCGCCATCAGCGCCGTGTGGAAATGGCCGAAACGACGCACGCGCCATTTTTGCAAGGGCGGCAGTCGCGCGACCTCGAGCCATCGCTCGGTCTCGCCGGGCCGGGTGTCGCTGACGGCGAATGTCTCGCCGAGGAGCGCAGCGACGCCGCGCGCGGCGAGCGTATCCGCATGGCGACGCGTCGTCAGCAGAGTGAGCGTCTCTTGCAGCACGGAAGAGGACTCCCAATTGCCGATCTGCTCGGAGCCGCGCATGATCGCGACATCGAAAAAGGCGAGAGCCGGATCTTCTCCGGTCTGACGCGTCTGCACATGCACATCCACATCGGGATGCAGCGCGTAGAATTGCTCGAGCCGCGGCACCAGCCAATGCATCGCGAAAGTCGCATGGGCGAAGACTTTGAGACGCCGCCGCGCCGTCGCGACGCGTCCCATGGCCGCATCCATGCGCTCGAAGCCGTCGGTGATGACGGCGACGAATTCGCGCGTTTCGTCGAGCGGCCGCAGACGTCCGCGATCACGCTCGAACAATGCGCGCCCGAGCCATTCCTCGAGCGCGGCGATCTGCCGGCTCACCGCGCCATGGGTGACGCCGAGCTCCCTGGCGGCGCTGGAGACGCCGTCGAGCCGCACCACGGCCTCGAGCGTCTGCAGCATTTTCAGCGGTAGCGGCTTGCGCGCCATCTCGTGTCACTCACTCTCTCATAGGCCGTATCACGTGATGAACATCCTGCGGATGCGACGCTTTTGTGAAGCATATCGGCTCCGCTCACAGGGGCTGTGAGATTTATTCGTTTCGAGATGACCTCCCCGCCTGATAGATGAACCAGCGCCGAAGCGAAGTCGCAAACGCAGCGACAAGAGAATGCGGGGCGCGAATATGACATCGAAGATCACCATCAACGGAAGGCGCTACGCCGCGCCCTCCGAGCCGACCGTCGTCGTCTGCATCGACGGATGCGAGCAGGAATATATCAATCAGGCGATCCGCGCCGGCGTCGCGCCTTTCTTCGCCGGCCTCGGCGAACGCGGCGCCGTGCTCGCCGCCGATTGCGTGATGCCTTCCTTCACCAATCCCAATAATCTCTCCATCGTGACCGGCGCGCCGCCGAGCGTTCACGGCATATGCGGCAATTATTTCTTCGATCCCGAGCAGGGCGTCGAAGTCTTGATGAACGATGCGAAATATCTTCGCGCGCCGACGATCCTCGCGGAATTCTCCAAGGCCGGCCGCAAGGTCGCCGCAGTGACGGCGAAGGACAAGCTCAGCGCGCTGCTCGGCTGCGGGCTCGAGGGCGTTCGCTTCTCGGCGGAGAAGGCCAATGAGGCGACGCTCGCGCAAAACGGCGTCGACGATCTTCTCGCCAAGATCGGCCTGCCGCTTCCCGCCGTCTATAGCGCGGAATTGTCGGAATTCGTTCTCGCCGCCGGCGTCTGGCTGATGAAGACGATGCGGCCGGACATCATGTATCTCTCGACGACGGATTATGTGCAGCACAAGCATGCGCCCGGAACGCCCGTCGCCAACGCCTTCTATGCGATGCTCGACAAATATCTCGCGCAGCTCGACGCGATGGGCGCCGTCATCGGAATCACCGCCGATCACGGCATGAACGCCAAGACGGATTCGATCGGGCGCCCCAATATTCTCTTCCTGCAAGACATATTGGACGCGCGTTTCGGCGCCGGAACATGCCGCGTGATCCTGCCGATCACCGATCCTTATGTCGTGCATCACGGCGCGCTCGGCTCCTATGCGACCGTCTCGGCGCCCGCGTCCTTGCTCGCGGAAGTGACGCAATGCGTCGCCGCGCTCGAAGGCGTCGATCATGTGCTCGACAATCGGGCCGCCTGCGCGCGTTTCGAATTGCCCAATGATCGCGTCGGCGATCTCGTCGTGCTGGCCAAGCGTCTCTTCGCGCTCGGAACATCCGCGACGAGCCACGACCTCAGCGGATTGACCGCGCCGCTGCGCTCGCATGGCGGTCTCTCGGAGCAGCAGGTTCCGCTGCTCATCAATCGCCCCGTCAGACGTGAGAGCAATACGCGCCTGCGGAATTTCGACGTCTTCGCGCTCGCGCTCAACCGCGCGATCTGACGCGCGCGACATTCACGATCTTTTCTCTCGCCACAGGACGAACGACCATGCGTAACGCCTGCAGCATTTTCATCATCTCGATCGCCGCCATCTCCCGTCTCGACGCCGCGCGCGCCGAGACGTCGCTCTCTGGAACGGGCTCCGCCTTCGCGGCGGCCATCTACACGCGCTGGGCGCAGGAGGCGAAGCCGAGCCTCGGCGTGCAAGTGAATTATCAGGCGACCGGCTCCGGCGTCGGCCAAAAGCAGGCCGCCGCGAGAACCGTCGATTTCGGCGCCTCTGATGTCGCCATGGAAGCAAAGCGCATAGAGGAAGCCGATCTTCTGCAATTTCCGACCGTCGTCGGCGGCCTCGACGTCATCGTCAACATTCCCGGCGTCGGCCCCAATGCGCTGAAGCTCGACGGACCGGTCATCGCCGATATCTATCTCGGCGCCATCACGCGCTGGAACGATCCGCGCATCGTCGCGCTCAATCATGGCCTCGCGCTTCCCGATCTGCTGATCATTCCGATCCATCATTCCAACGCTTCTGGAACGACCTTCGCGCTGTCGCGCTATCTCTCCAAGGTGAGCGAGGCGTGGAAGACGCGCATGGGCGTCGCGCTGACTCTGGAATGGCCCAGCGGCGTCGGCGTGCATGGCAGCGCCGGGACGGCGGGCGAGGTTCCGCGCACACTGGGCTCGATCGGCTATGCCGAGAATTCCTATGTGACGACCAATCATCTCGCGCCGGCGAAGCTGCTCAATCGCGCCGGCAAATATGTCGCGCCCAGTGAAGAGAGCTTCGCCGCCGCGGCGGCCAATGCGGATTGGGCGGCCGCTGATAATTTCGCCGTCGATCTCACCAATATGCCGGGCGAGAAAAGCTGGCCGCTGGTGACGGCGACCTTCGTGCTGGCGCCCAAAGCGCCGGCCAAGGCGGAGCGGACGGCCGCGCTGCTGAAATTCTTCGATTGGGCTTTCGCTCATGGCGACAAGGCGGCCAAAGCCCTGCAATATGTTCCGCTGCCCCATGCGGTGAAGGATCAGATCAGAGCCGCCTGGCGTCAGAAAGCGGCGTTCCGTTCTGCGCGCGACTGACGATCCCCTGGGTTTGTCTCAACTCCGGCGCATCGGCTCACGACCGGCGCGCCGCGAGGGGCTCGCAGCCGCCGCAGCAGCCAGCCGCGCACGACATCGGTGCGCCGCTCGAACAGGAACCAGACGGCGGCCGCATAGATCAGCGCGACCGCCATGAGAATGGCCATCTGCCCGAGGACGGCGAGGCCGGGCTGGCTCCGCGCCGGCGCGAGCAGCCAGAACCACAGCATCAGCAGCAGCGGAAAATGCACGGCGTAGAGCGTGTATGAGATTTCCGAGACGCCATGCGCCGCGGCGGCATAGAGACCGCCGATGGACGGAAAGGCGGCGAGATCGCGCAGCCAGAAAGCGATGGCGCAGCCGAGCGCTATATCGCCGAGAACAGTGCGCGACATATGCGAGACGCCGAGCGCCGCGAGCGTCGCCAGAGCGCCGGCGAGCGCACGCGCGAGCGAGGGACGCGCCGGATTATCCGCGGCGAGCGCCCCGGCGAGCCAGGGAAGCCCGAGCAGAGCCAATTCGCCCGGCAGCAGAGCCAGCGCCAGCGCGCCCGCCGCCGCGCAGAGCGCGCGCATGATCGGCGCGCGATGGAAAAAAGCGAAGGCCAGCAGCGGAAAGACGAGATAGTACCAGGCCTCGTTGGCGAGGCTCCACAAAGGCCGGTTGGAGCCGAAGACCGGCGTCTCGATCGTCTGCAAGAACAACAGATTGCCGAGGAGCGTCACCAGCGAATGGGTGGCCGGCTCGCGCGCCGTGGGGCCGCTCTCGAGGATCGCCGCCAAAGCGCCCTGATAAGCGCCGGCCGGCCCCAGCAGGGCGCCCAACGCGTCCCAAAGCGCCGTCAGCGCCAGCGCCGGAACCAGCACGGTCCACAGGCGTGAGAGTCGCGCGACGCCATAATCGGCCAAGGAAAAACGCCCCGCCCGCATCGCCGCCAAAGTCGAGCCGCCGACGAGAAAGCCGCTGAGCGCGAAAAAGGCGATGACGCATTCATGGCCGAGGCCGCCGAGCGCGAACAGCAATTTGTCGAAGAGCCCATGCCGCGCCGCCTCGGCATAGGGGACGACGAGCAGCGCCCGCAAATGGCTGATCACCACGCCGAGCGCGCAGAGGCCGCGCAGCATGTCGAGATGCTGGAGACGAGGTTTTCGGGAGAGGTCCATTCTGATCCGCCGAGGGGTGCGCGATTCGCGCGTCTTCGAGACCAGAGAATTACGCCCGCATTAGGGCTCCGAGCGCCGCCCGGACGGCGCAGAGCGGAAGCGTCAGCCTATGTCAGGGGGAGGTCTTTGGTGGAGCCAGACGGAATCGAACCGACGACCTCTTCAATGCCATTGAAGCGCTCTCCCAACTGAGCTATGGCCCCACTTTTGTCGCCGCCCTCTCTGGGGTGAGGGCGGGGCGAAGCGGCGTCACCGCCGCAGCGCGAGGGCTGTATAGTTCAGCAGGGCGCGCGCCGCAAGCCCGGTTTCGACGTTTCTGTGTCAGAGAATGAAACGGCTCAAATCCCGGTTCTTGGCGAGGTCGCCTATGTGCTTTTCCACATAATCGCCGTCGATCGTCACCGTCTCGCCGGCGCGGTCGGACGCGGAGAAGCTCACCTCGTCCAGCACGCGCTCCATCACCGTCTGCAGGCGGCGCGCGCCTATGTTCTCGACCGTAGAATTCACCTGAACGGCGACGCGGGCGATGGCGTCCACCGCCGACGGCGCGATCTCCAGCGCGACGCCTTCCGTGGCCATGAGCGCCACATATTGCTTGGTGAGGCAGGCCTCGGTCTCGGTGAGGATGCGGCGGAAATCCTCCTCGTCCAGCGAGGCGAGTTCCACACGAATCGGCAGGCGGCCCTGCAGCTCCGGCAGAAGATCGGATGGCTTGGCGACATGGAAGGCCCCGGAGGCGATGAACAGCACATGGTCGGTCTTCACCGGCCCGTGCTTGGTCGCGACCGTGGTGCCCTCTATGAGCGGCAGCAGGTCGCGCTGCACCCCCTCGCGCGAGACATCGGCTCCGCCCCTGCCCTCGCGGGCGCAGATCTTGTCCATCTCATCGAGGAAGACGATCCCATTGTTCTCGACTTCGGAAATCGCCTCGCGGACGCTCTCCTCCTGATCGATGAGTTTGTCGCTCTCCTCGGCGAGCAGCGGGCCATGGGCCTCCCTCACCAGCATTTTTCGGCGCTTCGGCCGGTTCTGAAAGGCCTTGCCGAAAATATCGCCGATGGAGAAGGCGGAGACGCTGGCGCCGGGCATGTTCGGCAGCTCGAACATGGGGACCTGCGGCCCCGATTGCGCCAGCTCGACCTCTATCTCCTTATCGTCCAGTTCGCCGGCGCGCAGCTTCTTGCGGAAGGAATCGCGCGTCGCGGGCGAGGCGGCCGGACCGACCAGCGCATCGAGCACGCGCTCCTCCGCCGCCAGCTGCGCCTTGGCCTCGACATCCTTGCGCCGGCGCTCCTTCACCAGCAGGATCGCCACCTCGACGAGATCGCGGACGATCTGCTCGACATCGCGGCCGACATAGCCGACCTCGGTGAATTTCGTCGCCTCTATCTTGAGGAAAGGCGCATTGGCGAGCTTGGCGAGACGACGCGCGATCTCGGTCTTGCCGCAGCCGGTGGGGCCGATCATCAAAATATTCTTCGGCAGCACCTCTTCGCGCATAGAGCCTTCGAGGCGCAGCCTGCGCCAGCGATTGCGCAGCGCAATGGCGACGGCGCGCTTGGCGTCCTTCTGTCCGACAATGAATCGGTCGAGCTCCGAGACGATCTCGCGCGGGGAAAAATCGGCCATATCAGTTCCTCGGAAAGCTCAGATCGATTCGAGCACGATGTTGCGATTGGTGTAGACGCAGATGTCGGCGGCGATCTCCATCGCGCGCTTGGCGATCACATCCGCCTCGATCGGCTGATCGAGCAGCGCGCGCGCCGCCGCCAGCGCATAATTGCCGCCGGAGCCGATCGCCGCCACCGAGCCATGCTCGAAGGCCTCCGGCTCCAGCACGTCGCCGGCGCCGGTCAGCGTCAGCCCCACCTCGCGATCGGCGACCAGCATCATCGCCTCGAGCCGACGCAGATAGCGATCCATGCGCCAGTCCTTGGCGAGCTCCACGCAGGCGCGCGTCAGCTGCCCCGGATATTGTTCGAGCTTGCCCTCGAGCCGCTCGAACAGAGTGAAGGCGTCGGCCGTTGCGCCGGCGAAACCCGCGATCACATCGCCCTTGCCGAGACGCCGCACCTTTTTGGCGTTCGCCTTGACGATGGTCTGGCCGAGGCTCACCTGTCCGTCGCCCGCGATGACGGTCTTGCCGTTCTTTTTCACCAGAACGATGGTCGTCGCGTGCCAGCTCGCCGGTTTCGTATTTTGTTCTTGTGTCATCCGAGCCTCGGCTGGAAAAAGAGTCTCGAGGATGTAGGGACTGGAGCGCGCCTCGGCAAGAGGCGCGCATCCGCAGGCGGAGGAGCGGAATGACGGATGCGACCAAGCGCGAGGCGATCGTCGAAGCGGCGCGGAGCATGAATGCGCTCGGCCTCAATCGAGGCACGGCCGGCAATATTTCGGCGCGCGACGGCGACGCCATGCTGATCACGCCGAGCGGAATGCCCTACGCCACAATGACTCCCGCCATGATCGCGCGAATGCCGCTCGCCGGCGACGGCGAATCGGAAGGGCCGCTCGCGCCGTCCAGCGAATGGCGGATGCATCGCGACATTTTGCGCGCGCGCGCGGATGTGCAGGCGGTCGTGCATACGCATTCGATTTATGCGACGACGCTCGCCGCATTGCGGCGCGAGATTCCACCCGTGCATTATATGATCGGGATTTTCCGCACGTCGCGCATTCGCTGCACGGATTACGCGCCTTTCGGCACGCAGGCGCTCTCCGATCTCGCGGTGGAGGGATTGGGCCGCGCGCATGGCGTGCTGCTCGGCAACCACGGCATGATCGCGCTCGGCGAAGGATTGGACCGCGCAATGTGGCGCGCCGTGGAATTGGAAGCGCTGGCGCAGCTCTATTATCTCGCGCGCATAGCCGGCGAGCCGGCGCTTATCTCCGAGGAAGAGATAGAGAATGAGATCACGCGCTTCGAGAATTACGGATTGAAATCGGTGAAGTGAAATCTCTCCGCTGCGCATCCTTCTCCCACTCGTGGGAGAAGGTGGCCTCGCGAAGCGAGGTCGGATGAGGGCTCTCGGCGTTCTGCCGTAAATTCATGTTCGCGCAATTCGGATACACACGGCAGCTTCATGCGCCCTCATCCGACCCGGCCAAAGCCCGTCGTTTACGACGGGCGTCCTCGCGAACACTCTATGGCCGGGCCACCTCTCCCGCAAACGGGAGAAGGAATCGCGCACGTCGATTAGGCTAGATCGGGAAAGAGTCCGCGCAAGCCCGCCTCGCTCGCGGCGCACACTCCGCGCTCGGTTATCAGCGCGCCGACGAGACGCGCAGGCGTCACGTCGAAAGCGTAATTGGCGGCGGGCGAGCCTTTCGGCGTCACTCGCACGCGCGTCACCGCGCCATTGTCGGCGAGGCCGGAGATATGTGTCACCTCGCTCGCATCGCGCTGCTCGATCGGAATTTCGGCGACGCCGTCGCGCATCGCCCAATCGATCGTCGAGCTCGGCAGAGCGACATAGAAGGGCACGCCATTGTCATGGGCGGCGAGCGCCTTCAGATAGGTGCCGATCTTGTTGCAGACATCGCCGATGCGCGTCGTGCGGTCGCTGCCGACGATGCAGAGATCGACGAGCCCGTGCTGCATCAGATGGCCGCCGGTGTTGTCGGCGATGACGGTGTGGGGAATCCCTTCGCCCGACAGCTCGAAGGCGGTGAGGCTCGCGCCTTGATTGCGCGGCCGCGTCTCGTCGACCCATACATGGAGATCGATTCCGTCGCGCGCCGCCTTGTAGATGGGCGCGAGCGCCGTGCCCCAATCGACGGCGGCGAGCCAGCCGGCGTTGCAATGGGTGAGAATATTGACTGGCCGGCCCGGATGCTCGGCGGCGGCGGCGCAGATCAGCGCCGCGCCATGATCGCCGATCGATTCGCAGCAGAGCGCGTCGTCATCCGCAATGGCGGCGGCCTCGGCGAAGGCGAGCGCGCGGCGGTCCGAGGGCGCCGCCGAAAGCAGCAGCCTGCGCATCCGATCCAGCGCCCAGCGCAGATTGACGGCTGTGGGCCGCGCCGCGGCGAGCCGCGAATGAGCCTCCTCGATCGCCTCGTCGCCGGGATCGGCTGCGGCGGCGAGCGCCAGCCCATAGGCGCCGGTGACGCCGATCAGCGGCGCGCCGCGCACGACCATTGTCGCGATCGCGGCGACGGCGTCGTCGAGCGAGGCGAGCCTTTTCGTCTCGAATCTGTGAGGGAGGCTGGTCTGGTCGATCGCCTCGACGCTGCCGTCGGCGTTTTCCCAGATGGTGCGGTAGTGGCGTGAGTCGATGCGCATCGCGGCGGCGGTCCGGCGGAGTTCTACTCCACGCCTAGCCTATGGCCGTCGCCCTGTCGACCTTTCGCCCGAAAGGATCGGGCGGCCCGCGCTTTCGCGCCGCCGCCCGCTCAGTGAGATCAAGCGGCGCGCTTCAGAGCGGCCGGGATGAGAGCCCATGCGCGGTCAGGAGCGGCGACGGGGCTCGCGGGGGCCTCGGCCAGCTGCGGCGCGGCCCAAGCGCTGGCGACGATCGCCATTTTGGCGCGCAGGGAACGCTCGTTCCACCACCAGACGAGGAAGCAGCTCACAGCGACCGCGAACAGAGCGGTGAAAGGCTCGCCGGGGAGGAACGACAAGTCGGGCGCGCATTCCTTGGCGAATTCGCAGGCGTCGGACCAGTCCTGAAACCAAGTCTTGATCGATTCCATAATGACCTCGTCTCGCCTTCGCAGCCACGAGAAACGGGTCGGAAGGCTTTCTTTTGTCGATCTCGTCGGCGCGGCTCGCGAATGATGCGCGATGACGCGGCGCTGAAATCCGATGAATGGAGAATATTGCGCCGCACAAAAGTTTCAAGGAAAAATTCCCGTAGGTCGATAGAGGACGCTGATGAAAGGGTCGGCTCCACAAATGCTGAACGCAATATTACTGTATGAAAATCAATATACTATGAAAGTTTTCGTCACCGACCGCCGCTCCTGCGGCGCCGCCATGACGCCCTGCAACAAAATGTCACAGTCCCGGTCGTGAGGCGCAAGGTCACAAGCTGTTTTGGATATGGTCGCGCAGGACGGGGTAGATCTGATTGTCCCAGCGCTTGCCGCTGAAGACGCCATAATGGCCGACGCCGGCCTGCAAATGGTGCGACTTCATATAGGGGCGCAGGCCGCTGCACATATCCTGAGCGGCGAGCGTCTGGCCCACGGCGCAAATATCGTCCTTCTCGCCCTCCACCGTGAGCAGAAAGGTCTTCTTGATCGCGCGCGGCGTCACCTTGCGCCCTTTGAAGAGCAGCCTGCCTGTAGAAAGGGCATTTTGGTGGAAGACGGTCTCGATGGTCTGCAGATAGAAATCCGCATCGAGGTCCATTATGGCGAAATATTCCTCATAGAAGGTGCGGATGCGGTCCGCCTTCTGGTGCTCGCCCTCGACCCTGTGGCGGAAGAGATCGATAAAGGCGTTGGCGTGGCGCTCGGCGTTCATGCTCATGAAGCCGGAGATTTGCAGAAAGCCGGGATAGACCCGCCGCCCCGCCCCCGGCAACATGCGCGGCACCGTGCCGATGACATTGTTGCGGAACCAGTCGATCGGCTTGGAGACGGCGAATTCATTGACCTTGGTGGGCGAGACGCTGACGTCGAGCGGACCGGCCATGAGCGTGAGGCTCGCCGGCTGGGCAGGGTCATTGTCCTCGGCCATGATGGAGACGGCGGCGAGCGCGGCCACAGTCGGCTGGCACACGGCGACGACATGCGCGGGCGGCCCGAGAAAGCGCAGAAAATCGATGAGATGCTGGGCGAACTCGTCCATGCCGAAGACGCCCTGCGAAAGCGCTATGTCCCGCGTATTGATCCAATCGGTGACATAGACGTCGTGATCCTGGATCAGCGTGCGGATGGTGCCGCGCAACAAGGTCGCGAAATGCCCGGACATGGGCGCGACCAGCAGCACGCGCGGCAAATTCTCCGCATCCTTGCGCGTAAAACGCAGCAATTGGCAAAAGGGCGTCGAATAGACCGGCTCCTCGAGCACATCGACGACGGCGCCATTATGGGTCGAGAGCTGCGTGATCCCATAGTCGGGCCGCGCATGGGTGAAGCCTGCCAGCGAGACCAGCTCGCAATAAGCCTCGAAGCACCGCAAAGGCGACGCATAGGGCGTGGATTTCCACAAGCGAGCCAGTCGCTCGCCGCTCGCCGCCGCCAGACGAAGTCGATTGCTCACGTCGGCGTAGCTCTGATATGCGTCATACATCATGCGGCCGAGCGAAACCTTCCGTTACCGATGGGGCTGGTCGAGCAAGCCCCGTGCCATGGACGGGCTCTAGCATGGCACAGCGCTTGCTCCGTAGTCCACTATAAGAAAAGGAGGAATCGTTACTCATGTCGGCTCAGATGGCGGCGACGACGCTCACGATCAGCAGCAAGAACTATTCGTCATGGTCCTTGCGGGGCTGGCTGATGGCCAAGCTTTCCGGCGTCGAATTCGAGGAGATCGTGGTCAGCCCCGACGATGTCGCGGCGCGCGCGGAGATTCTCCTGCTGTCGCCGTCGATCCTCGTGCCCTGCCTCACGCATGACGGCGCGAAGATTTGGGACACTCTGGCGATCGGAGAGTTCCTGAACGAGATCGCGCCGGCCGCGGGCCTATTGCCCGCCGACCGAATGCGCCGCGCGCATTGCCGCTCCATCTGCGGCGAGATTCACTCCGGCTTCACGTCGCTACGCTCG
The DNA here is from genome assembly GCF_011378635.1 of Methylosinus sp. RM1. Lineage (NCBI taxonomy): Bacteria > Pseudomonadati > Pseudomonadota > Alphaproteobacteria > Hyphomicrobiales > Methylocystaceae > Methylosinus > Methylosinus sp. RM1. Next base: position 41,976 of record NZ_WOVC01000014.1, read on the forward strand.
GCGCTGCCGATGAATCTCAAAGGGCGTTTTCCCAAGTTCAAAGTGTGGTCGAAGGCGCAGGGCGACATCACGCGCGTCACGCAAATCTGGCGTGAATGCCTCGAGACTTATGGCGGCCCCTATCTCTTCGGTCCGCTCTCCGTGGCCGACGCCATGTATGCGCCGGTGGCGACGCGCTTCCGCACCTATGACGTCCCGCTCGACGATGTCTCCAAAGCCTATTGCGATCGCATCTACGAATGGCCGGCGATGCAGGAATGGCTCGCCGCCGCGCTCCTCGAGAAGGAGGAGATCGAGGAGCTCGAGGTCGAGTTTTGAAACTCGCGCCTCGCGCTCTTCGAATTTTCGATCATCGCCTGTCACGCCACCTGCGCCGGGGCGCGACATAGATCGACCGTCCTGAATAATACGGCTCCACATAGCTCGGATAATAGTAATAATACTGCGGCTCGTAATAGGCCGGAGCCCGCGGCGTGGCGGCGTAATATTCCGCGCGATCGGTGAAATCATTATGCGCCCGCGCGGCGCCGGCGAAGCCGAAGGCCAGGGCGGCGGCCGCGGCCAGCTTCGATGCGTTTCGTCCCATCACGGCCTCCCTTTGCGCGCCCGGCCCCAAAGGCGTAGAAAACGCGCGAGCAGGATGCGAGTTCCGGGCGTCGCGAGCGTCCGGCGCTCCGGCCGCCGGCTTCGGGGAAATTCGACGGCTTGCTCATCGTTATGTATCATGGTTACATAATATGAACGAGACCCGAGCGCGCCCATGACCGACCCGAAATCCGACGGCCCCTCCTCTTTCTTCAACGCTATGGCGCAGGCTTTCGACGCGACGATCAGCGAGCGCCGCGCCCGGCCGGAGTTCATCGGCGCGCTCTGTCTCCAGGCTTTTGACAGTTTCGAGGGCAATCTCGCCATTCAGACCGAGGGCGCGCCGGCCATCGCCTGCGCCGGCGATTGTCCCGCCTGCTGCGTGCTGCGTGTCGTCGCCACAGCGCCGGAAGTGTTTCTCATCGCGCGTTTCGTCAACGCCAATCAGCGCGCGCTGGCGCAGCGCGGCGTCGATCTGCCCGGACGCATAGCGGCGATCAACGCCTTCGCCAATGGCTGCTCGGAGAGCGCGCGAATGTCCTTGCGCCAGCCCTGTCCCTATATAGAGGCCGGCCTCTGCCTGCTCTATCGGCTGCGGCCGCTCGCCTGCCGCGGCCACGCCTCCTATGACAAAAACGCCTGCCTCGCCGCGACCAGCGGCCAGGACGCCGACACCGCCGTTTCGACGCCGCATCTCATGGTCCGCAGCCTGGTGCAGAATGCGATGATGTCGTCGCTGCGCTCGGCCGGCCTCGCCTGGCGCCTCTATGAGATCAATGGCGCGGTGGCGCTGGCGCTCGGCGACGCCGAGGCCGAGCGGCGCTGGATCGACGGCGACGACCCGCTTCTTCCAGCCGCCATAGCGGATTTCGACGCCGCCGAAATCGGCGCGACATTCGACGCCTTGCGGGCGTGAGCGGCCGGCATTTGGCGTGCGGGGCGAAAATGTGGGATATGGGCGTCTTACGATAGGCGCACCCACTTATTGGCGACGCTCATGCTCTCGGCCGTCATCCTCGCATTCGACACGCCCCAGGCGACGCCCGGACGCGGCCGGGAATCGGCCGAGCGCGAGGCGATCGTGCGCACATTGGCCTCGCTCGTGGACGCTTGCGTCGCCGGCCTCGTCGCCGATGCGGTTCTGGTCGGTCCACCCGACTCCGGCCTCGGGCTCATCGCCGAGGAGGCCGGCTGCGGTCTGGTGGAGGCTGTCGATGCGCGCTCCGGCCTCGCCCGCGCGCTGCCGGCGATGCGCTATTCCGACGTGCTGGTTCTGCGCGCCGGCCATTCCCCCGAGCGCGGCTTCGTCGACGAATTGCGCGACGCTCTCGCCTATGGCGAGCAGGGCCGCGCCATGGTGCTGCGCGCCGCCCCGAATTCATTGCTCACGCGGCTCGCGCCGCGGCTCGCCGAGCCGGTCGGTCTCGTCGCGCGGCGCGAGGATTTCGGCGCCGCCGGCGATCTGGCCACGCTCGCCAAAAAGCTGCGCGCGACCGAACTGACGACGAAGGCGCGACGCGCCATCTGATCGCGCATCCGCATTTCGAGCCGCTGATGATGGCGATGCATGTGAGTTCATTGCTGCGGGCGACGCCAGCGCCGCAGGTCGGACAAAACTCGCGTTCGGTGAACCCGATCACAGGCGACTCCTATTGTAGCATTGCGCAGTGACGCGGCAGCCGCCGCAGGTTCGCGATCCATGGAGTCGCTCGCCGCCTAGCGAGCGACTGCCCACGGGGTCTGGAGCCGTTTCCGACTTCGATTTATGTCATAGCTGCAGGCCCTGAAATAGTTTGCGCATTCCATAGGGGGAAGATGTGCGAGCAGGTTTCGAGGGCGTGCATCATCAGGCCAGCGACGGTTCGCTCGGCGAGCTTGCGCAGATAACGCTCGCGAGCCTACGGCAGCGCCAGTTCCGACGCGCCCTTCTCGATCTTCAGGCTACTCGCGGAAAGCTCCTCGGCCCGCACCGGCTCGGCGCGGCCGCCGAGATGGCGGGCGAGGAAATTCTCCGCGACGGCGTGATAGGAGAGCGCATTCTCCGGCCGCGCGAAGCCATGTCCCTCATCGGGATAGAGCAGATAGGCGACGGGAATCTTCTTGGCCTCCAGGGCCGCGACCATCTGCTCGGCCTCGGCCTTTTTCACGCGCGGATCATTGGCGCCCTGCGCGATCAGCAGCGGCTTGGCGAGACGATCGGCGGCATGGAGCGGCGAGCGCTCGCGCAGCAGCGCGCGTCCCTCCTCCGTCGCCGGATCGCCGAGCGCCTTCACCAATTGCGCACGCGAGGATTCCCAATAGGGCGGGATCGTCGCGAGCAGCGTCTCGAGATTGGACGGGCCGACGACAGCGACGCCGCAGGCGTAGCGTTGCGGATTGCGCGTGAGGCCGACGAGCGTCGCGTAGCCGCCATAGCTGACGCCCATTATGGCGATGCGGCTCATATCGGCGATCCCCTGGCGGATCGCCCAATCGACGGCGTCGTTGAGATCATCGTCCATGCGCCGGCCCCATTCGTGATCGCCGGCGTTGACGAACGCCTTGCCGAATCCGGTCGAAGCGCGGAAATTCACGCTGAGCGCGACATAGCCGCGATTGGCGAGCCATTGATGCGTCGCATTGTAACCGAAGGAATCGCGCCCCCATGGCCCGCCGTGCACGACGAGCGCCATGGGCTGCGGCGCCTTCGCCTCCGCCGCCCGAGGCGAGGTGAGATAGCAGACGAGATCGAGCCCGTCGCGCGATTTGATCGTCACCGGCCGCATCGGACGCAGCGGCGCGCCGACGAGCTGCGGCCGCGCCTGGTGCAGGATGCGTAAGGTCTTCGCGCGCCGTTCGTAGAGATAATCGACATGCGGGCGCGTGTCGGACTGCGCCGAGACGATCCAGAGCGAATCATCCTCGGCTCGGCTGGCGATTCCCCAATCGCCTATGTCGCGACCATTCAAGAAATCTATATCGGCCTTCACGCGGTCGTCGAGCGCGACATGCTCGAGGCGTTCGCGCTCGACGCTATAGGCGACCGGCTCATAAGTGTCGCGGTCGGTGATGACATGGCCGATGTCGGCCTTGTCGCTTTCCGCTATGAGCTTCGTCTCACCCGAAGAAAGATCGACGCGAGCCAGCGCGGCTTTGTCGCGCCCGCGGCTGTCGCGCAGAAACAAGGTCTTTGCCGCGACGTCGAGATGGAGCGCCGATGAGGTTCCCGAATCTTCCGCGGAGAAGCGAATCCACGGCGTCCAAGCGCTACGGCCCGCGTCCGGGCGCAAAATCTCTCTGCTCCCGTCCTTGTTGTTGCGAATGGCGAGACGCGGAATGAAGTGATCGTCGGGGATGAAGCCGGCGAAGCCCGGATTTTCCTGGACGAGCGTCAGCTCGCCGGTCGCGATGTCCGCCGAATGGAGATCATGAAAGCGCTTGTCGCGGCGGTTGATGGAGAGAAGGAAACGGTCGCGAAGCTTGCGACTGGTTCTGTGGATATGCGCGGCGACGCCCTCGAAGGGCGTGAGATCGCGCGCCGCGCCGCCCTCGCAGTCGACGACATAGACATGGAAATTCTCATCGCCGCCCTCGTCCTGCATATAGAGCAGGCTGCGACTGTCATAGGCCCAGAGGAAGAATCTCACGCCACGCTTGCGATCATCGGTGACAACGCGCGCGTCCTCGAGGCGATCGAGCGGCGCGACGAAAATATTGAGCACGCCCGCATCCGGCTGCAGCCAGGCGAGCCGCCGTCCGTCTGGACTGAGCCGCGCGCTCGCCTTGGTCGGATTGCCGAACAAATGCGCTCTGGGAATGAGCTGGTCGAGCATAGGAAAACTCCGCAATTCGAAATGATGCTTTCCGGCGCCGCACGCAATGACGGCATTCATTCGATCGATGTCAGAACGCGCCCCTGCGGCGCATCGAGAATCCAAACTCTCAACGCTGCGCCGTGAATGTATTGCAGGCGTCGATCTTGCCGGTCTGCAGACCGCGCTGGAACCATTCGACGCGCTGCGCCGAGGAGCCATGGGTGAAGCTGTCCGGCACGGCGTAGCCCTGCGCCGAACGCTGGAGACGATCGTCGCCGATCGCCTGCGCGGTGCTGATGGCTTTTTCTATGTCGCCCTTCTCGAGAATCTTCCAATTCTGATCGGCGTGCGCCGCCCAGACGCCGGAGAGGCAATCGGCCATCAGCTCGACGCGGACCGAGAGATTATTGGCTTCGGAGCGGCTCGACGCCATCTGCTGCGCGCGCTGAACCTTGGGCAGAATGCCGAGCAGATTCTCGATGTGATGGCCCATCTCATGGGAGATCACATAGGCGTAGGCGAAATCGCCGCCGCCGCCGAAGCGGCGGTCCATGTCGCGGAAAAACGAGGTGTCGAGATAGATTTTCCGGTCGATCGGGCAGTAGAACGGACCCATGGCCGATTGCGCGCGGCCGCAGGCCGAGCCGGTGACGCCGTTGAACAGCACGAGCCGCGCCGGGTCGAAGCGAATGCCCTTCTGCTCGGGCAAAATCTGCGACCAGACGCGCTCATTGCCGGCGAGCACGGCGGAGATGAATTGGCCCTGTCGATCCGCCGGCGCGCCGGTCGGCGCTTGACGGGTCGGGCGGTCGAGCCTTTGCTGCGCCACCTGTCCGCCGCTGCGCATATTGCTGAGCACTTCCGCGCCGCCGATCAGCAGCGCGGGATTTATGCCGAACGCATAAGCGAGAACGCCGAGAATGACGATCGTGCCCAGCCCGAGCCCGCCGCCGCCGCCAAAGCTCGGCCCCGCGCCGGCGTCGGCGTAATCCTGGCTGCGTCGATCCTCGATATTGTCGGACTGGCCGAGCTGATCCCATCTCATCGCCTTGGCGCTCCGATCGCTTCGACGAGCCGCCCTGCCCGGGTCTCGTCCTCCTCCTGCCAGAAGTCCGGCTCGGCCTGCGCCAGCCGACCGCCGATCCGCACCGGCGCGATGCGCCGCGCGAGCCCGTCGGTCGAAAGCTCCACCGCGACCCCGCAGAGCGTCGCCTCGCCCTGGGCGGGCTCGAAACGGGCGCCCGGCGTTTTGCGTGTGAAGCGGCGCAACGGCTCCTCCTTCTCCATGCCGATGACCGAATCATAGTCTCCAGTCATGCCGGCGTCGGTCATATAGGCCGTGCCATGCGGCAGGATCTGCCCGTCCGCCGTCGGCACATGGGTGTGCGTGCCCACCACCAGAGAAGCGCGTCCATCGACGAAATGGCCCATGGCCATTTTCTCGCTGGACGTTTCGGCATGTATGTCGACGATGAGCGCGTCGCAAGCCATGCCCAGCGGACAGGCGCCCACTTCCCGCTCTATGGCGGCGAAAGGATCGTCCAGCGCATCCATGAAGACGCGGCCCTGGACGTTCACCACCAGCACCTGACGACCGTTCTCCGCCGTGTAGAGATTGGCGCCGCGGCCGGGCGTGCCGGGCGGATAATTCACCGGGCGCAGCAGCCGCGGCTGGCGCTCGATGAAGACCAGCGCCTCGCGCTGATCGAACACGTGATTGCCGGTGGTCACGCAATCGGCGCCAGCGGCGAGGATCTCGTCGCAAATGGCCTCGGTTATGCCGAAGCCGCCGGCGGCGTTCTCGCCATTGACGACGATGAAATCGAGCGCCCAGCGACGGCGTAGCTCCGGCAGCCGCTCCTGTATCGCTTTACGCCCGGCCCGCCCCACCACATCGCCGATAAAGAGCAGGCGCATTCCGCGCTCGCTCGGCGAATGATCGGAGGAATGGGGCATGAGACGCTCGCGGGACCGGAGGGAAAGCTCCGATGTTCCATATAGCGCAATGGGGCGGGGAGCAATTTTCCGCAGGGGGTCGACGCTACCAGTCCAGTCGCCCGGCGGGCCCCCAAAAGCCGCCGCTCGGCGGCGGCGGGTCCAGCGTCGCGAGACGCACGGCGACTTCGGCGCCCTCCGCCGGCGTCACCCCGCCCGCGCGATAACCATTGAGTGCGGTCGCGACCTGCCCCGGCGAGGTCGCATAGACTTTGACCGAGGTCTCTCTCAAATGCTTGGCATATTCCAAAGTGATCGAATTCAGCGCCGCTTTCGAGCTGTTGTAGGCGAGCCAATTGAGCTTCACCAGCGGCGGCTCCATGCGCGCCGTCATGCTGTGCGAGCCGAGCGCGGCCGATTGATTTATGATGCGGCCGTCATCCGACTTCATGAGCAACGGCAGAAACGCGTTCGTCACCGTGGCCACGCCGAAGACATTCGTCTCATAGGTCTCGCGAAAATCCTGCAATGTCGTTTCCGTCGGGCGCTTGTGCTGGTCCCGGGCGATCCCCGCATTGTTGATCAATACGTCGAGCCGGCCGATCTCGCCGGCGAGCCGGATCGCGGCCTGCGAGACGCCGGCGGAGTCGGTGACGTCCAGCGCGAGCGCGACGACATCCCCTCCCCCCGCGCGGAGTTCCGTCGCGATCGAGTCGCCGCGCTCGACGTCGCGCGCGCCGATGACGACCTTCAACCCTTTCGCCGCCAATTGACGAGCCAATTCGAGCCCCATGCCGGCAGTGGCTCCAGTTATAAGAGCGACGCGGGCGGTATCGCCCGTGGAATCGGCGGACTCGACGATGGACATGAGCGCTCTCCCGAAAATTAAAGGCCCCTAATACAAGGAACCTTATATCGTGATCGCAACGATTATGAAAGGAGCCTTATATGGTCGATGAGCGATTGAGGGCGGCGGCGCTCGGGCTGAAGCGCGCGCAAGCCGCAAAGAGCGCCGCCTTCGATCGATCTCTGGCGAGCGTGGGCCTGACGATGGCGCTCTGGGTCGTCCTCGAGCGAATTCGCGCCAATCCGGCCCTATCCACCCATGCGCTCGCCGAGGCGAGCCTGATGACCGATCAATCCGTCGGCGAGCTGGTGAGCAAATTGGCGAAACGCGGCCTCGTCGAGCGGGTGAGCGGTTCCGGCCGCGCGATCCGCCATCATCTGACGGATTCGGGAAGAGAGCTGCTCGAACGCGCGGCTCCCTTGCTGGCCGACGCCTTGCGGAGCGCCTTCTCCGAGCTGAGCGCGGCCGAGACCGAGCAGCTGATCCGGCTGCTCGACAAAATCGCGCCGGCGAAAGGCTCGGGAGCTCCGCCATGAATGGCGCGGCCATCCAGATCATCGCGCCTCACGCCGCATCGGCCTTCGCGTCGAAGCCGACGCAAGCGAGACGGACGGTTTTGGGCAGCAGATGTTCTCCCGCCTCGTAATAGCGCCACATGCGTGGGCTGACGCCCAAGGCCGACGCCGCTTCGGCTTGCGTCATCCCATGCGCCTCGCGCCATCCCCGAAGCCGAGCGCTCCCCTGTTCCAGCGCCAGACACCAGAGCGTGTCGGAGGCGATTTCCATCTCGTCGCTCCAATGAGCGCACCAGCCCCATTCGCCGACGGACACCGCGCGGAATGCGACGTCGTCCTGGCGCAAGGGAGCGAATATCGCGTAACGCGCGATATACGCGCCGACATCCACCGGGCTCTCGGCGCCGCCCTTCCAGGTCACCAGCAGCTGGCGGCCGTCGCCCGCGCGGATCGCGCGGATATTGGGGCCATGGTCTTCCATGCTCAGTCCCTCCGAACGATCCGATTCCATTCGGCCCGCAGCAGGTCTCTGTTCGACGCCGCCCATTCGAGCGCCTCAGCGGCTCTGCGAACGTCGCCCGCCCGAACCTCCAGGGTCTCAATCTCGACCAAGGCTCGAAAGCCTCGACCTTCGATATGGAAATGCGGCGGGAGATGATCGTCCGCATAGATCGCGATCTTGCAATTGGCGAAACGGCGGATCGTCGGCATCGAGCCTCCGCCTCCAATTTATAGGCAACCATTGCCTATTCGCCAAGAGCCGCCCGGCTCGTAAATCAGACGATCGCCGGGGAGCGCGAAACACGCTCCAACTCGCGGCTTCATCCGCAGGCCCGGCTGATATAAGATGCGCTTTCCGAACCGGAGCGCCGCGTCCCTCATGTTCCATATCGCCGAGCTTCGCGGGCGCGAGCCTTTCGACCCCAATAAGGCGCCCGATGGCCCCTTCGTCGTCTTCGAGGACGGACGAAACGGCGCCGCCCTGCTCTTCGACGAGCCGGAGGAGATCATCCGCGCCGATACGGCGGCGGAGGTCCCGCAGGCTTTCGCGCGCATGGAGGCGGCGACGCGGCGCGGGCTCTTTCTCGCGGGCTACGCCGGCTATGAGCTGGGCTATGCGCTGGAGGCCAAATTCGCGGGCGGCCCCGTGCCCCAGGCGCGCACGCCGCTGCTGCTGTTCGGCGCGTTTCGCGCGCCGCGCCAATATGAGTGGCGCAACGCCGCCTCGCTGGCGACCGAGACCGCGCCGGTCGAGATCGCGCTGACCCCGGCCTGGAGCCTCGCCGAATATACCGAGCGCTTCGACGCCTGCCGCGAGTTCATCTATGCGGGCGACGTCTATCAGATCAATCTGACCTTCCCCATGCATGGCCGCTATGAGGGCGAGGCGACGGCGCTCTATCGCGCACTGCGCAAGCGCCAGCCGGTCGCCTATGGCGGCGTGGTCGCGCTCGGCGAGGAGAAAATCGTCTCGCTCTCGCCGGAGGTTTTTTTCGACGCCTGCGAAGGCGTGATCCGCGCCCGGCCGATGAAAGGAACCGCACGGCGCGGCTTTCTTCCGACCGAGGATATGGCGCGCGCCGCGCTGCTGACGCAGGACGAGAAATCGCGCGCCGAAAATCTGATGATCGTCGATCTTCTGCGCAATGATCTCTCGCGCCTCTCGGAGGTCGGCTCGGTGCGCGTGACCGATCTCTTCACCGTCGAGACCTATCCGACGCTGCATCAGATGACCTCCGGCATAGAGGCGAAGCTGCGCGCGGGCGTGACGCTCGCCGATCTCTTCGCCGGGCTCTTCCCCTGCGGCTCCGTGACCGGCGCCCCGAAAATCCGCGCCATGGAGATTATTCGCGATCTCGAATGCGCGCCCCGCGGCGTCTATTGCGGCTCGCTCGGCCTCATCGAGCCCGATGGGGCGATCCGTTTCAATGTGGCGATCCGCACGCTCACACTTTTCCCCGATGGGGAGCTCGTCTGCAATGTCGGCTCTGCGGTCGTCGCCGATTCGCGGGCGCGCGAGGAATATGAGGAATGTCTGATCAAGGCGAAATTCCTGACCGGAGCGAAGACTTCGGCCTGATCGAAACGCTGCTGTGGACGCAGGACGGCGGTTTTCTCTATCTGGACGAGCATGTCGCGCGGCTTTCCGCCTCGGCGCGCGCGCTCGGCTTTCTCCATAGCGACGAGGCCTTTCTCGCGGCGCTGAACGAGGAGGTCGCCGATCCGCTCGATGACCGTCTGCGCGTGCGCTATGCGCTCGGCCGCGACGGACGTTTCGAGGCCAGCTCGCTGCCGATCGACGCGATCACGCCCGACACGATCTGGCGCGTCGCTATCGCCGAGGCGCGATTCGAATCCGATGATCCGATGCTGCGTCACAAGACGACTCGGCGCGAGCTCTATGAGCGCGAGCTGGCCGAAGCGGCGATGCGCTGCCGCGCCGACGAAGTGCTGTTTCGCAATGAGCGCGACGAAGTCTGCGAGGGCGCGCGCACCAATGTCTTTCTCGCACGCGATGGCGTGCTGCTGACGCCGCCGCTCGCCAGCGGGCTGTTGCCGGGGACGTTGCGCGCGCATCTTCTCGCCAGCGGCCAGGCGCGCGAGGCCGTGCTGCGGCTCGAGGATTTTGCCGGCGATGCGGAGTTCTATTTCGGCAATTCCGTGCGCGGGCTCGTTCGCGCGGCGTTGATCGTCGAGGACGAGACCACTGAGGACGAGGAGGCGTGATCCGCATCCGCCCCGCCGCGCGCGCGGATAGCGCGCTGGTCGTCGCTTTCGTGCGCGAGCTCGCGGATTATGAGAAGCTCTCGCATGAGGTCGAAGCGTCGGAGGAAATGCTCGCCGAAGCGCTGTTCGGGGACAATCCGCGCGTCTTCTCCGACATCGCGGAATGGGACGGCGCGCCGGCGGGATTCGCGCTGTGGTTCTATACGTTTTCCTCCTTTCGTGGCCGGCACGGAATCTGGCTCGAGGATATTTTCGTGCGCCCGCAATTTCGCGGCGCCGGCATAGGCAAGGCGCTGCTGGCCCATCTCGCGCGCCGTTGCGTCGCCGAGGGACTCGGCCGTTTCGAATGGTCGGTGCTGGATTGGAACGCGCCCTCCATCGCCTTCTACGAGGCGCAGGGCGCAAAGCTGATGCATGAATGGAAAATCTGCCGCATGACCGGCGCCGCTCTGGAAACTCTCGCGGAAAAATGACGCCGCATCCCTTCCTTCTCCCACTCGTGGGACAAGGTGGCCTCGCCATAGGGCGTCCGAGAGGACGCCCGTCGCAAGCGCCGGGCTAATGGCGAGGTCGGATGAGGGCGCGCTCGGCGCCCCCACCTCATCTCATTGCTCACGCCGCCTTTTCAGCCCCGAAGCTCCGCCGTCCGATCGGCCGCCCGTCCAGCGTCAGCCCTTGACTGTCGGTGGAGACCCACACCGTCGAGCCGTCCACAATGTCGCCGCCGAGCAGCGCCTCGGCGAGCGGGTCCTGCAGCTCTTTCTGGATCACGCGCTTCAGCGGCCGCGCGCCATAGGCGGGGTCGTAGCCCTTGGCGGCGAGCAGAGCGCGCGCCTTCTCGTCGAGCTTCAGCGTGATCTTGCGATCGTCCAGCAGCTTTTGCAGCCGCAGGATCTGAATATCGACGATCGCGCCCATATCCTCGCGCCGCAGGCGGTGGAACAGGATGATCTCGTCGACGCGGTTCAGGAACTCCGGCCTGAAGTGCGACCGCACCACCTGCATCACCTCGTCATGCACGGCGGAGGAATCCTCGCCCTCCTGCTGCATCACCAGGAATTCGGCGCCGAGATTGGACGTCATGATGATGAGCGTGTTCTTGAAATCCACCGTGCGGCCCTGGCCGTCGGTCAGGCGGCCGTCGTCCAGCACCTGCAAGAGGACATTGAACACATCGGGATGCGCCTTCTCGATCTCGTCGAACAGCACGACCTGATAGGGCCGGCGCCGCACGGCTTCGGTGAGCGCGCCGCCCTCCTCATAGCCGACATAGCCGGGAGGCGCGCCGATCAGACGCGCGACCGAGTGCTTCTCCATATATTCCGACATGTCGAGCCGCACCAAAGCGGTCTCGTCGTCGAAGAGGAAATTGGCCAGCGCCTTGGTCAGCTCCGTCTTGCCGACGCCGGTCGGCCCGAGGAAGATGAAGGAGCCGATCGGCCGATTGGGGTCCTGCAGACCGGCGCGGGCGCGGCGCACGGCAGTGGAGACGGCGGCGACCGCCTCCTTTTGCCCGACGACGCGGCGCGCCAGCTCGTCTTCCATATGAAGCAGCTTCTCGCGCTCGCCTTCGAGCATCTTATCGACGGGAATGCCGGTCCAGCGCGAGACGACCTGCGCGACATGCTCGGGAGTGACCTCCTCCTCGAGCATTTTCTGCGCGCCTTCCTTCTCGCTCGCCGCGAGCTTGCGCTCGAGATCTGGGATCAGACCATAGGCGAGCTCGCCGGCGCGCTGAAACTCGCCGCGACGCTGCGCCTGCGCCAGCTCGTTGCGGGCGTTCTCCAACTGCTCCTTCAATTTCTGGGCGACGCCGAGCTTGTCCTTCTCGGACTTCCAGCGCTGCGTGAGCGCCGATGATTTCTCGGTCAGCTCGGCGAGCTCCGTCTCCAATTTGGCGAGCCGATCCTTCGAGGCCGGATCGGTCTCCTTGCGCAGAGCCTCCTGCTCTATGCGCAGCTGAATGATGCGACGATCGAGCTCGTCCAATTCCTCGGGCTTGGAATCGATCTGCATCCGCAGCCGCGAGCCCGCCTCGTCGACGAGATCGATCGCCTTGTCCGGCAGAAAACGGTCCGAAATGTAGCGATTCGAGAGCGTCGCCGCCGCCACGATCGCGGCGTCGGTGACGCGCACGCCATGGTGCATCTCGTATTTCTCTTTCAGCCCGCGCAGAATGGAGATGGTGTCCTCCACCGTCGGCTCATCGACGAAGACGGGCTGGAAACGCCGCGCCAGCGCCGCGTCCTTCTCCACATGCTTGCGATATTCGTCGAGCGTGGTCGCGCCGACGCAATGCAATTCGCCGCGCGCCAGCGCCGGCTTCAGCAGATTGGAGGCGTCCATCGCGCCATCGGCCTTGCCGGCGCCGACCAGCGTATGCATCTCGTCGATGAACAATATGATCCCGCCCTGCGCGGCGGTGATCTCGTTGAGCACCGCCTTCAGACGCTCCTCGAACTCGCCGCGATATTTCGCGCCGGCGATCAGCGAGCCCATGTCGAGCGCGAGCAGCTTCTTGTCCACGAGCGATTCGGGCACGTCGCCATTGACGATGCGCAGCGCCAGCCCTTCGATGATCGCCGTCTTGCCGACGCCGGGCTCGCCGATCAGCACGGGATTGTTCTTGGTGCGGCGCGACAGCACCTGAATGGTGCGGCGAATCTCCTCGTCGCGGCCGATCACCGGATCGAGCTTGCCCTCGCGCGCCGCCTCGGTGAGATCGCGCGCATATTTCTTCAGCGAATCATAGGCGCTCTCGGCGGAGGACGAATCGGCGGTGCGGCCCTTGCGCAAATCCTCGATGGCGGCGTTGAGCGTCTGCGGCGTCACACCGGCCTCGCTCAGTATGCGCGCGGCGTCCGTTCCCTTCTCGAGGGCGAGGGCCAGCAGCAGGCGTTCCACGGTCACGTAGGAATCGCTGGCCTTTTGCGCGAGCTTCTCGGCATTGTCGAAGAGCCGCGCGGTGGCCTGATTGAGCGAGGGCTGTCCGGCGCCGCCGCCGGAGACTTTCGGCAGCTTGGCGAGAGCGGCTTCCGTCTTGGCGAGCGCCTCGCGCGAGCGGCCGCCGGCGCGATCGATGAGGCCGGCGGACAGGCCCTGCTCATCGTCGAGCAGCACTTTCAACACATGCTCGGGCGTGAGCTGCGGATTGCCCTCACGCGTCGCGAGCGACAGCGCGGCCTGCACGAAGCCCTGCGCGCGCGTCGTGTATTTGTCGAAATTCATGGAACCCCTCCGGCCTCGAGACGCCACGCAAAGCGGCGCGCCTCGTCCCTATATGGCGTGAAAACGGCCCCTTGCGGCGACCTTCACGGCCGATATGGGAAAGACCCTCGCGCTCGAAAAGAGGGTGCGACGACTGGAGCGCGAGGATTCCCGCTCGAACGGCGAGGGCGAAGCGGCGTTTTTGCACTCACGCGATCGTTGCCGACCCGAAAGGGGGACTCGCGGGACGGCGACGGCGCGGCTATGCTCGCATTTATGCCTTACTTGGAAATTGCCGTCGTCATCGCCTTGACCATGGTCAATGGCGCGCTCGCGATGGCGGAGCTCGCCGTCGTATCGGCGCGCCCTGCGCGCCTCAGAGCCTCGGCGGAGCGCGGGGTTCCCGGCGCGCGCGCCGCCCTCGTCCTCGCTTCCGATCCTGGAAAATTTCTCTCCGCCGTTCAAATCGGCATCACGCTGATCGGCGTGCTGTCCGGCGCCTTCTCCGGCGCGACTCTCGGCGCGCGGCTCTCCGAATGGATCGCCTCTCGAGGCCTGTCTCCGGCCATGTCGGAGACGCTCGGCGTCGGTGTCGTCGTCGCGGCGATCACCTATGTGTCGCTGATCGTCGGGGAGCTCGTGCCCAAGCAGATCGCCCTGCGCGATCCAGAACGGATCGCCTCCGCCGTCGCTCCGGTCATGAGCGTGCTGGCTCGGATCGCCGCGCCGCTCGTCTTCCTTCTCGACCTCTCCGGACGCGCGCTTCTGCGTGCGCTCGGCTATGGCGCGGCGGGCGCGCATCTGGTTTCGGACGAGGAGATCAGAGCGCTCGTCGCCGAGGCCGAGACGGCCGGCGTTCTGGAGCCGGGCGAGCGCGCGATGATCGCCGGCGTCATGCGTCTCGGCGATCGGCCGGTTCGCGGCGTGATGACGCCGCGCGGCGAGGTCGACATGATCGATCTCGACAATTCGCCGGAGACGATCCGTGCGGCGATCATCGCCAGCGTCCATTCGCGGCTGCCCGCCTATCGCGGCAAGACCGAGAACATGCTCGGCGTGCTGCAGGCGAAGGACCTGCTCGACTCATATCTGCGCGGCGAGAGCCCGCAGCCGAGCGAATTCGTGCGCCAGGCGCCGATCGTCCCGGCCTCCGCCGATGCGCTGGACGTGGTCGAGATGATCAAGCGCGCCTCCGTCCATGTCGCGCTGGTCTTCGACGAATATGGCCACTTCCAGGGGATCGTGACCGACGCCGACATTCTCGAGGCGATAGCCGGCGGATTCGGGACGGCGGAAGGCCCGCCCGAACCTCATGCCGTGCAGCGCGACGACGGCTCATGGCTCATTTCCGGCGCTATGCCCGCCGACGAAATGCTGGAGCTGCTCGCAATGCCCGCGTCCGAGGACCGGAGCTATCAGACGGCCGCCGGCTTCGTTCTGGCGCACGCCGGCCATCTGCCGGAGATCGGCGAGAGCTTCGACGCGCATGGATGGCGCTTCGAAGTTCTCGACAAGGACGGCCGCCGGATCGACAAGATTCTCGCCCAGCGGGCGCTGCGCGGGCAAAGACGCGCGGCGCTCTGACGGGCGCGCCGCAACGTTTCGATCAATCGGCGAGCGGCAGCTCGCCCGTGCGCGGCTGCTCGTCGCCGGAAGCGACATTGCCATTGGCCTCATCGCCCGGCGGACGCGTGCGACGGCGACGGCGCTGGTTCAGATGAAAGCCCGCGGCGGCTTCTTCATGCTCGCGGACCGCAGCGCGCTCGGTGCGCGCGAAGGCCTCGCTCTCATCAGCGCCGGCCGTGCGAATCGGCGCGGCGGTGATGAAGGACGGCAGCGCCGCGGCCGGCGCCTCGTCCTGCGCGGCCGGTTGCGCGCGCGGCGGGAAGCGACGCTCGCGATTGCGATCGAAATTCTGCCGATGCGGCCGCTCGCCGCCGCTCTCGGCGTTCTGCTCGCCGACATTGCGGTCGCGCTCGCGGCGATCGCGGAAGCCCCCACGATCCCCGCGATCCATCCCGCCACGATCCTGACGCGGCTGACGCTCATAGCGCGGCTGCTCATTGACCGGACGATCGCCGATCGGGCGTTCCTCGAAAGGCTGCGGCTGCGGCGCGAATTGCGGCTGCGGCGTCGGCTGCGCATAGGGCGCGGCCGCATAGGGCTGCTGCTGCGGCGGCTGATAGCCGGCGGTCTGCGGCAGGCGCTCGGAGAGCGGCGCGAAACGGTCCGAGACGCCGCTGAAATCGTCATCGTCGTCGACGTCGGAATCGGCGGCCTCATAAGGACGACCGCCATAGCCGCCCTGCGCCTGCTGCTGCGCGGCCTGAGCGGCCGCGATCAGACGGAAATAGTGCTCGGCGTGCTGAAGCAGGCTCTCGGCCATGATCGTGTCGCCGGAGGATTGCGCGTCTCGGGCGAGCTGAAGATATTTTTCGGCGACATGCTGAGCGGTGCCGCGAATCTTTACGTCGGGACCGTTCGATTCGTAGGAGCGTGTGAGGGGATTGGGTCCTTTTCGGCCGCCATTGCGGCCGCGGATGCGTTTATTCTGTCCTGGTCTCATCGAATATCCCCAGAGAAGGTCCTTACGCTTTGCCGGCTCGGCGCGTCGTGCTTCGGCCGAACGCGCCGAAAGAGACAAACGCTCGAAACTGCGTCAGAGGCGGAAGCCGGGCGCGGCCATCGTCGCAAAGCCCGATCCAACGGAGCCGATCCGCTCGGTCTCGAGCGGCGTTTGTCCGTTCTGTCGCTTGCACGATCCCGGCATGGATCGCACGCACGGCGCCGCGTCCTATGGACGAACCGCGCCGAATTCATAATTTCGCTCGAGCGCCGCCAACGCTCGAAAGCTTCGCCGAACGAGAGCACGCTCGGCTGCTCGTCTCGGCCCGTAGCAAGACAGGCTCGAAGTCGTCGACTCGACGCGAGCGCCGCCTGCGCTTCGCCTCACGCCATTAACCACAGCCGAACGAAATCGCCGTCGGTCGAACCGAGGCCCAGTGGCCGAAACCGCCGCTCACGCTCGCCCGTCGATTGCTCGCATCTCGCGGGACGAGCCCGACCATGCAACGTCTTTTCGGGTTCGAACGGCGGCGCCGGACGCCGGCCCTTGCGGCGCGGGATGCGCGCCATCGGCAAAAATTCGGGGACCGGCCGTATCCCCCTACATCCGCGCTCGGCGTCGCTCACGACGATCAGCGTGTTTTCGCAGGCGACTATAGTCTACCCGGGCAGGCTCGCCAAGGGCGCGGTTGTTACGTCGCTCATATAAATAGGAGGTGTAGCCAATATGTCACGACCGGAGCGCGCGTCAGTCTCGGCGCCGCGCGGCGACGGCGCGCTCGCGTCCGCCGGCGTCCTTGCGAATTCCGGCCGGAGCGAGGCCTTTCTCGGCCAAGAGCGCGACGAGGCTGCGCGCCTGGCCGTCGCCCGCCTCGAGCACAGCGGCGCCCGATGGCGCGAGCAGACGCGGCAATTGCTCGGCGATCTCGCGATAGCAGTCCAATCCATCCGCGCCGCCGTCGAGCGCGAGGCGCGGATCGTGAAGACGCACCTCCGGCTCGAGCCCATCCAGTTCGCCGCTGGCGATATAGGGCGGATTGGAGACGATGAGATCGAAACGCGCCGCGAGCGCATCCGCCCAACGTCCGCGCAGAATCGAAGCGCGCCGCGCGAAGCCGCAGCGCGACAGATTGACCGCGGCGGCGGCGCAGGCCGCGGCGGAAAGATCGACGCCGATCGCGCCCGCCTCGGGGAGCTCGGCGAGCAGAGCGCAGAGAATGGCGCCCGAGCCGACGCCGAGATCGAGAATGCGCAAAGGCTCGCGCCGCCGCTCGCCTATGAGCTCGAGCGAAAGCTCGATCAGCGTTTCCGTATCGGGGCGCGGATCGAGCACGCGCGGCGCGACGAGGAGATCCTGCGTCCAGAAGCCGCGCTCGCCGAGAATACGCGACACCGGCTCGCGCGCCGCGCGGCGCTGCGCATAATCGCGCAGCCGCGCGCAGGCCGCCGCGCCGAGCTTCGCCGCAGGATCGAGCAGCAGCTCCGCCGCAGTGAAGCCGCCGGCGGCGAGCAAAAGCGCGCGCGCGTCGCGGCGCGCATCCTCGACGCCGCAGCGCGCGAGCAAAGCCGCGACCGCGTCGAGCGCCGCGGCGCGCGTCGCGTCCTCGAGCGCGAGAGCCGCGATCTGCGTCACGCTCTGGCGAGCAGAGCGGCGACGCGCTTGGCGAAAGCAGCCGCATCGAGCGGCGCCTCGCCATCGGCGATGCGGGCGGTGTCGAACAGCAGCCAGAAGCCGTCCTCCGCGCCGGCGCGATCGGCCTTGGCCTTTTGCGCGAGCGCGAGCACCGCCTCGTGACGCGGATTGATCTCCAGCACGGGCTTGCCGAAGACGCCCTTATTGCCGCTCTCCTGCAACATGCGCGCGAGCTGGAGATCGAAGCCGTGATCGGCGGCGATGAGACAGGCGGGGCTCTCGCGAAGACGCGTCGAGACGCGCACATCCTCGACCTCTCCGCCGAGCGTCTCCTTCAACATTGCGGTGAGCAGCGCGACCTCCGCGCTCGCTTCCGCCGGCGGCGTGTCGGCGGCGCCTTCCGGCGTCGGCACGGCGTCGATGTCGGCTGCGCCCTGCGTCACCGATTTGAACGGCTTGCCGTCATAGCCGACGGCGCTCGTCACCCAGAAGGAGTCGACCGGATCGTCGAGCAGCAGCACGTCTATGCCCTTGGCGCGATAGCCCTCGAGCTGCGGGCTGGCGGCGAGCCGCTTCTTGTCGTCGCCGGCGATGTAATAGATCGCGGTCTGATTGGGCCGCAGATTTTCGACATAGTCCTTCAGGCTGCGCCCGCCGTCCGGATGCTGCGCCGTCGAAAATCGCGCAATGGCGAAAATCTCGTCGCGGCGCACGGGGTCCTCGTGCAGGCCCTCCTTGATGACGGCTCCGAAATTCTTCCACAGGGCGGCGAACTTCTCCGAATCATTGGCGGCGAGATCGGAAAGCTCCTTGAGCACGCGCGTGCCGATCGCCTTGCGGATGGCGCCAATGATCGGATTGTTCTGCACCATCTCGCGCGAGACGTTGAGCGGCAGATCGGCGCTGTCGACGACGATGCGCATGAAGCGCAGCCATGGCGGCAGAAGATCGGCCTCGCGCGAGATCAGCACGCGGCGCACATAGAGCTTGGAGCGGCTCTTGCGCTGCGGATCGAAGAGATCATAGGGCCGCGAGCCGGGCGCGAAGGCGAGCACCGTATACTCGGTGCGCCCCTCGGCGCGCCAATGAATGGTGAGCGCCGGCTCATCGAACTGGCCGGAAATCTGCTGATAGAAATCCTTATAGTCTTGTTCGCTGATCTCCGATTTCGGCCGCGTCCACAGCGCCGAGCCGTCGGTGAGGCGGCGCGGCTCCTTGCCCTTCTCCTCGACGAGGTCGATCGGTATCGCTATGGCGCCCGAATGCTCGCGCAAGATCTGCTCGATGCGATAAGGCTCGAGGAACTCCTCGGATTCCGCATTGAGATGCAGCGTCACCTTCGTGCCGACCGCGGGCGCGTCCGCCACGGCGAGCGGCGCGATCTGAAACGAGCCCTTTCCTTCCGACGTCCAGAGAAATGCGTCCGCAGAGCCGGCGCGGCGGGTCGCCACTTCGATGCGATCTGCGACCATGAAGGCGGAATAAAAGCCGATGCCGAAACGTCCGATCAGAGTTCCGCCCTTCTCGCCGCCCTGCTCATCGCCGCCCTTGGCCGCGAGCTCATCGAGAAAGGCGCGCGTGCCGGAACTCGCTATGGTGCCGAGCGCGGCGACGAGATCCTCGCGCGACATGCCGACGCCATTATCGGCGACGCTCAGCGTGCGGGCCTCCTTGTCGAGCGCAATGGTGACGAGCGGCGCGCCGGCCTGCGCCGCCAGCGCTTCGTTCGCCACCGATTCGAAGCGCAGCTTCTCGATCGCATCCGCCGCATTGGACACGAGCTCGCGCAGAAAAATGTCGCGCTCCGAATAGACCGAATGAGTCATCAGCTCCAGGAGCCGCGCGACATCGGCCTGGAAGCCGTAATCGCTGCGCTCGGCTGCGTCGATCGTATGTGTTTCGGCGTGATCGTTCACGGGCGTCGTCTCCGCTTGTCTGTCGGCCTCGCCCCGCGCCGCTTCCCGCAAAATGGAAGCATGGCCGACGGCGCGCGGGCGCTGGCCGGGATATAGAGATCGTCATTGATCGGCAATGCCCCTGCCCGAGCCGCCTCGAGCGGAGCGCGCGGCTGATATCGGGGATCGTCGGCGAAGTTGCAAGATCGCTCGCCGCGATGAGCGGCGCGCGAGAACGAAAGGCGCGCGCGCAAAACAAGACGGGCCGCCCGAGCGTGCTCGGCCGGCCCGTCCATCGCCACGAACTCACGCTGCTCGAAAAGCGCCCTTCCGGGGGGCTGGGGGGCTGACGAAATCCGGAAAAACCACTTCTCGAGCCTGTCGAGGCAATAGGCTAGATATTGGTCGCCTCCTTTGGCGGACAAGGGGCTCGATATTGGCGAAAATGTGAAATCTCGTCTTTTGCGCGCAGGACCGATCGTCGCCGGATTGTCATCTTTGTCTTGCCCTCCCGCATTTGCCGCGCGATCATGCGCGAGAAATGGGGACAGCGGCATGAGCGAGACGGAGACGACCGAACCCAGCAGGCGGCGCGGCCTGCTCGCCGTCGTGGCAGGCCGCGGGACCAACGACAAGGATCGCCCGAAAGCCGCGCCCGAGAAAAGCGCTCCGCTCGTGTCCTTCGACCGGCGCGAATTGCGGCTCTTGCTCGATCTCTACGGCGCCAAGGTCGCCGCCGGCGAATGGCGCGATTATGCGATCGATTTTTCTCCCGGCAAGGCCATGTTCTCGATCTTTCGCCGCGCCAGCGAGGCGCCGCTCTATCGCATCGAGAAAAACCCCGAGCTCGCCCGCCGCCAGGGCGCCTTCTGCGTCGTCGCCGCCGGCGGGCTGGTGATGCGCCGCGGCCACGATCTCGCGCGCGTCGTCGCCGTGCTGCAGAAAAAGCTGGAATTGGTGCGCGATTGAACTTTCGCCGAAGCAAAAAAGGCCCCGCCGGAGCGGGGCCTTCTCATTCTCTGTCGCTCGCGCGTCGCGCGATCAGTCGTTGCGCTCGCCGAAGAGGTAGAGCAGCGACTGGAACATGTTGATGAAGTCGAGATAGAGCGACAGCGCGCCGAAGATGCTCTGCTTCGCCACCACCTCGTGACCATAGCCGGCGCTCTGATAATAGCCGTCCTTGATCGACTGCGTGTCCCAGGCGGTGAGGCCCGCGAAGATGAGCACCGACAGGATCGACAGAGCGAACTGCATCACGGTGCTCTGGAAGAACAGATTGACGAGGCTCGCGAGCACCAAGCCGATCAGGCCCATCACCAGGAAAGAGCCGAAGGCCGAGAGATCGCGCTTCGTGGTGTAGCCATAAAGGCTGAGACCGCCGAAGGCCGCAGCAGTGATGAAGAACACCTTGGCGATCGACGCGCCGGTGAACACGATCATGATCGACGACATCGACAGGCCCATCACCGCCGAGAAGGCGAGGAACAGGTTGCGAGCCGTCGCAGCGGAGACGCGGTCGGCGCGAAAGCCGAGAAAGAACACGAACGCCAAGGGCGCGAGCATCACCGCCCATTTCAGCGGGCTCGTGTAGAGCATCTGGCCGAAGGGGGTGAGCGCGATCTGCCGGCCGCCTTCCTTGGCGACGGCGAGCATATGCGTGCCGAGCGCCACCAGGCCGGTGACGCCGAGACCCAGCACCATGTAATTGTAGACGCCGAGCATGTAGGCGCGCAGGCCCTGGTCGATCTCGGCCGTGCCGGCTCGGGAGACGCCGCCCCGATAGCCGAAGCTCGTGTTGCGGTCGAAATTGGACATAGCATCCTCTCGTAAAAGGCCGCGCGGCCGGTCATCCGGCCAATCGGCGCGGTCCTCGCCGCCGAATATGGCGTGCGAGCGGAGGAAAAACAAGAGTCCGCGCGGCAAATCCGGCGAAGTCCGCGCCTCGTCCAACAAGCTTCAAGAAAAACATGCAGTATTGATCGCCCGCCGCGTTCGAAAACTATCGCGGGCGATGGGAAGAGCGCAGATCGCTCCACTCGCCGCTCGCGCCGCCCGCTCGCGCTCTTGCCGCTCCCGGAGAATGCGCTAACATGCCGCATTGTCGCGGGCGGCGAGCGACCGGGTCTCGCGATCCGGCTCTCGTTTCGTCGTCGGAGCGAGCCTGTCCGGGGAAACGAGGCGCGCACAAAATGCTCCATGGGGGAATCATCATGCCCGACAGCGGTCTTGCCCCGTTCTGGCGGTCGATCGATGGGTTTCTACGCTCTGCGACTCGTTTCTCTCCGCCCGCTCTCCTCGTCCTGCTGCTGACGCTGCTCGCCGCGGCGTCGCCCGCCTCGGCGCATGGCCGGCTCGGCTCCGCCGAAGGGCGATGCCGCCTGTTCGTCGGCCCCGACATCATGAATTTCACCGGCTATCTTCCCGACGCCTCGAAAAACGAGTTCTGCGAGGATATTCCGGCGACCGGCCACACCATCATCGCGCTCGACGCCGAGCAGGACGAGCTGCGCGACATGGCGGTGGAGATCCGAATCGTCAAAGACGTCGGCGGCGAGGAGAAGGAGAATGCCGATATCGACGCGGTCACTGTCGCCTATCGCGGTCCGCGCCTCTATCCGACCGGCACGATCAATTTCGAGCACTATTTTCCCGACGCGGGCTATTTCGTCGGCATCGTCACCGTGACCGGCGAGCATGGCGAGCGATGGGTGTCGCGCTTTCCCTTCTCTGTGGGAATGAGCTTCATGCGCACGCTCCCCCTCTATCTGCTGATGGGCATAGGCGTCGTCGCCATGTTCTTCGTCTATCTGCGGCATCGGCCGATACATCCGCTGAAGACGGCGGACGCCGAGCCGGCGGAATAATCCGCCGAGCCGCGAAGGCCGCTCAGTCGCCGGCGCCTCCGATCTTCTCGGCGAGCAGCGCGATGGTCTTGGAATAGACCTTCGCCTTGTTCCATTCGAGCAGCGCGGGGAAATTGGGCTCGCCCTCGTTCCAGCCGGCGCCCGGCTTCCAGCCGGAGCCCTGCAGGAAATTGGCGGTGGAGGCGAGCACATCCGCCGTGTTGTGAACGAGATCGCGCTTGCCGTCGCCGTCGAAATCGACGGCGAATTTCAAATAGGACGAGGGCATGAACTGCGTCTGGCCGATTTCGCCGGCCCAGGCGCCGCGCATTTGCGCGGGATCGAGATCGCCGCGCTGGACGATGCGCAGAGCGTCGAGCAATTCGCCGCGGAATTTTTCCGAACGCCGGCAATCATAAGCGAGCGTCGCCAGCGCCCGAATCGTCGCGAAATCGCCGAGATAAGCGCCGAAATCCGTCTCCAGCCCCCATATGGCGACGAGAACCGGCCCCGGCACGCCATATTTCTGCTCGATGCGCTTGAACAGCGCCGCATGTTTCTGCAGCAGCGAGCGCCCCTTGCGGACGCGAAACGAATTGGCCATGCGCGCCGAAAATTGCTCGAAAGTCTGGCGAAACACCTTCTGCCCGCGGTCGTGCGAGATCACCGAGCGATCATAGAAGACGTCGCCGAGCGCCGCATCGATCGTCGGCTTTGAAATTCCCGCCGCCGCGGCCTCTCGCTCGAAGCCGCCGAGCCAAGCCTCGAACCCCTCGCCATTGCGCCCGCATTCGGCCGCTCGCGCGCTCGCCGCGCCCAAGCCCGGCGCGAAGCCCAAAACCGAGGCGCAGGCCACGACAGCCGCAACGCCAAAGACCGACGTCTTTCGTTTTTTCCGAGCCATTTCGCCTACCCGCGTTCAGGGAAATTCGCGCTCTTTAGGTCACGCGAGCGCGGCCGCACGATGGCGTCGTTTCGCAAATCCTCAAAAAACCCATCCTGCTCGTCCGGCCGGCGAGACTAGCTCTCGCCGGTTAGCGGGCCGTTGCCGAAGCGCGGCAAAATTTCGTTCTCATATTGTTCTTGCCGAGGCGGGGCGGCGCGTCTACTATGGCGACGTTTGCGTCTGAGCGATTGGAAAACGGGTTCGGAGCTGTCGCCATGGTGGTCAGGGTCTCGACGGTCGCCTTCGAAGGGATCGAAGCCAAGCCGGTCGACGTTCAAGTGCAGATCGCCAGCGGCAATGTGGTGTTCACGCTCGTCGGCCTCGCCGACAAGGCCGTCGCCGAATCGCGGGAGCGGGTGCGGGCGGCGCTCGTCGCCTCCGGACTCGCGCTGCCGGCCAAGCGTATCACCGTCAATCTCGCGCCGGCGGACATGCCCAAGGAAGGCAGCCATTACGATCTGCCGATCGCGCTCGGCGTGATGGCGGCGATCGGCGCCATTCCGTCGGACGCGCTGGACGGCTTCACCGTGCTCGGGGAATTGGGACTCGACGGCGCCATCGCGCCGGTCGCCGGCGTTCTGCCCGCCGCGGTCGCCGCCAATATGCGCGGCCAAGGGCTCATCTGCCCGCGTCAATGCGGGCCGGAGGCCGCCTGGGCGTCCAACGAAATGGAAGTGGTCGCGCCGCGGTCGCTGATCCAGCTCGTCAATCATCTGAAAGGAACGCAGGTTCTCTCCCGGCCCGCGCCGGCGGTGCGCGCCATTGCGGCGGGCCTGCCGGACCTCGCCGACATCAAGGGCCAGGAGAGCGCCAAGCGGGCGCTGGAAATCGCGGCGGCCGGCGGCCACAATCTGCTGATGAACGGCCCGCCCGGCGCCGGCAAATCCATGCTGGCGGCGCGGCTTCCGTCCATATTGCCGCCGCTGTCGCCGCGGGAGCTGCTGGAAGTCTCGATGATCCATTCCGTCGCCGGCGAGATCGCCGGCGGCGAGCTCACCGATCGGCGGCCGTTTCGCGCGCCGCATCATTCGGCCTCCATGGCGGCGCTCGCCGGCGGCGGCTCCCATGCGCGGCCGGGCGAGATATCGCTCGCCCATAATGGCGTTCTGTTCCTCGACGAATTGCCGGAGTTTCAGGCGCAGGCGCTCGACAGCCTGCGGCAGCCGCTGGAGACCGGCGAAATCCTCGTCTCGCGGGCCAATCACCGCGCCGTCTATCCGGCCCGTTTCCAACTCGTCGCGGCGATGAATCCGTGCCGCTGCGGCCATGCGCTCGACCCCGGCTTCGCCTGCCGCCGCCAGCCCAATGAGCGCTGCGTCGCGCAATATCAGGCGCGGCTCTCGGGCCCGCTGATCGACCGTTTCGATCTTCGGATCGAGGTTCCGGCGGTCTCGGCGGCCGATCTCGTGCTGCCGCCTCCGGCCGAGGGCTCGGCCGAGGTCGCGGCCCGCGTCGCCGCCGCGCGCGACCGCCAGCGACGACGTTACGAGAAGCTCGGCCTTCCGGGCGACGCCACCAACGCCAGCGCTCCGGCGAGCGCGATCGAGAAAATCGCGGCGCTCGACGCCTCTGGGACGGCGCTGATCCGCGATGCGGCCGAACGTCTGGCGCTCTCGGCGCGCGGCTTCCATCGCGCGCTGAAGCTCGCCCGCACCATCGCCGATCTCGACGGCTCCGAGGCCGTGACGCGTCGCCATCTCGCCGAAGCGCTCGCCTATCGCGGCGGCTCCGCCCGCGCACGGGTCGCCGCCTGAGCCGGAAAAAGTCCGGCTTTTTCGAGAGCCTGCGCAAGCCTTCATTAGCGAAGCGCCGAGGTTCGGCTCGCGCTTCCCCCGCCAATTCATACTTTCTCTCGATTGTCGTGAAACAACGAGGTCGATCGAAAAGGTTCTGGACCGCCCGAATGCCTGCTGTTCCCTCTTGCGTTCTCATCGCGCTCGCTTCTCTCGCGGCCTTCGCCGCGGCGGGCTGGCTGTGGCTCGCGCGCGCGCGCCGAACGCGCCGGCGCCGAGCGGTGGAGACCGAGCTCGAGGGATTGCGCGACGAAATCTGGGAGCTGCGCGCCGCCGCCGCCGCGCGCGACCGCGCCGAAGCCGCGAGCCAGGCCAAATCGCGCTTCCTCGCCACGGTGAGCCATGAAATCCGCACGCCGCTCAATGGCGTGCTCGGCCTCGCGCAATTGCTGGCGGCGACGCGGCTCGACGCCGAACAGGCGAGCTATGTGGAGGCGATCGCCGCCTCCGGCCGCTCGCTCGCCCAGCTCATCGACGATATTCTCGACTTCTCCAAAATCGAGGCCGGCAAGATCGAGCTCGAGGTCGAGCCTTTCGCGCTCGCGCCGCTGGTCGAGGGCGTCGTCGAGCTGCTGGCGCCGCGCGCCCAGGCCAAGCATCTCGAAATCGCGAGCTATATCGCGCCGGACGCGCCGGAGACGGTCGCCGGCGACGCCGCGCGCGTGCGCCAGGTGCTGGTCAATCTCGCCGGCAACGCCGTCAATTTCACCGCGAGCGGCGGCGTCGGCCTGCGTGTCGAGCGCGACGCCGAGGGCGCGCTCGTGTTCCGCGTCGCCGACACCGGCCCCGGGGTCGCGCCGGCGGCGCGCGACATTATTTTCGAGGAGTTCGAGCAGGGCGACGGCTCCTCGACGCGCCGGCACGGCGGCACCGGCCTCGGCCTCGCCATTTCGCGCCATCTCGCCGCGCTGATGGGCGGCCGACTGGAGATAGAAGAAAGTTCGGGCCGCGGCGCCGTCTTCGCCTTCACTTTGCCGCGCGGCCCGCACGCGCTCTTCGACGACCGCGCGCGCGAGCGCAAGCGGCCGCTCGCCGGAGCGCGCGCATTGATCGTCTCGCCGACGATTTTCGAAGGGCCCTTCATGGCCGAGATTTTGCGCGGCGCCGGCGCGCAGGCCGAGATCGCCGACGACGAGACGCGAGCCGCGCGCCGCCTCGGCGAGGAGCCGGATGGCCGCTTCGACACGGTCGTCGTCGATTGCGCCTTCGGCGAGGCGGCGACCGAACGTCTCGCCGACGAGGCGCGACGCGCTGGCGCCGGCCGCGTCTTCCTGATGTTCTCGCCCATGGAGCGGCGCGCCTTCGGCGAGGCGGCGCTGCGCCATTTCGACGGATGGCTGGTGAAGCCGGTGCGCGCGGCCTCGCTCGTCGAGCGCCTGTCCACAGCGCCGCCGCCGACCCGCAACGACGCGGATTTCGTCGCGCCGCCGCCGACGCTCTCGGGACGCCGGGTGCTCGTCGCCGAGGACAATGACGTCAATGCGCTGATCGTCTGCCGCCATCTCGAGAAGCTCGGCGCGCTGGTCACGCGCGCGGAAGACGGCGCCCGCGCCGTCGAGCTGGCGCGATCGGCGATCGGCGGACGCATCCGGCCTTTCGACGTCATTTTGATGGATGTGTTCATGCCCGAGCTCGACGGCCTCGAGGCGACGCGCCTGATTCGCGCGGAGGAAGCCCGCATGGGCGCGCGGCGCCGCCCGATCGTCGCGCTCACCGCCAGCGCGCTCGAGGAGGACGAGCGCGCCGCGCGCGGGGCCGGAGTCGATTTCCTGCTGACCAAGCCCGTCGAATTCGACGCGCTGTCGGCGGCGATCCTCCAGGCGATCGAGGACGCGCGCCGCCCGTCGGCCGGCGCGCGCGAGGCGATCTGACTTTCCCGCCCCACGCTTCGCCGCAGCCACAAAAAAGAAAAAATTTCGCCCTGCGCCCGCGCCACAACCACAGCGCGGGGATTGCGACGACGGACGCCCGACTCGTCGAGAACGACGATCGTGGCGCACGGCAAATCGTGGAGAATGGCGAATCTTGGAGAACCGAATGTCGAAACGAAAAAATTTGCTGCTCGCGGGGCTGATGACGCCGTCATTGGCGCTCGGCCCGCAGGCCGGCGTCGCGCCGGCCGCGGCGGCGCAAGGCCTCGTGCTCGCGCAGGCCGCGCCGCAAGGCTTCGATCCCGCTCACGAGAAGCGCTCGCCGCCGCAATCGCCTCGGCCGCCGGCAGCCCGGCCTGCCCCCACGGCTCCGCCGGCGGCGCCGTTCCATCCCGCGCCGATCCAGCATTCTCCCGCCGCGCCGCCGCCCGAACCGCGCCCGGCGCCGCAGCCCGCCCCCTATCCGGGAGCCGGCGTCCCGCCGATGGCGCATCCGCAAATGCGGGCGGCGCCCCCACGAGAGCCGCGCGCGCCGGCGATCATCCAGGCGCCGCAGCAGGCCGCGCCGATCCAGCGAGCTCCGCCGCCTCATGCGGCGCCCATGCCGGCCGTCGTCCCGACGCCGCGTCCTTCCGCAGAGCGCCCTCCCGCGCCCGTGGTCGCGCCACCCGCCGCGCAGCGGCCCTCTGTTTCGCCATCGGCGCCCCCTGCCCCCAGGGCGCCGTCCCATCCCACGGCCCCGCCCGCCAATGGCGCCGATAACCTCCCTCCGACCGGACCCGCCGGCGCGCCGGCGCATCTCGGCGGACCGCATTCGGCGGCCCCGCCCGTAGGAAACCAGGGCGGCAATTTCCTGCCCTCCGCCGCTCCGCCCGGCGGAGGCGCGCCGCAGCCCAACGGCCCGCCGCCCGGAGGCCCGGCCGATCATGCGGGCGCCGGCGGACGCTTCCTGCCCCCGGGGGGCTCCGGCGCCGTTCCGCCCGCCACACCATCCGCCGCAGCCCCGACCGGCATGGTTCCCAGTGCGGCAGTCCCCGGCGCCGCGGGCGCGGCTCATATTCCGCCCCAGGCCGGCGGCGCTCATGGAGCCGCCGCCCCGGCTCCGCCTCTCGTCTCACAACCGACTCCGCCTCTCGTCTCACAACCGACTCCGCCTCTCGCCTCACAACCGGCTCCGCCTCTCGGCCCACCGCCGGCTCCGCCTCACGGCGGCGGGCCACGCGTGTCGCCGGCGGCTGCGGCGGCGATCGGCGCGGCGGCCGGCCTCGTCGGCGGCTTCGTGTTGAGCCAGCCCGGCGCGCATCGGCTCGACGATGTCCATGCCCGTCGCCAGCAATTCGAGCGTGACGGCGTGCTCGTCGTGCAGGAGCCCGGCCGCACCATCGTGCGCGAAGGCGGCGGCGCCTTCATCCGTCACGACGAGAACGAGCGCTTCCGCGAGCTCGGCGGCAATTTGCGCAGCGAGCGTCACGGCGAGGAGTTTGTGAGCGTCTACGCCCGCCGCGATGGCGGCGAGGTGCTGACCTACACCGACGCCAATGGCGTGCTGCTGCGCCGCCTGCGCCGCTTCCCCGACGGCCGCGAGATCATTCTCATCGACAATGGCTTCCGCGGTCCGCCGCGCGGCTTTGCGGAGGAGGTGGTCGTGCTGCCGCCGCCGCCGGTGGAAATCGCGCCGGACGCCTATGTCGTCGATTACGGCGCCGCCGACGAGCGTCTGATCTATGAGACGCTGACGGCGCCGCCGCTCGCGCCCATGCCGCGCCGCTACACGCTGGACGAGATTCGCTACAGCCCGTCCGTGCGCGCCTATACGCGCAGCGTCGATATAGACACGATCAATTTCGACACGGGCTCCTGGGCGATCACGCCGGATCAGGCGCAACGTCTCGTATTGGTCGCGGAGGCGCTCAACGAGGCGATCAAGCGCAATCCCGCCGAAGTGTTCCTGATCGAAGGCCATACGGATGCGGTGGGCTCGGACGTCGACAATCTGTCGCTCTCCGATCGCCGAGCGCAGGCGGTGGCGACGATATTGTCGCGCGACTTCGGCGTGCCGCCGGAAAATCTGACGACGCAAGGCTATGGCGAGCAATATCTCAAAGTGCGGACGCGAGGCCCCTCGCGCGAGAATCGCCGCGTGACCGTGCGTCGAATCACGCCGCTGCTCTCCGGCCCGCAGGCCGAGACGCACCGACGCTGAGGAAAGACGAAAGAGACGGCGCGCATCTTTGCGCGCCGTCTCGATGAGCCGCCCGCGCGATGCGAGCCCGAAGGCTCGCGGTCCAAACGCCGCACGTCGTCACAAAAGCTTCGCCCGCTCGTGATCTAACGCGCTGATCCGAAGCGCTCGAAAGCGCGAGCGCGACACGAGCGGAGACGATACGCGAAATGTGGGCGATCCACGCCGACGCCGGCCGCAAGATCATCGCCGGCGCTTTTCCCCTGCTGCAGCCGCAAAATCTCCTGAAGCCGAAAAAGAACAAGCATGACGGACTCGACGGCGCGCTCGCGCGGCTCGGCTCGCTCGAGGTGCGGCTCGCCAACGGAAAAAAAGAAATCCGCAAGGCGCAGCGGCTGCGCTTCAAAGTGTTCTTTCGCAAGGGCGGCGCAATTCCCGACGCCAAAGCCGCGATCACGCGGCGCGACGCCGATCGCTTCGACAAATTCTGCGATCATCTCATCGTCATCGATCATGCGGCGCGCACGCGCTTCGGCAAGATCAAGCCCAAAGTGGTCGGGGCCTATCGGCTGCTACGCGACGATGTCGCGCAGAAGAAGAGCGGCTTCTATTCCGCTGGCGAATACGACATTGCGCCGCTCCTCGCCCGCCACGGCGGAACGCGTTTTCTCGAGCTCGGCCGCTCCTGCGTGCTCGAGCAATATCGCAGCAAGCGCACGATCGAGCTCTTGTGGCGCGGCATTCTCGCTTATGTGCGGCATCATCGCATCGATGCGATGATCGGCTGCGCGAGTCTCGAGGGCGCCAATCCGCTCGCTCATGCGGCGGCGCTGAGCTTTCTCGCGCATCATGCGCGCGCCGACGAGGATTGGCGCGTGAGCGCGCGGCGCGAAATGCATGTGCCGATGGAGATTCTGGCGAAAGAGGCCGTCGATCCGCGCAAGGCGATGAGCGCGCTGCCGCCGCTGATAAAGGGCTATCTGCGCTGCGGGGCCAAATTCGGCGACGGCGCCGTCGTCGATCGCAAGTTCAACACGACGGATGTGTTCGTCGTCTTGCGCGTCGCCGAGATCGATGCGCGCTATCTCGATCATTTCGGACCGGCGGAAGCGCGCGACGCGGCGTGAACGGTCAGCGGCCCTTCCCGACGCGCGATCGGGAATGGCTCTCAGCCGAAGGCGAAGCCGGAAATCGCCTTGCTCATGACCGCGTCGCGAAAGACGCGGCGTCCGGCGTCCGCTCCAGCGGAGCCGGCGACGACCATCAGCGGCAGAAGATGCTCCTCGCGCGGATGGCACGCGCGCGCAAAAGGCGCCGCGCTCCACTGCGCGAGCAGCGCATTGCGCGCCTCCGCGCTCGGCTTCGTCGCGGCCTCGGTCAGCCAGGCGTCGAAGCCGGCGGCGGCCTTCGCCTCGCCGTCGAAGAAAGTGTGCAGATTGTGGAAGCTGTTGCCGCTACCGAGAATGAGAACGCCCTCATCGCGCAGAGGCTCTAGCGCCGCGCCGACGCCGATGTGAAAGGCGGGATCGAGATCGTCGCGCAAAGACAGAGTGAGAATCGGGATCGTCGCGCCGGGATCGACGATCAGCATGGGCACGAAGACGCCATGGTCGAAGCCGCGCGCGGCGTCCAGCGCCGTCTCGACGCCGGCCGCGGCCAGCAGACCTCGCGCCCGCTCGGTGAGTTCCGGCGCGCCGGGCGCGGGATAGCTCAGGCGATAGGTGTGCTCGGGAAAGCCGTAGTAATCGAAGATCATGTTGGGCGCTCTCGCCGCGCCAAGAGTGACCCGCTTCTCCTCCCAATGCGCCGAGACGATGAGAATGGCGCGCGGACGCTCCGGCAGAGAGGCGAGCAGGCCGCTGAGATAGGCCTTCAGCCCCTCGAAAGCGCTAGCGATGGGGCCGTCGAGCCAGAAGCAGGGGCCGCCCCCGTGAGAGATGAAAATCGTCGGCTGCCGCATCCAAGCCTCCGCTGCATGTGACCTGCAGATAGGCCGAGCGAGGCGCCGCCGCAATGCGGCGCGCCCTTTTCCCCGCCGCGCACGCTTTTATATGAGCGCACCGAGGATTTCTGGAGGACGAAGCGATGCATTCACAGATCACCGGATTGAAAGTGGCGGCGGTCATCTTCGGCCTTATGGCGCTCGGACAGGCGGGGCGGCTGGCGACGCAGCCGGACATTCAGGTCGGCGGCGCCTCCATGCCGCTATGGCCGAGCGCGGTGGCGCTGATCGTTCTGCTCGGCTTGTGCCTGTGGCTGTGGCGGCTGGCCAAGCCGCAGCGCGGGGCGTAGACCGTCTCAGAACAGCCACGCCGAAGGGCTTTGGCGCGCGGGCTTGCCAACCTCCTGTCTTTCCGCTTATAAGCCGCGCTTCCGAACCGCCCGGCCAGTGATGGGCTGCCGTGGCGGTTCTTTTCGCTCGCGCGAATAAAGCGCCGGGAGACCGGCGCGCAGAACAGGGCCTCGAGCCCAGGAGAGCAAAATGCCCAAGCTGAAGACCAAATCGGGCGCCAAAAAGCGCTTCAAGATCACCGGCACCGGCAAGGTGGTCTACGCCCAGAAGGGCAAGCGCCACGGCATGATCAAGCGCACCAACAAGCAGATCCGAAATCTGCGCGGGACCTCCGTCCTGTTCAAGACGGACGGCGACAACGTCAAGAAGTATTTCCTGCCCAACGGCTGAGCTTCTCCCCTTCCCCCGATTTCGGATTTCCTGAAAGGATCATGTCATGGCTCGCGTCAAACGCGGCGTCACCTCGCACGCCAAGCACAAGAAGACCCTGGATGCCGCCAAAGGCTTCTACGGCCGTCGCAAGAACACCATCCGCGCCGCCAAGGCCGCGGTCGATCGCTCGATGCAATATGCGACGCGCGACCGCAAGGCCAAGAAGCGCGTCTTCCGCGCCCTGTGGATTCAGCGCCTCAACGCCGCCGTGCGTGAGCTGGGCCTGACCTACAGCCGCTTCATCGACGGCCTCGCCAAGGCCGGCGTCACGGTGGACCGCAAGGTTCTGTCGGAGCTCGCCATCACCCAGCCGGAAGCCTTCAAGGCCATCGTCGAGAAGGCCAAGGCCGCGCTGCCGCAGACGGCCTGATCCGTCGGCGCCGACGCTTCGACGCGGGAATCCTTTCGGATGAAATGGTATTCCTGCCTGAATGCGTCGGCTCTCGACCGCTACGCCGAGCATTTGCGCGTCGCCGCCCGCACGGCGATCGACATAGCGGGGCTCGAGCCGCATCTCGTCTTCGATGGCGAAGCGGACCGGCTCCGCGCCAGTCTCGGCCATGACGCGCCCGTCCATATCCATAGCCGGCGCTCCGGCCTCATCGAGGCCATAGAGGCGACGCCGGAGACGCCGGACTGGAGCCGCTCCATCGCCGCCGGCGCCTTTCTGCGGCTCGAAATTCCCCTTATCGAGACGAAGGACGAATTCGTCCTCTACACCGATTGCGACGTGCTGTTCGCCCGGCCGGTCGAGCTGTCGCCGCTGCGGCCGCGCTATTTCGCCGCCGCGCCCCAGCACGAGCCGCATGAGTGGTCGCAATTCTGCTCGGGCGTGCTGCTCCTCAACATCCCGGCCATGCGCGCCGAATATGACGCGCTGCTGCGGCGGGCGCGGGATTTTCTCGGTCTCCCGCATCATTACGATCAAGAAGTCCTCAATGCGCATTTCGCCGGGCGCTGGGACCATCTGCCGCTCGCAATGCATTGGAAGCCCTATTGGGGCGTCGAATGGAGCGCATCCATCGTGCATTTCCACGGCCCCAAGGCGAAGGATGCGCGCCGTCTCGCGGCGGCGCCGCCCGGCGACGATCTTCTCGGCCAGCTCTATCGGCGCGATCCGCGCGGCTATGCGCATTTTCTGCGCTTTCACGACATGGCCGCGCGCGCCCATGAGCACGGCGAGCGCATTGGCCCCGCGACGCTGGCGCCCTTGCGGCTCGAAGCGGCCATCGATTCCGGCGGCCGCGCTCTGCGCCGGCTCTGGTCCGGCCTGCGCGCTCTGGCGTCCGTAGCGCCGCACCACGGGGAGCCCACCCACAGGCTGCCTCCCGAAGCGACCTGCGCCGAAGTCGCGACGCTCGAGAATTTCGACGAGCGCGCCTATCTCTACGCCAATCCCGATGTGGCCGAATCGGTGCGGCGCGGCCGCATCCTCTCCGGTCGCGCGCATTTTGCGCGCTATGGCCGCATTGAA
Source organism: Methylosinus sp. RM1 (assembly GCF_011378635.1). Taxonomy (NCBI): domain Bacteria; kingdom Pseudomonadati; phylum Pseudomonadota; class Alphaproteobacteria; order Hyphomicrobiales; family Methylocystaceae; genus Methylosinus; species Methylosinus sp. RM1. The sequence continues at coordinate 75,513 of NZ_WOVC01000014.1, forward strand.
GGACGCGTGCAGATGATTCCGCACGACATCCTCGCGACGCCGGCGAATTTCGACGCCGAAGCCTATGTCGCGCGCAATCCCGATGTCGCTTTTCTGATCGCGCGCGGCCGCTATTCTTCCGCCCGCGCGCATTTCGAGCGGCGCGGGCGCGCCGAGCGGCGCCGGCAGCTGACGCGGCCCTGACGCCTCGCGCCTATGGCGCCCGGCGCGCGCATCGGCCACATATGAGAGCGCAGCGGCTCGAAGGGAATCATTCGAGCGGCGCTGGCGGTCGCGAGGGCTTCCATGGCCAACTCTTATGATCTCATCGTCATCGGCGGCGGACCGGGCGGCTATGTCGCCGCCATCCGCGCCGCGCAGCTCGGGCTGAGGACGGCCATTGTCGAGCGCGAGCATTTGGGCGGCATTTGCCTCAATTGGGGCTGCATTCCCACCAAGGCGCTGCTGCGCTCGGCCGATGTCTTTCGTCTCGCGAAACATGCGAAGGATTTCGGGTTGCGCATAGGCGGCGAGGTCTCCTTCGACGCCGAAGCGCTGGTGAAACGCTCGCGCGCGGTCGCCGGGCGGCTCAACGCCGGCGTCGAGTTCCTGTGCAAGAAGAACAAGATCGATGTGATCTGGGGCGAGGCCGCTCTCACCGCGCCGGGCGAGATTCGCGTCGCCGCGCCCAAGGGAACCGCGCGGCCTCAACTCCCCAAGCCGAAGAATATCCTCGGCGAAGGCGTCTATTCGGCCAAGCACATCATCGTCGCGACCGGCGCGCGGCCGCGCGCTCTGCCGGGCCTCGAGCCGGACGGCGAGCGTATCTGGACCTATTTCGAGGCGCTGCTGCCGCCCGCGATGCCGAAATCTCTGCTCGTCGTCGGCGGCGGCGCGATCGGCGTCGAATTCGCGTCCTTTTATTCGACCTTCGGGGCGCAGGTGACGCTGGTGGAGGCGCTGCCGCAAATCCTGCCCGCGGAGGACGCGGAGATCGCCGCGCTGGCGCGCAAATCATTCGAGAAGCAGGGGATAAAAATCATCACCAGCGCCAAGCTCGCGAAGCTCGACAAGAGCGACAATGGCGTCGTCGCGACGATCGCGGCCGAGAGCGGAGAGCAGCGCATAGAGGCCGAGCGCGTCATCTCGGCCGTCGGCGTCGTTCCCAATAGCGAAGGGCTGGGGCTGGAGGCTCTGGGCGTGAAGACCGATCGCGGAATCATTCTCACCGACGGTCTCGGCCGCACCAATATCGCGGGCGTCTATGCGATCGGCGATGTCGCCGGCCCGCCCATGCTCGCCCATAAGGCGGAGCATGAGGGCGTCGTCTGTGTGGAGGCGATCGCCGGCCTGTCGCCGCATCCGATCGAGCGCACGCGCATTCCCGCCTGCACCTATTGCCATCCGCAGATCGCCTCGGTCGGCCTCACGGAAGCGGCGGCGAAAGCGGCCGGACGTGAGCTGAAGATCGGACGCTTTCCCTATATCGCCAATGGCAAGGCCATCGCCATGGGCGAGACGGAGGGCCTGGTAAAGACCATTTTCGACGCCAAGAGCGGACGCCTGCTCGGCGCGCATCTCATCGGCGCGGAGGTGACGGAACTGATTCAAGGCTTCGTGATCGCGATGAATCTGGAGACGACAGAGGCGGAGCTGATGGAGACCATTTTCCCGCATCCGACGCTATCGGAGACGATGCATGAGAGCGCGCTCGACGCCTTCGGGCGGGCGATTCATATTTGATGAGAGCGTGTCATCGTTTCGAGCTGAAAATAAAACCCTCCTCGAACAAGCGTTTCAACCGAGGATGCAATCGAGGGGGACCCTCGAGCGCCGACATGAGCGCGTCCCGGCCTGCCGCATCCAAAAGGATGACCTGGCAATCCGGGACGGGTTCGCGATTCTCCGTCGAACGCTGCTTCTTCGTACAGGAGCGTTTAGCCGTTTTGCTCGGCTAACCCCGAAGACCGATATTGTCGAGGGTAGCGCCTGTGCGGCGCCTCGCTACCGCCCCGCGCCCTCCCAATAGGGCGCCGCGCCGTAATGAGCGTGGATGCGCGTCTCCCAGTCGCGATCGGCCCAGCTCGACTCGTCATATTCGGGCGCGTCCTCGAGCAGATGCTCGGTCACCGAGGTGACATAGCGGCGCTGATCGACGTCATAGCAGAGCGCATTCCAGGGCACGGCGTGATGACCCTTGCGCAGGCACATGAAGCCGCAGAAGTTGACGATGGCGTAGCGCGCCTGGCCGGTCGCAGGATCGATCATCAGATGATCGATTTCGCCGATCTCCTTGCCGCTCTGATCGAAGACCTTCGCGCCGACGATATGCTCGCTCGAGATCATGTGGAGCTTCGGGATTGCGGTCGCCATTTTCGACCTCCCCTCGTGAGCCCCCGGCCCGCTCTGCATAAAAAACGCGGCGCGAGACGAAAAGTTGCCTCGCGTCACAGAAACCATGCGCCGAAGGCGATGGTGACGAGCGTGAGCGGCGCGCCGATCCTGAAATAGGCCCAGAAGCCGATGGAGACGCCGGCGGCGCGGGCGCGCTCGGCGACGATGAGATTGGCGACCGAGCCGATGAGCGTCAGATTGCCGGCCAGAGTCGAGGCCATGGCGACGACGAGCCAGGCGTGCTGCGGATCGGCCGCGCCGGCGAGGAAAGGCTTCAGCGCCAGCACCGCCGGCACATTGCTGACGAGATTGGAGAGAACCGCCGACACCACCGCCAGAACGCCGGCGTTGGCGAGATCGAAGCGGCCGACGGAAGCGACCGCCTCCGGCGTCAGCACAGTGGTCTCGAGTCCCTCGACGACGATGAACAGGCCGACGAACATCAAGAGCAGCGGCCAGTCGATCTCGCGATAGACCTTCTCCGCCTTCACATGGCGCGTGACCAGCAGCAGCGCGCCGCCGACGATAGCGACCTTCGCCACCGGCTGGCCGGCGAAGAAAAGCGCCATCATGGCGAGCGTCACCAGCACCGATTTGACGACGAGAAAGCCGCGCGCACGCGCAGGCGCAGGCGCCGCAACGGGCAGTCTCTCGCGCGTGAGAAACTCGCCGCGGTAGAACAGCGCCACCAGCGCGAAAGTGGCGAGCAGGCCGAAGGCGGCGACCGGCCACAGCGCCGCGGCGAAGGCGCCATAGGGAATATGCGACAGGCCGCCGATAATCATGTTCTGCGGATTGCCGGTGATCGTCGCCACGCTGCCGACATTGGAGGCCATGGGCACGGCGAGGAGATAGGGCAGCGGATCGCGTTTCAGCCGGCGCGTCAGCTCGAGCGTCAGCGGCGTCATCACCAGGCAGATGGCGTCATTGACGAGAAAGGCCGAGAAGGCGCCCGTCACCAGCACGATGGCGGCGAGCAGAGCGAGCGGCGTCTTCGCGCGCGCGACGACGAAATTGCTCGCCAAGCGAAAAAATCCGGAGAGGCGCAGATTGGCGACGACGATCATCATGCCGAGCAGCAGCGTGATCGTGTCGAAATCAATGGCGCGATAGGCCTCGTCCAGCGGCAGCACGCCGAGCCCGACCATCAGGCTGGCGCCGAGCAGCGCAGCGCCGGCGCGATCGAGCCGCAGCCCCGGCGCCTCGCCGAGCGCGATGACGAAATAGGTCGCCGCGAAGACGATGACGGCGGCGACATGCGTCCCATCCGGCGCAGCCGCGAAGAACAGCACGGCGAGCCGGGCGAGCAGCGTCACGCCCGCGGCGGCCAAGAGCGCGCCGAGGAAGACGAGCGCCACCGCGACGAGCGCGGCGGTGAAGGACGAGCTTTTTTCGTCGCCTGAATCGAGCATGATATCGCAAGGCCGGAACGGAACGCCTCGCTGGGCTTAGCGCGTTGCTCCGTTCCGGGCCAGAGCGTATGTCGGCCGCGCCGTCACCCCTGCGCGGCGCGCTTCACCGCGGCGGGCGTCGCGCGAAAAGCGATGGCCATGCGGTTGTAGGCGTTCATCAGGCTGATCGCGAGAGTGAGATCGGCTAGCTCCTTCCCGGAGAATTGCGCCGAGACCGCCACGAATTCCGCGTCCGGCACGGTGGTCTCGGCGACCTTCGTCACCGTCTCCGCCCAGGCGAGAGCGGCCCGCTCACGCTCCGAGAACAGCGCCTCCGCCTCGCGCCAGACCGAGACCAGCGCGAGCTTTTCCACGGAAAAGCCTTCAGCCACGAGCGCGCGCGTATGCAGATCGAGACAATAGGCGCAGCCGTTGATCTGCGAGACGCGCAGATAGACGAGCTCGGCGAGCGCCTTGCCGAGGCTCGCGCCGACATAGCTATGCACGGCGCCGAGCGCCTTCATGCCCTCGGGCGCAGCGTGATTGTAATCGAGGCGGCTGGTCATTCTCTCTCTCCTGCATCGGGAAGGGTCAGAAGCGTCTCACTCGAATCGACCACGAAGATAGCGAGCAATCGCGCCGGCTCTGTGTCGCTCGCGTTCTCGCTCACCACATGGACCGCGCCCGGCGGCTCGAACCAACTCTGGCCGGCGCGGAAAAGTTCCGCCGCGCCCGCGCCCGCGCCCGTGGCGCTGCGCATCGCGCCAGAGAGCACATAGGCGTAGATGAACCCGGAAGCGGCGTGGCGATGCGGCGGCGATTTGCCGCCGGGCGGATAGACGACCAGCACGCTGACGAGGCTCTTGCCGGGCAGATTTGGAATTTCCGCGCGCGACAGAAGAGTGACCTGCGGGCCGGAGGCGTCATGCGCCGCGGCGGGCGGCGCGAGGGCGAGCAGACCGAAGAGAAAAAATGCGATATGGCGCATGGCCGGGCTCCATACATTCGGGGCGAGCGGACCATGCGCGCCAGTCGAGCCAGAAAAAAGCATCGAGACTTGCGCGAATTCTTGTACCATTCGCTCATGCAGCCGCTGCCGATCGACATAGACCGCGAGGCGAAGACGCCTCTCTCCGAACAGATATACGCCGCCATTCGCGCGGCCATCGTCGAGCGGCGGCTCGCGGCCGGCGCGCGCCTACCCTCCTGGACCGATCTCTCCGCTCAGCTCGGCGTCGCGCGCGGCACGACGCGAGCGGCCTATGAGCGGCTCGTCGACGAGCAATTGGCGGAGGCCGACGGAGCGCGCGGCACCCGCGTCGCCGAGCGCCCGCCTCTGGACCCGAGGCAGGCCGAGGCGCCCGCTGCGCCGCCCCAGTCATGGCCGTTTCAGGATTACGAGCGCGCGCCGCTGCTCTTCCGTCCCTGCCTTCCGGCGCATGACGCCTTTCCACATGCGCAGTGGTCGCGGCTCTCGGCGCAGGCCGCCCGCGCCGCCGCCGCCGCGCCGCTCGCCTATCCAGATCCGCGCGGCGAGATGGAACTGCGCCGCACGATCTGCGCCTATCTCGCCGTAGCGCGCGGACTCCATTGCGCGCCGGCGCAGGTGATCGTGACGACGGGCTATTTCGGCGCGCTCGGCCTCGCGCTGCGCGCTCTGCCGATCTCAGGGCGCGAGGCCTGGCTCGAGGATCCGGCCTTTCCCGTCACGCGCGAGGCGCTGCGTTTCGCCGGATTGAAGATCGTCCCCGTCCGGGTCGACGCGCAGGGCCTCGATGTCGCCGAGGCCGTCCGGCGAGCGCCGCGCGCCGCTCTCGCCGCGGTGACGCCGAGCCAGCAGGCGCCGCTCGGCATGGCCATGTCGCTTCCGCGCCGGCTCGCGCTGCTGCGCTGGGCGAGCAAGACGGGCGCTCATGTGATCGAGGACGACTATCTCGGCGAATTGCAGCTCGACGGCCGCGCCGCGCCGGCGCTCGCCTCGCTCGACCGCGACGGCCGCGTCGTCTACGCCGGCACATTCAGCAAGACGATGAGCCCCGCGCTGCGGCTCGGCTTCCTCGTCGCGCCGCCGGCGCTCGCCGCCCGCTTCGCGCAGATCGCCGCCTGCCTCGCGCCGGCGCCAGCCCCTGCGACGCAGCGCGCGGTCGCAGCCTTCATCGCCGAGGGGCATTTCCTGCGCCATTTGCGGCGCATGAAACGCCTCTATGCAGCGCGACGACATGCGTTGACGATCATGCTACGCGAAGCTGCGGGCGAAGACGCGAAGATTTCCGCCTGCGCCCTCTCATTGAAGCTCGATCTGCCGGAGGACGCCGACGATCTCGCCATCGCCGCGCGCGCCGTCGTCGCCGGATTGGCGCCGGCTCCGCTGTCGCCATGGTATGCGGAAGAGCCGCGGCCGCGCGGCCTGCTGCTCGGCGTCGCCAATATTCGCGAGGCCCGCCTCGCGGAAGATTGCCGACGGCTGCTCGCGCTCGCGCGCGACGGCTGACGCGCGTCACAGCTTGCGCAGCGCGACTTCCTCTATGCGATGGTCCGCGCCCTTGGTCAGCACCAGGCTGGCGCGCGGGCGCGTCGGCGAAATGTTGCGGCGCAGATTTTCGAGATTGATGCGCGTCCAAATATCCTTGGCGACGCGCATGGTCTCGTCATCGCCGAGATCCGCGTATTTCTTGAAATAGGAGAGTGGATCGCGGAAAGCCGTCTCGCGCAGGCGCTGGAAGCGCTCCACATACCATTGCTCGAGCACATTCTCCTCGGCGTGCAGATAGACCGAGAAGTCGAAGAAATCCGAGACGAAGGGAATTTCGCGCCCATCCTCGCGCGGACGGCTGGCGAGCAGGACGTTCACGCCTTCTACGATGAGAATGTCCGGCCGATCGACATAGAAGAATTCATCGGGCACGACGTCATAGGTCAGATGCGAATAGACCGGCGCCGCGACATTGCGCTGGCCGGCCTTCACATCGGAGAGAAAGCGCAGCAGCGCGCGATTGTCGTAGCTCTCGGGAAAGCCCTTCTTATCCATGAGGCCGTCGCGCTCGAGCACGGCGTTGGGATAGAGAAAGCCGTCGGTGGTGACGAGCTCGACCTTCGGCGTGTTGGGCCAGCGCGACAGCAGCGCCTTGAGAATGCGCGCCGTCGTCGATTTGCCGACAGCGACCGAGCCGGCGACGCCGATGATATAGGGCATCTTGCCGTCCTCGGCCCCCAGAAATCGCTGCGTCGCTTTGAACAGTCCCTGCGTCGCCGCGACATAGAGCGCGAGCAGGCGCGAAAGCGGCAAATAGATCTCGATGACCTCTTCCAGCGAAATCGGATCGTCGAGCGATTTGAGCCGCGTGAGATCGTCGATCGTGAGCGTGAGCGGCGTGTCGGCGCGCAGGCTCGCCCATTCGGCGCGGGTAAAGCGCCGATAGGGCGACAACGCGACGCCGGCCCCCAGATAAGCATCGGCGTTCATTTCCGCTCTCCGCGCGACGCTTTTTCCGCATGGCCGGATTGGACGGTGCGCGTCTCCAGCTCGGCGAGAACTTCCGCGAGCGAGACGCCGCCGGCCTCCAGCAGCACGAGCAGATGATAGAGCGTGTCGGCGGCCTCGCTCGTCAGATTCTTTCGGTCGCCCTCCATGGCGGCGATGACGGTCTCCACCGCCTCCTCGCCGAATTTCTTGGCGATGCGGTGCGTTCCGGCCTCGAACAAGCTCTTGGTGTAGGATTGCGCGGCGTCTGCGCCCCGCTTCGATGCGATGATCTTCGCGAGATCGGCGAGGGTGAAGTCGCTCATGAGGGCTCCAGGCCGTCGAGACGCATCGGTATGCCCGCTTTCGCCATATATCGCTTCGCCTGCGGGATGGTGAACTCGCCGAAGTGGAAAATAGACGCCGCGAGAACGGCGGAAGCATGGCCTTCGCGCACGCCTTCGACGAGATGATCCAGCGTCCCGACTCCGCCCGAGGCGATGACCGGCACATCGACGGCGTCCGCCACGGCGCGCGTCAGCTCTATGTCGAAGCCGATTTTCGCGCCGTCGCGGTCCATTGAGGTGAGCAATATCTCGCCGGCGCCGAGGCTCGTGACCTCCTTGGCGTATTCGACCGCGTCTATGCCCGTCGGGCGGCGGCCGCCATGAGTGAAGATTTCCCAATGATCGCCGACGCGCTTGGCGTCTATGGCGACGACGATGCATTGCGAGCCGAATTTCTCGGCCGCCTCGCGCACGAATTGCCGATCCGCCACGGCGGCGGAATTGATCGAGGCCTTGTCGGCGCCGGCGAGCAGGAGATTGCGAATATCGTCCTCGACGCGCACGCCGCCGCCGACGGTGAGCGGCATGAAGCAGGCCTCCGCCGTGCGCCGCACGACGTCGAGCATGATGCCGCGATTCTCGTGGCTCGCGGTGATGTCGAGAAAGCAGAGCTCGTCGGCGCCGGCGGCGTCATAGGCGATGGCGCATTCGACCGGATCGCCGGCGTCGCGCAGATCGACGAAATTGACGCCTTTGACGACGCGGCCCTCTTTCACGTCGAGGCAGGGGATGACGCGGGATTTGAGCATCAGGCGGCCGAGGATTCAGTGCATTCGAATTGAACGATGCGAAAAACCACGCGCAGTCGTCGTAGCCCGCCATCACCAGCGAATTTCATCGCGATACTCCTCGTGCGATCTAGGCGTCTACCATATCGTATGAAGACGATCTGGGTCACGGACTAGGAAGTACAGGTAAGACAGGAGCATGGCCAGAACGGGAAGCGCTCCCGCTGCGACGAGGACGTATTTCAGTATTACGTCATCTCGGAACAGATAGGCCGCGAACCAATGGGTGGGAGTCGCAATGGCGACAGCCCAAAGCAGCGGCTCCACTGCGCTGCGAACGCGCACCCGCTCAGCGCGCCGTTTCCAAGCCATTCGCTCCGCGTCCGGCCTCATGCCGCCTCCGTCGCCGCCCGGATCAGCGCCAGCGCTTCCGCCGGATCGAGCCGTCCGTCATAGAGCGCGCGGCCGGTGATCGCGCCTGCGAGCTTCTTGCAGTCGGGTTGCAGCAGCCGCTCTATGTCGGCGAGCGAGGCGAGGCCGCCCGAGGCGATGACCGGAATGCTCAGCGCATCGGCGAGCGCCAGCGTCGCCTCTATGTTGAGGCCCTTCAGCACGCCGTCGCGGGAGATGTCAGTGTAGACGATGGCGGCGACGCCGGCGTCCTCGAAGCTGCGGCCCAAATCCTGCGCCGAGACATGGGTGCGGCGCGCCCAGCCCTCGACGGCGACAAAGCCGTCCTTGGCGTCTATGCCCACCGCTATGCGGCCTGGATAGAGCCGCGCCGCCTCGCGTACCAGCGTCGGATCCCGCACCGCCGCCGTGCCGATGATGACGCGCGAAATCCCCTTGTCGAGCCAGCGCGCGATGGTGCGCATCTCGCGAATGCCGCCGCCGAGCTGCACCGGAATCTTTATGTTGGCGAGAATGCCCTCCACGGCGAGCGCGTTCATCGGCGCGCCGGCGAAAGCGCCGTCGAGATCGACGACATGCAGATATTCGAAGCCTTGGGCGGCGAAGGCCTGCGCCTGCGCGGTCGGATCGTCGTTGAACACGGTCGCCGAGGACATTTCGCCTTCGACGAGGCGCACGCATTGACCCTCTTTGAGATCGATCGCAGGAAACAGGATCACGGACGCCACCTCAGAAAATTCGCGATGAGCGCGAGGCCGAGCCTCTGGCTCTTCTCGGGATGGAATTGCGTGCCGACGAGATTGTCACGCGCCACCGCCGCGGTCAGCGGAGCGCCGTAATCGGTCGTCGCCACGATATGGTCGGGCGATGTAGGCAGGAATTGGTAGGAGTGCACGAAATAGGCGTGCAGCCCGTCCTTTCCGGTGGGGATGCCGGAAAAGAGCGCATGCGGGCGCGTCAGCTCCAGCGTGTTCCAGCCCATATGGGGGATTTTCAGACTCTTGTCCGCGGGCTCGATGACCGCGACATCGCCGGCGATCCAGCCGAGGCCGGCCGCCTCGCCATGCTCGAGGCCGCGCGTCGCCATCAGCTGCATGCCGACGCATATGCCGAGGAACGGCCGGCCGCGCTCGATCACCGCCTCGCGCAGCGCCTCGTCCAGCCCGGCGAGGGCGGAGAGGCCGCTGCGGCAATCGCGAAAGGCGCCGACGCCCGGCAGGCAGACGCGCTCGGCCCGGCGCACGACATCTGGATCATTGGTGACGGTGATCTCCGCCCCCTCCCCTTCCCGCGCGGCGCGCTCGAAGGCCTTGGCGGCGGAGTGCAGATTGCCCGACCCGTAATCGATGATCGCCGTCGTCACGCGCGCGGCTCCTCGAACAGGCCGCCGATGACGGAGCGCATCGCCGCCCGGCCGCCGCGCGGCGCCTTCGCTGTCGTCGGGAGGACGCCGGAGGGGCGCCAATTGGCGAAAAACACGTCCTCGGCCTCATCGATCCTAGCCGCGACCATTACGGCGCTCTCCGTGTAACCCTTGCGCTCGAGCGACCAGGCGACGAGACGCGGCCCCTCGAGGCCGAGCAGCAGGCCGAGCGCCAGCTGCAAGACCGAGGCCGCCGCGGGATTGATCCCCAGAGCCGCGCCGCCGCCGAGGATCAGCGCGAGCGCGGCTGTCCATAGGACGGCCGGCAGCCACGCACGCCGCCACAGCAGCCACAAAGGCCCGAAGAGAAAGGCCGGCGTCGAGAAGCCGTCGCGCAGAAAGACGATTCGCTCCGGCGGCGGAGCCTCGCCCGGCGCGGCCTTGGGTATAAGGACGGTGTAGACGGCCATAGGCCCGCCTCCCTTTCAGCCGGTGAGCGTGCCTTTGGTGGAGGGCACCACGCCGCCGCGGCGCGGATCGGGCGCTGTCGCCTTGCCCAAGGCGCGGGCGAAGCCCTTGAAGCAGCACTCCGCGATATGATGCGAATTGACGCCGCGCAGCGCCTCCACATGCAGGCCGATGCGCGCATTGGTGGCGAAAGCCTGGAAGAACTCGCGTACAAGCTCTGTGTCGAACTCGCCGATCTTGGCCGCGGGAAAGGCGACGTCGAAGACGAGGAAAGGCCGGCCGGAGACGTCCACCACGACGCGGGAGAGCGCCTCGTCCAGCGGCACATGGGCGTCGCCATAGCGGGCGATGCCCTTGCGGTCGCCGAGCGCCTGATCCACCGCCTTGCCGAGCGCAATGCCCACATCCTCGACCGTATGATGGCCGTCTATGTGCAGATCGCCCTTGGCGGCGACGGTGAGGTCGAGCGGCGCGTGGCGGGCGATCTGGTCGAGCATATGGTCGAAAAAGCCGATCCCGGTCGAAATATCGGATTTGCCCTCGCCGTCGAGATCGACGGCGACGGCGATACGGGTCTCTTTCGTGTCGCGCTCGTATTTGGCGCTGCGCATGGCTCGACTGGCTCGCGGTGAATCTCGAGGGGCTGGAACGGAATATAGACCGCTCCCTGCGCGGCTTGTAGCAATTCGACGGGCGCATGGCCAGAAGCGTGGGCGATCGGCGTGAACCGCCCTCTACCGCTTCTCGTCCAATTGTCCCCGCCCCCACAGACCGGCGAGCCGGGCGACGCGCGCTTTCAGGCGGGGCGGGTCCAGCGCCTCGCACTCCCACAGGATCGCGACGCGAAACCCGAGCGCCCTCAGAGCCTTGGCCTTGCGGGCGTCGCGGGCGCGATTGGCGGCGAATTTCTCCAGCCAGAAGCCGTTGTTTTGTTTCGGGATCGTGCCGCGGCGGCAATTCTTGTGATGGTGCCAGAAGCAGCCATTGACGAAGAGCGCCCAGCGCCGGCTGCGATTGGCGAAATCCGGCGCGCCGGGCAGGCCCTTGGCGTTGCGCCGATAATGGAGCCCGGCCAGCCGCAGCGCCGCGGCGACCGCCTCCTCCGCCCCGGTGCGGGCCTGCCGCACCCGCTTCATCAGCGCCGAGCGCGCCGGATCGCTGGCCGGCGGCGTCCTCATTGGGCGGCGGCGAGGCCGGGGCGGACGCGCATCGCCTCGAGATGGGCGGCCACCGCCTCCCGAAAGCCGGGCTCGAATCGCAGCTTCGCCCGCATGGCGCGGGCGAGGAAGCCGGCGCTGGCGCGCTCGGATAGCGGCTTGCCCTCATGCTTCAAGAATAGATGCAGAGGCTCGCGCTCGCGCCAGACGGGAAAGGCCGAAATTTCGACGCCGAGGCGCCGCTCGCCGTCATAGCGCGCGGCGCGGGGCCAGCGGGCGCCCTCCTCCAGAACCGGGCCGTCGCGGGCCGGATCATAGCGTCCCGGCGCCTCGAGCCGGCCGCCGACCCATTCGGCCACCGGCGCGCTCACCGCATTGCCGACGAGCGACCAGCGCCAGCCGGGACGGCCCAGCGCCTCGGCCGGCGCGGTCCAGTCCACCGGAAAACCCTGCAGCCGCTCGGCGTCACGAATATCGGGCGTCACCACCTCTCCTGAAGGCAGCAGAATCGCCGGCGGCGAGGCGATGCCGAGCGTCGAGCCGTTCTTCAATGTCGGCACGCAATCTTGCCCCCAGCCGAGGCCGCGCACGCCCTCCGTCCAATAAAAGCCATGGGCGTGCGTCGCCAGCGCCGTCGCGCGCGGGCGCGGCGTCGCCTCGTCCACCAGCAGAATATCGGCCGGGTCGGCGAGGCGCGAGGCCAGAAACAGCACGCGCTCGCGCCGCTGCGGCAGAAAGGCGAGCGTGTTGACGACGCGATAGGCCCAAAGATAGCCGCGCTCCTCGAAGGCGGAGACCAGCCGCGCCATGGCGCGTCCGCGATCGAGGCTCAACATGAAGGAGACATTCTCGAGCAGCGCATGGGGCGCGCGCGTCGCGTCGAGCAGACGGAACACGTGGCTTACCAGCGAGGACTTGCGCCCGCCGATGCCCTGCGTGCGGCCGGCCTGGCTCAAATCCTGGCAAGGGAAGCCGGCGGTGACGAGTTCCGTCTCGCCCGGCAGAGCGCGCAGCGCGGCGACGTCGCCCACATTGGGCGTCTCCGAAAAATGCGTCGCGAGCACGCGCGCGGCGAGCGGCCAATTTTCGGAGACCATGACGCATTCATGTCCGGCGCGGGCGAGACCGAGCTCGAGCCCGCCGACGCCGGCGAAGAGGCCGACGATTTTCATGGGCGGCGGAAGACGCGACAAATGGCGATTCGTCTGTGCATGAAACGGAGTTGACCGCCGAGGGCGAAGCGCTGTCAAGCCGTCCTCCGTCGCGACGGAAAGCCTGCCTCTCCTGTTTTTGCGCGTCACTCGACGAATGGCGCCGCACGCAGACGTCGGCGCCGCTCCGCCGACGACTCGCGCGTCATCGGCGGCGCCGGCGCGCGCATCGCCGCCGCATCGACGTCGACGATCGCCTCGTCGCGAGAGTGCGAAACTTCCGCCGGTCGCTCGGCCTTCGCCCGGAAGCGGCCGACCGGACCGATCGGCGCGAAGCCTTCTGAAACAGGCTTCGCCGGCTCGATCGCGCGGGAAATCGGCAGCGCCGCGAACATGCGCGGCGGCGTCTCGACCGCGAGTATGGGCGTGGCCGACGGCTCGCGGCCGCCGACGGCGATTTCGACGCCGAGCAATGTCGGCCGATAGGACTCCCCGGCGTCGGCGTCCTTCTCGCAGAGACGATATTTCGACTGGCATTTCCGACGCGTCGCGAAGCTTTGGACCTTCTCGCGCAATTCGGCCTGCGAATTGGCGAAAGCGTTCTTGCAGCCGTCTCGCGAGAAGCGCCCCGAAGCAATGCAGGCCCCCGGCGTGGCGAACAAATAGGACGCTCCCGCATTTGCCGCCGACGCGACGAGGTAAGCCGGCGCGACCGCTGCGAAAACGCATAAAATACGCGACCTGCGCCCCGCCCTCCCGAAGAGGCGGCGCCCCGGCCGGAACGACGCCGATGACATCACCGCTCGCTCATTCGCTATTCGGCGCCATCGCGCCCGGAACGACGCGAGGCTACCATTCGCCCCGGCGCTGCGCCAGAGCCTCGTTCGACTTCGCGGGGCCTTCGGCGCCGATGACGTTCTCCCGCTCGCCACGCATGGCGAGAGCAAGCATGGTGAGAGCATGTCAAAACCCGCTCTGAGCCGCCTCGAGCGGCCCGAGGCTCCAATCGAGCCAGAAGCCGAGCGCGAGATGCGGGCCGAAGGGAATTGGCTGCGCCATTTGCGCGAGCCCGCCGTTCCGCGCCGCGATGAGGGCCGAGAGGAACGCTGAAACGACCGCAATGAGCAGACATCCGGGCAGAGCCGCCGGCCCGAGCCACAAGCCGGCGAGGCCTAGCAGATGCGCATCGGCGAGGCCGAGCCCGGCGCGTCCTCGCAGCAGTCGATAGGCGGCGTCGATCGCCCGCAATGTCCCATAGCCGCCGGCCGCAGCCGCGAGACGCAGCGCGGCCTCGCCGCCATCGTAGGGCAGGATGGCGAGGCCCAGCAGCAGCAGGACGATCAGCGGCCCATCGGGAATGATGAGAAAACGCGCATCGAAAACGGCGGCGAGCGCCAGGGCGCCGAACAAGACCAGCGTCGGCGCCGCCCACCATCCGAGCTGCGCGAAATCGAAACAGGCGACGGCGAGACCGGCGAGCGCGAGCCAGCCGACATGCGTCAGCGCGCCCCCCTCTCCGCGCGCGATGACGATGGAGACCGCTGTTTCGGCGAGCACGGCGCGGCGACGCGCCGAAATATTCAAATATCGACGAATATCTCGCAGCCGAAGGCCGAGACCGGATGACGCGCTTGGTCGAGAATCTTGCTCCAGCATCGTCCGCGAGACAGGGCGCCGAAAGAGAGGGCGCAGCGCGACGTCATGCTCGCGGAGCGGCGCATCGAAACGACCCGTTCCGAGTCGATGTCGCCGACGCCGCGACGCCAGCGCGCAGCGAATTCTTTTTAAGAGAAAGCCGCCGCCCGATCAACGACGCTCTATCGACACGACGCTCTCTCGACAAAAAGCGCGCCATTCTGCGCCTCGCGGCCGGGCAATCGGCGATTTCGCCGCGCGACGAAGTCCCGCGGCGGAATTCGGGGCGCCGGAATCCGGGAGCGAAAGTCGAAGCTCGGCCCCGCACGATTTGCGCCGCACGAGCGCCACAATCGGAACCTATTCGAGGCCGAATCCAATTCGGGGCCAAGTCCTCGCCCCGGTCCGCCCGACCAGGGACATCGCCGAAACCGAGTGGAGCCTAGCCCATGTACGCCACGCAAAGCGCGACATCGGAGCTCATGGACGCCTTTCAGCGCCAGCGCCGCGTCATGTTCGCTGTCATTCTGCGCAATATTCGCACCCGGTTTTTCGGTCACGGCCTCGGCTATCTGATCGCGCTCGCCTGGCCGCTCGCGCATACTCTGCTGATCATTGCTTTATTCATATTCAACAGCCGCATGGCCCCTGTCGGAGAGAGCACGCTGCTGTTCATCGCGACCGGCGCCGTCCCATTCCAAGCGCAGGCCTATCTATCGACCTTCATGATGACTTCTGTCCTTCAGAATCGCGCCCTCTTCAGCCTGCCGGAAGTCAAGGTGATGGACGTCCTGCTCGCGAGCATCGTGCTGGAGGTTCTCTCCTCCTGCGCCGTCGTCCTGATCCTCCTCATCATCGGATGGTCCGTCGGCGAGAATCTGACGCCGCGCGACATTGAGCAAGCGGCTTACGCCTACGCCGCCTCTATCCTCCTCGGCATCGGCGTCGGCTTCTTCAACGGCACGCTGGCACTGGCCGTGCCCATGTGGTCGCTGGTCTATTCGCTCTTCCGTATCCTGCTATGGTTCGCTTCTGGAACCGTCTTTCTGCCGGACAATCTCCCGGAGCCCTATCGCACGATGCAATCCTATAATCCGATCGCGCAGTCGATCGAATGGATGCGTTTCGCCTATTACGACGGCGTGGGCGTAGGATTCTTGGACCGAGCCTATGTCATGGAGTTCGCGATCGGCGCGATCTTCATGAGCCTCTTGGTCGAGCGCATGACGCGCGGCCATCTTCTGGCCCTGCGCTGAGACCCCGGGGAAAAAAACAGCCGGCGCCGATCGTCATCGAACCGCATCAAAAGCCGCGATAAAAAAAGAATTGGCGTTTCGCGGCCTCGCGGTTCCGGCGCGACGGAAGCGGGAACGAAACTGGCGGGGCGATTTGGGTTGGGCGGCGCGAACGTTCAAACCGCGCATTCGGAAAGCTCGGCGCCGCGCGCGAAGCTGTTTGGATGGCGGATTTGGCCTCGGCGTCTCGCCCGAGGCCTCGCGTTCCGACGTCCGGGGTCTCATCGGCGGTATTGCGCGACGAGGTCATCCGCGAGGAGGCTGTTTCCACGATCGTTGAAATGCACGTCGGCCCAAAAGAACAGATCCCGCACATAGTCGGGATGCGTGTCCTTATATTGGAAAAAAGCCGGGAAATGATCGAAGAACCGGCGGCATTTTCCCGCGCACCAATCGCGCCAGATTTGCGCCTGGCGTGAATTTTCGACATCATAGAGCAGCTGGTGCGGCCAGGGATAGACGCCGACCGAAAGCGCGACGCCCTGCGCCGACAAAAGCGCGTGGAGACGGTCCATCTGCCGCAGCGCTTTGCGAACGCCGCCGGCGACGCCCGCCTCGCCATAACAGCTCGCCTGATCGTCGAAGGTCCAGACCGCGCGGCTCCAGTCGCGACTATACACGCGCCCCGGCTGCATCAGCTCTCGCAGGCTGGCGCCGGCGTTCGCCGCATTGGCCTTTTTCACGAATATGAGATTGGAAACGAATTCTGCGACGAAAGACCTTTTCTCGAGCCAGCCCGGCGGCGAGCGCGTCAGCAGCTGATAGGCGCTCGGCAGGCATTGCTCCGGATTTGGCGTGAAAACCCCGATTTCCAGCGCGCCATTCTGATCATAGCGATAGGAAATGCTCTCGTCTTGAATGTCCGAAATGTCGATGTAGACGATCGCCTCGTCGAACTTCAGGCCTTTGTCCAGATAGAATTTCAGCTTCTCGTAATAGACGGATGGCGCATAGCTCGAGACTCCGGCGTTCAGCACGTCGATCTCGGAAAACGCCTGCGCGAAGCGGCCGACGAAGGTCTGCTCATAGGGCAGCCCGACGCCTTCGGTGAAGGAATCGCCGATGAAGACGATCCGCTTACGATCCGAAATCGCGGGAACGCTGCGCGTCGCGCCATCCTTGAAGCCCAGCGAATTGGTAAAAATCCGCGGCGTGACCGGCCCCCAGACGTCATAGCCGTCGAAATTGGGCCGCAGCGTATGGGTGAACACGGGATCGCGCGACCGCAGCGCATTCTCGCCGTGATCGAGGAACGGATTGGTCCAATTATAGAGACGATGGAGGACGAATTCCGTCGCGGCGAGCAGAGCGATCGCGAGCGCCACATTGACGAGAATGACGCGTGCGAGACGCAACGCGCGCGCATTTCCGGCCGAGACCGCCATCGCTTCCTCCGCTCGACGAGGACGCCTTTTGACGTCGATGACGAGGAGGCTTAGGCGACGACGACGGCGAGCGTCAATCTGCGTAGATTACGCGAGGGCCATCGGGGGAAGGCCGCTGTCGCGGTCGAAGCGAGCGAGCGGCCGACGACCGCTCGCTCCAAATCACGCGGCCTGTCTCAAGCAGCGACTCCCGCGGGCGCGTCGCGCGCCGGCGCATTGGCCGATATCTCTATGTCGATCTCCAGCAGCGACACTGCGTCGCCTTCGCGCAGCTTGATCTCCACCTTGTCCGGATCGATCTCTATATGCTTCGAGACGGCCGCGAGCACTTCTTTGTGCAGCAGCGCGACGAGGTTGGAATTGGACACCGACGCGCGCTCATGCGCGAGAAGAATTTGCAGGCGCTCGCGGGCGACCGGCGCGGATGTGCGGCGATTGAAGAAATTGAACAGCTTCATGCCGCCCTCCGTCCAAAGAGTCTGACGAGAAGTCCCTTCTTGTCGGAAGGAATGTCCATCGGCACTTGCGCGCCGCACAAGCGCCGCGCGGCGTCGGCGTAGGCGCGCGACGGCGCGCTCGTGCCGCTGTGGATCGTGACCGGCGTTCCGACATTGGAAGCGCGCAGGACATCCTCGCTCTCGGGAATAATGCCGAGCAGCGGGATCGACAGAATCTCCAGCACATCATCGACATTCAGCATCTCGCCGCGCGCGGCGCGGCCGGCGTCGTAGCGCGTGAGCAGCAAATGCTTCTCCATGCGGCCGCCCTTCTCGGCGATCTCGGTCTTGGCGTCGAGAAGACCGATGATGCGATCGGAATCGCGCACGGAAGAGACTTCCGGATTGGCGACGACGACGGCCACATCGGCGAAGCGCATGGCGAGCGTCGCGCCGCGCTCTATGCCGGCCGGACTGTCGCAGACGATCCAGTCGAACCGCTCGCGCAACTCGTCGATGACGCGGCGTACGCCCTCTTCTGTCAGAGCGTCCTTGTCGCGCGTCTGGGACGCCGGCAGCAGATAGAGATTTTCGAGCCGCTTGTCGCGGATGAGCGCCTGATGCAGCTTGGCGTCGCCCTGCGCGACATTGATGAGATCATAGACGACCCGACGCTCCGCGCCCATGACGAGATCGAGATTGCGCAGGCCGACGTCGAAATCGACGACCGCGACCTTCTGATTCGACTGGGCCAGCGCCGCGCCGAGCGCGGCGGTCGACGTCGTTTTGCCGACGCCCCCTTTGCCGGAAGTGACGACCAATATCTTGGGCATTTTTTACCGTCCCTCTCAGTCGAGCTTGGTGATCTCGATCGTTTCGTCCTCGAGCCTTGCGTGAACCGCGCGTCCACGCACCTCGTCTCGAATTTCGTCGGCGGTCATATAAAAGCCGCCCACGGCGAGAAGCTCCGCCTCGAGGCGGCGACAGAAGATGCGGGCGCGGGAGTCGCCATAGGCGCCGGCCATGACACGGCCACGGACGGTTCCATAGACATGGACAGAGCCGCCCGCGATCACATCGGCGCCGGAGGAGACGGAGCCGATCACGATCACGTCGCCGTCCGGATGGAAGATCGACTGTCCCGAACGCACCGCCGTCTCGACGACGAGCGGGGCGGCGCTCCTCGCCGCCGGATCGGCCGGCTCCGTCCCGCCCGCCTGGCCGCCGCCGAGGGTCTGAGCGATCTCGTCGAAGGCGGCGCGCTCGTCCAGCGTCAGCGTCGCCGCGCCTTCGACGCCCTCGGCGGGCCCCTCGCCCGACGCGATGGCCCGGCCATTGGTGAGAATCGGAGGCAGATCGTCGCAAGCCCAGCCAGGATCGACGCCGGTCAATCCCATGATGCGGACGCCCCGCCCGGACAGCTGCTCGACGAACTCCGACACGCTGTCGCGATCGAGGCCGAGCCTCGAAACGTCGATGACGATCGCTTTTCGGGAGAAGAATGCCGGCGAATGTTCGAGGCAGGCGTCGAGCCGCTCGAACCAGCCGGCGATCGGCGCATCCGGCTCGAGCGCCAAGACGGGAAAGGATCGGCCGCGAAAACGAATATGGGTCGAAGGTCGGGTCACGGCGGACGGGGCTCCAGCTGCGCCGATATTTCGCGCCCGCATGGTTAACAATGCGTTAAATTACCTAAAGGTAAATTCGGACCCGCCCGGCGGGGCGCCTCGGGCGCCGGACGCTCGAGAAAGGCGCGCTCACGGGATCGATCGCCGCCGATCCTGCGCTGTCGATCTCGAGACGCGACGACACGGAGCATGACAATATGTCGGCGTCCCCGGCGCGGGCGAGCGCGCGCGTCCAATTTGCCTGGCGCGTTTGCCTGGCGCGCGGGCGCCGAGATGGCAAAAAAAGCGCTCTGCGCTCAATCCGACGGCGCCGTCTGCTCGCGATCCGAAACATCGCCAACGCCTCGCCCTCGAGCGTCGCGCCCGATATCTTCCGTGCGCGGAAGATTTGGTCTATCGCTATCGGCATAGAGCCGAACGCTCATTGACATATCGAGTGCGCACATTATACATCCGGCTGCAAGAGCAACGAAAATGGACTGCTCCAATGAATAAAGTAATGTCGGTGACGGAAAAGCGTCGACTGTCCGAATTCGCACATGCTCTGGTCACACGCGCGAGATCGCAACCACAGGGCGAAACATCGAGCGAGTTGCCGCCACTTACGTTCACCGGCGGCGTTTCGACAATGGACTCCCTGCTGCTTCATTTGACCGAGCAGAGAAATTACCTCCTCAAATTTTCCGCGCAGGTTTCGGCGCAGATCACGACCCTCTCGGCGACGATCGATCGCCTTTCGTCCGAAATCGCCAAGATCGGCGGCGAAGTGGATGGCCTGCGGCGAGAAAGAGAGACGCTGCAGCAGGCCGTCGAGGACGCCAAACAGGAAATGAACGACGTCGCCGAAGCGGTCGTCGCCGGAGTGACGCAACAGTTCGAGCAGCAGATGAAGGTTTTCGAACCTCTGGCGCGCTCCTCCTCCTCTTCGACGGCGCAGGAGACTTCCCGGCAGTGACGCGCCGTCACGTCGAGATGAACGACTCAAAATGCTTCGCCTCGTTCGAATACGTCCGGACTTCGAACGAGGCGCCGTCTCCATATCCTGGCGCCTCGATGTCGAAAATATCTTCTCAGTGAGGATGAATGTCACGTGTCGTTCAATATCATCCCTCGGTAATTAGCGCGGACGCAATCGGAGCCTCCATTTCTTCCCTGCATCAACTTCTTCGACAGCGGGGCGTTTTATCCTATGTGGCCTGCGCAGATTCCAATCTGGCCAAAAGTGATTATGCGACGCTCTCGCTCTCCATGTTGAAGCGCCTCGATTGGCGCGACACGGACCTGCTATTGCTGCATTATTCGTTTTTCAATGAAGAGCTCGAAAGCCTGCTGGACCTGCCTGTTCGCAAGATTCTGATCTATCACAACGTCACTCCCGGCCATTTTTTCCGCAACCAAGGCTCGATGAGCTGGCTCGGCGATATGTGCGACCACTCCCGCGCGCAGATGCGGCGCTTCGCGAGCGCTTTCGAGAAAGGCGTCGGCGATTCCGATTACAACACGGCGGAACTGAAAGAATTCGGCTTTCGCGCGCCGGAGACGATCCCGGTCTTCTTCAACGACGCTTTCTTCACGTCGCGCGAACTCGACAATCAATTATACTTCGACACAAAGGCCGCATCCGAGGTCAATATCGTATTCGTCGGACGCTTCGTTCCCAATAAACGGCACGACCTCCTGATCGACACTCTGGCGGCCTATAAGAAACTCTTCGGGCGGTCGGCGTCGCTGCATCTGGCCGGCAAAATCTGGGGCGACGAATATTTCCATGCTCTGCTCGCGCGGGCGGTGCAAGGCGGCGTCTTGTCCGATGTCAAAATCTATCAAAATGCGAGCGGACTCACGATCAAGACGCTGTTCGCCGCGGCCGACGCATTCCTTTCCATGAGCGAGCACGAAGGCTTCATGGTGCCGGTGCTCGAAGCCTTCGCCGTCGGTTGTCCCGTGCTCGCCTATGCGGGCACCGCCGTGGGCGAAACAATGGGGCCGGCCGGCGTCAAATTCGACGCGCTCGATCCTTCCATCCCCGCGGGCTATCTGGAGCTGTTGCGTCGCGACAAGACGTTGCGCAACGATATCGTTCGCGAGCAGGCCGACCGAGCGACCGATTTCTACTCTGAAGCGACGGCGAGAAAGTGGCTTTCTTTCTTGAAGGGGTTCGTCGATATCTCCGCGGGGTTGAACGCATGATCATCGCATATGACGCCGGAGCCTTTCAGCAGTCGATCAGCGGTGGAATTTTCAACGTATCCGTCGGCTTCTTGAACGCCGCCGCCAGAATCGCCCCCGATGTCGAATTTGTTTTTGTCGCCGATCCTTTTTTCGGAGAGGTGCGGCCGGAGGCGATGGCGGCGCTGACCTTCACGCCGCGGATCATCTATCGCAGCGTCCTGAAGCCCGCGGGCTCTTTTCCGCTCCTCACCGACAAGGAGCGCGTGCGCTTCGAGATCGACGGCGAGGCCAAGCGGACCACGGCGACGGCGACGCCGGACGGATTGTGGCATCACTACGAGGGCGCCACGCCTCGACAAGCGATGTATTTGTGCAGCCGGCAGGCGCGCCCCTGCGACACGCTGAATTTTCCGGACAGCCGCAATCTCGGCGTGGCGTTCGACAAAATCGTCATCGAATGGGAGAAGGGATCGCAGGAATATTCCTTCGATGACGCCCGTTTCGTGAAAGGCTATCACGATGCGGAAGCCGCCTGGCGCTGGACCGACGGACGCGCCGAAATCCCGTTCGAGCTTTTCCCGCGCGCCGATCGCATTCGCATCGGAGTGCACATCCGGCAGAAGCTCCGGTATCACTTGGCGGATGGACGTTTCGATCGTCGTTTCGACGCAGTCGCGCGCGCCGCTGCCGAGCAGCGGCGCGCGTCGAATTTGAACCTGCTGGGCCGCGAGCTTCGGGAAATGGGCGCGACCGTCTATTTTGCGAATCACTTCATTCCGGTCGCTATTCCCGGGCTCGCTCTGGCGAGCTGGGCGCATGACGTGATCCCGATCCTGTTTCCGAATTTCTTCGGCAAAGATGCGGTCGAGAATTTCACCAATGTCGTCGATGTCTTCAAGCGAGCCGATCACATTTTCTGCAATTCCGACACGACCCGCAATGACGTCATCGACAATGTCGGCGTCGCCGCGGAGCGTTTGACGACCACATGGATCGGCCCCGGCGCGATCGGGCCGCGTCCCTCGTCCACAGTCGACGCCGCGCTCTCGAAATTTCGCCTGCGCCGAAATTATATTCTCAACGTCGGAACGCTCGAACCGCGCAAGAATCATCTTCGTCTGGTTCAAGCCTATGATGAATTCCGCCGCAGGGTCGACGATGCGCCGACACTGGTCATCGTCGGCTCCCATGGATGGGGATACGACGAATTGATGAGATTGATCGCCAACCGGGGGCTTTCGGAACATGTGAAGGTGCTGAGCGGCGTCGACAATGAGGATCTGTCGGCGCTCTACTCGGGCGCGATGTTCGTCGCCTATCCCAGCGTCTACGAAGGCTTCGGCATGCCCGTGCTGGAGGCGCTGGCGTGCGGCGTTCCCGTCTTGACCTCGCAGGAAACCAGTATGCAGGATATTGCGCAGAACGCCGCCGTTCTCGTCGATCCCTTGTCGGTGAGCTCCATCGCAAATGGGCTTTTCTCGCTGACGACGGACTCGGCGCTGCGCGCGCGCCTCGCCGCGAATGCGCCCAAGGCCGCTTCTCGCTTCGATTGGGATCGCGTCGCAGGAACCGTCCTCGATGTGCTGAAAGGCGTGAGCCGATGAAAATCGTAGTCCTTTCCACATTCGACGTCACACCTATCCGCGATGGCGGACAAACACGCTACGTATCCGTCTACAAGAATATCGCCAAAGACCATGATGTTACGCTTCTCGCTTATGATTATCGCCAAAACGACAACATTCGGCGCTATAAGCTCGCCGATCGTTTCGACGTGATCTCCTTCCCCGCGACGACCGGCGATCAGCATCATTTCTGGCATATTTTGGAAAAGACGCGACGTCTCGCGCATGATGTTCTCTGTATTCGCGAGTATCACCTCTCGGACGAGTTCGTGCGCGACGCGCGGCGGATCATCGAAGCGGCGGACGTCGTGATTTCGTCGCACCCTTATCTCGCGCTCCTGGGCTTCGGCTTCGCGAAGCGGAATGCGATCAAAATCTACGAGTCGTTCAATGTCGAATTCGACGTGAAGGAACAGCATTTCCGTGGCGGGCTATGCGCGTCCCAACTCGCTTCCTTCATGGATTGGGTCTATTATGCTGAGAGAATGGCGTGCCGTGAGGCCCATTTCGTCACAGCTGTGAGCGAAAGCGACGCCGAGCGCATGGCCGAGCTCTACGATGTTCCGCGCAGCCTCATCACGGTCGCGCCAAACGGCGTCGACTGTTCGAAATATCCGCTCTGGGACAAGGCGAGCCGCGCCGAGCTTCGCAGCAAATTGCAAATCGGCGACAAGCCGTTGGCGGTCTTCCTGGGCAGCGGCTACGGCCCGAATGTCGAATCCTACTTCAAAGCGCGTCAATTGCTGTCCGAGGCCGGCTTCGACGGCGCTGTAGCCTTGATCGGCTCGATCGCGCAAGCCGACCGCACCGGCTGGCCCGAGGTTCCCTTCGATGAGTTCTGGTTCGATTTTGTCGATGAGGATCTGAAAATCGCGCTGTTGAGCTCCGCAGATTTCGCTTTGCAATTGGTGTTTTCGGGCGGCGGGACCAATTTGAAGCTTTTCGACTATATGGCGGCGGGATGTCTCATCGTCGCCAATGAATTCGGCGCGCGCGGGGTCGGCGCGGACGGATGGAGCGTCTCCGCGCAGAATGTAACCGAATTGCGCGCGTTGCTGCAGTCGCGCGTTTGGGAAACGGATCGAGGCGATGCGATACGCGCAAAGGCGCGGGCGATCGCCAACGAACAATTCGATTGGGCGATCGTAGCCGAGAAAATATCCTCGCTGTTCGAACCGATGCCTATGGAGGAGTCCGCGATCGCAGACGGGTCCGAGAGTTCTTCGAAAGAGGTGGCGCCGCCGCCCGCTCTCTCGGAGGAGCCGAGACTACCCGCCCCCCTCGACGCGCTGAGGAAAGCATAGCGAAGCAGAAGAGGAAATATATCCTGTCCAACTCGGTCGGCGATCACTCCGACGCCCGAGCCCCTCCTCATCCCTTCGCGGCGGCGGCGAAAGGCGCGCCGGACCTGCACGGGATCAGCGGCGCCGACGGCGAGCCGCGGCTCGAGGATAGGTTCGACGCCTCTACTTTTGGCCAGCTTTCGTCTGAACGGCGACTTTGGTGAAGTTCATCCGCTTTAGAATGTCTGCGACGTCTATGAAGCTCTGAAGAGCCACGGCGCGATCCGCGCGAATGAGGAAGGCGGTTTCGGGCGGCAGCCCCTCGAGGCGGCTCCGCAACTCCTCTTTCGCTGCAATTTGGCCGTCGAAATAAATATTGCCGTCGGCGGCGAGTTCGATCGTCTTGTCCTTCTGCTTTTCGACCTGTGTTTGAGAAGCGTGAGGCAGAGCGACTGGAATGCGCCCGGTCGCGATAAAATTCGCGGTCGTCAACACCATGGTGAGAAGCACCAGCATGACGTCGACGAGCGGAATCACATTGAGCGTCTCGAAAGGCCTCTCATCCATTGGCGATCTCCCATTTGAGCATCAGGACCTTCGTCCTGCGCAGCAGAATGTTGTAGGAGACCACCGCGAGAAGAGCGACGATCAGGCCGATGGCGGTGGCCTTGAGCGCGAGCGCCAGCCCAGCCATGATCTTGCCGGCGTCCGCCGAAGCGTCGAGGCCCAAATTATAGAAGGTCAGCATGATGCCGAGGACCGTGCCCAGCAGGCCGATATAGGGCGCATTGGAAGCGACCGAGGCGATGACGATCAGCCGCTTGGTCAATTCCAGCTCGAGCGCCTTGATGCTGGTGAAAGTCGCTATATCGATCGCGCGGTAGGCGAAATGCCGCTCGAGCGCCACAGCGACGACAATGACGCTGAGCGTCGCCAAAACTCCGATGACGCCGAAATCGATCGCCGTCGACAACCATTCCATCTGCATGGCGCAATTCTCCCGCTCGCAGCGGCAATTGTGTCGTTTCCGGCCACGACGGCGCAACGACATCAATATTTATCTTCGTTACATTGCGCAGCGCCTCAGACCGCGTCAATGGGAAAATTCGGCCTCCGCCGAGGATCGAAGAAAAGTGGACGCTACATGAGCAATTTTCCTGTCGTCGAGCAGCCGGACGACCAAAGCAGGGCTCCGAATCCGGGTTAACGGGCTGAAGCGCCCAAGGCTGTGGCGAGATAATCGTCTCTCCATCCGGCGATTTTTCTGCGGAGCTTGATGCTCGTGCGCCTGGGCTTGGTCGCCTTTCGTTGCGGCTTCATCGGCGGCGGACGCTCG
>NZ_WOVC01000106.1:0-1023 GCF_011378635.1 Methylosinus sp. RM1
GCCTATCTCGACGCCATCGACGCGGGAGACTTCTCCACCTCGCAGATCGCAGCCTTCGGCGCGACCACGGTCGGCGATCTCTCCACCACCCAGATCGCCAATCTCACCTCGACGCAGATCGGCGCCCTCTCGGCCACCGGCTTCGGCGCGCTCGCCTCGACCGACGTCCAGTCCTGGAACACCACACAGCTCGCCGGCCTCACCGCCACGCAGCTCGGCCGGCTGACCACGACCGCGCTCGGCAATCTCTCCACCACACAGGTCGCCGACCTGACCTCGACCCAGGTGCGCGGCCTCACCGCCACGCAGATCGGCGGTCTCTCCGCCGCCTATCTCGACGCCATCGACGCCGGAGATTTCTCCACCTCGCAGATCGCCGCCTTCGGCGCGATCACGGTCGGCGATCTCTCCACCACGCAAATCGCCAATCTCACCTCGGCGCAGATCGGCGCCCTCTCGGCCACCGGCTTCGGCGCGCTCGCCTCCACCGACGTCCAGTCCTGGAACACGACCCAGCTCGCCGGCCTCACCGCAACGCAGCTCGGCCGGCTGACCACGACCGCCCTCGGCAATCTCTCCACCACCCAGGTCGCCGATCTCACATCGACCCAGGTGCGCGGCCTCACCGCCACGCAGATCGGCGGCCTCTCCGCCGCCTATCTCGACGCCATCGACGCCGGAGATTTCTCCACCTCGCAGATCGCCGCCTTCGGCGCGACCACGGTCGGCGATCTCTCCACCACCCAGATCGCCAATCTCACCTCGGCGCAGATCGGCGCCCTCTCGGCAACCGGCTTCGGCGCGCTCGCCTCCACCGACGTCCAGTCCTGGAACACGACCCAGCTCGCCGGCCTCACCGCAACGCAGCTCGGCCGCCTGACGACGACGGCGCTCAGCAATCTCTCCACCACACAGGTCGCCGACCTGACCTCGACCCAGGTGCGCGGCCTCACCGCAACGCAGATCGGCGGCCTCTCCGCCGCCTATCTCGACGCCATCGACGCGGGAGACTTCTCCACCTCG
>NZ_WOVC01000107.1:0-1007 GCF_011378635.1 Methylosinus sp. RM1
TCGCGCACCGGGCGCTTGCCCTGCAGCAGGCCGATCATCTCGTCGCCGGTCAGCGTCTCGAACTCCAGAAGGCCATTGGCCAGCACGTCGAGATCGCCGCGCTTCTCGGTCAGAATGCGCCGCGCGTCCTCATAGCCTTCCTGCACCAGGCGCCGCACTTCCGCGTCGATCGTCTGCTGCGTCGCCTCCGAGAGCGTCTGCGTGCGGCCGATCGAATAGCCGAGGAACTGCTCCTGCTGCGGATCGGCATAGGCCACCGTGCCGAGCTTGTCCGAGAAGCCGAGCTGCGTCACCATCGCGCGGGCGATGCGCGTGCATTGCTGAATGTCGCTCGCCGCGCCCGAGGTCACCTTGTCGCGGCCGAACACCAGCTCTTCCGCCACGCGTCCGCCCATCGCCAGCGCCAGCATCGCCTTCAATTGCTCGAAGCTCTGCGAGATCTGGTCGCGCTCCGGCAGGCCCTGCACCATGCCCAGCGCGCGGCCGCGCGGGATGATCGTCGCCTTGTGGATCGGGATGGAGCCCGGCATGTTGAGCTGCACCAGCGCGTGGCCGCCCTCGTGGAAAGCGGTGAGGCGCTTCTCCTCCTCCGTCATCACCAGAGTGCGGCGCTCGGCGCCCATCATGATCTTGTCGCGCGAGTCCTCGAATTCTTGTTTCGTGACGATGCGCTTGCTGCGACGCGCCGCCAGCAGCGCCGCCTCATTGACGAGATTCATCAGATCGGCGCCTGAGAAGCCGGGCGTGCCGCGCGCGACGACCTTCAGATCCACATCCGGCGCCAGCGGCACTTTGCGGGCGTGAACCTTGAGGATCTTCTCGCGGCCGATGAAGTCGGGGTTCGGCACATTGATCTGGCGATCGAAGCGGCCGGGACGCATCAGCGCGGGATCGAGCACGTCGGGGCGGTTGGTGGCGGCGATGAGGATGATGCCCTCATTGGCCTCGAAGCCGTCCATCTCGACGAGCAGCTGGTTCAGCGTCTGCTCGCGCTCGTCATTGCCGCC
>NZ_WOVC01000108.1:0-992 GCF_011378635.1 Methylosinus sp. RM1
GGCGAGCCCGCCTTCGGCGTGGCGGCGATGATCTCGCGCCTGCCATGGCTCCAACACCAGGCGAGCCGCAATGGCGCGCCGCCTTTGCGTTCTGGGCGAGCCAGACGATGATAGCCGCCATAGCCGTCGACCTGGAGAATGCCGTCGAATCCTTCGAGCATCCGCTCGGCGTGCTCGCCGCTGCGCCCCGGCGCGTAATGATAGACCACGATCGGCGGATCGGCGCCGCCGTGCCCGCGGTCGTCGCGCAGAACGGCCCACAGATAGCCCGTCTTCGTCCGGCCGCGGCCGGGATCGAGAACCGGCGCCCGCGTCTCGTCCATGAATAGACGGCCAGACAGCTTCATCAGTGCGCTCATGCGCTCGACGATCGGCGCGAGGTGGAAGGCCGTCGTTCCCATCCAATCAGCCAGAACGGCGCGGTCGAGCATGATCCCGTGGCGCGCGAAGACCTGTGATTGACGGTAGAGCGGCATGTGCTCGCTGAACTTGGCGACCGCCACTTGCGCCAGCAGCGCCTCGGTGGGGACGCCGCCCTCGATCAGATGCGCGGGAGCCGGCGCCTGGGCGACGCCCGCGCATCCATTCGGACAAGCGTAGCGGGGCCGCACGGTCTCGATGACGCGATATTGCGCCGGCGTCACGTCGAGGCGGCTGGAGCGGTCCTCGCCGATCCGAACCATCAGGCCGCAGCCGCAAGGACAGGCGAGGCTCTCTGGCTCGATCACACGCTCGACGCGCGGCAGATGAGCAGGAAAGGCGCGCGCGGCGCGGCCGGCGCGCTCGCTCGTCGCCGGGCGCCCCGAGCGGCGCGCGCGATCGTCCTCCCGCTCCTGGACTTCCGCGATCGCGATCTCGATATCTTCCAGAACGAGCTGCAACTGATCGGGATCGAGCTTCTCCGAACGCTTGCCGAAACGCGCGCGTTCATATTCCTTGACGAGCAGTTGCAGACGTTCGACGGTCTCCTTCGACGCCGCAAGCTCGCTCTC
>NZ_WOVC01000109.1:0-957 GCF_011378635.1 Methylosinus sp. RM1
TTATTCGATGATCGAGGCGACGACGCCGGCGCCGACGGTGCGGCCGCCTTCGCGGATGGCGAAGCGCAGCTTCTCCTCCATGGCGATCGGAACGATGAGGTTCACCTCCATCGCCACATTATCGCCCGGCATCACCATCTCCACGCCCTCGGGCAGCGTCACAATGCCGGTCACATCCGTCGTGCGGAAGTAGAACTGCGGACGATAGTTGGTGAAGAACGGCGTATGACGGCCGCCTTCTTCCTTCGTCAGAATATAGGCTTCCGCCTTGAACTTGGTGTGCGGCTTCACCGAGCCCGGCTTCGACAGAACCTGGCCGCGCTCCACGTCCTCGCGCTTGGTGCCGCGCAGCAGCGCGCCGATATTGTCGCCCGCCTCGCCCTGATCGAGCAGCTTGCGGAACATTTCGACGCCGGTCACGGTCGTCTTCACCGTCGGGCGAATGCCGACGATCTCGACTTCCTCGCCGACCTTGACCACGCCGCGCTCGACGCGGCCCGTCACCACCGTGCCGCGGCCCGAGATCGAGAACACGTCCTCGACCGGCATCAGGAAGGGCTGATCCTTCGGACGCTCCGGCTGCGGGATATATTCGTCGACCGTCTGCATCAGCTTCAGGATCGCGTCATGGCCGATCTCGGGCGTCTTGTTCTCGAGCGCCGCCAGGGCCGAACCCTTGGTGATCGGAATGTCGTCGCCGGGGAACTCGTATTTCGACAGCAGCTCGCGAACCTCGAGCTCGACGAGCTCGAGCAGCTCGGGATCGTCGACCATGTCGACCTTGTTCAGGAACACGACGAGCGCCGGCACGCCGACCTGGCGGGCGAGCAGTATGTGCTCGCGGGTCTGCGGCATCGGGCCGTCGGCGGCGGAGACGACGAGGATGGCGCCGTCCATCTGCGCGGCGCCGGTGATCATGTTCTTCACATAATCGGCGTGGCCGGGGCAGTCGACGTG
>NZ_WOVC01000110.1:0-947 GCF_011378635.1 Methylosinus sp. RM1
ATTGCTTTTGACGGTTAGTTCTGAATCACTGCGGCTGCGGAACAGCGCTGGAGATGATTCGTGGCCGGGAAAGAGATCGCCGTCAAGAAACACGTGGTGCGGCTGAGCGCGGAGGAACGCGCGAAGCTCACGGACTTTATCGGCTCGGGCAAGCGCTCGGCGCAATTGCTGACGAAAGCGCGCATCCTGTTGAAGGCGGACGTTTCGAACGCCGGTGAAGGTTGGAGCGACGGCAAGATCGCCGAGGCGCTCGACACCAGCGTCGCCAATGTCGAGCGGACGCGCCGACAATTGGTGGAGGAAGGGTTCGAAGCGGTGCTGATCCGCAAATATAATCCGAAGTGCGCCCGGCCCCGGATTTTCGACGGCGCGGCGGAAGCAAAGCTCATCGCGCTCGCCTGCGGGCCGGCTCCGGCGGGCTACGCCAGATGGACTCTGTGCCTGCTCGAAGAAAAGGTCGTCGAACTGAAGATCGTGGAAAAAGCCAGCGACAACACTATCGGGCGCACGCTCAAAAAAACATTCTCAAACCGCATCTCAAACAGCAATGGGTGATCGCGCCGCAGGCCTGCGCCGCTTTCGTCGCCAATATGGAAGATGTGCTCGCCGTCTATCAACGGCCGCATGATCCGCAGCGCCCCGTCGTGTGTCTCGACGAGACCTCCAAGCAACTGATCAAAGAGACGCGCGCGCCCCTTCCCGCGAAGCGAGGGCGCAAGGCGCGCCACGATTACGAATACGAACGCAATGGCGTGGCCAATCTGTTCATGATGTTCGCGCCGCTCGAAGGCTGGCGCTGCGTCGATGTCACCGACCGCCACGCGGCCGTCGATTACGCCCATGTGCTCAGGGACTTGTCCGACAAGCATTTTCCCAACGCGGCGAAGATCGTGCTGGTGCAGGACAATCTCTCGACGCACACGCCGGCTTCGCTCTACGCCGCCTTT
>NZ_WOVC01000015.1:0-100476 GCF_011378635.1 Methylosinus sp. RM1
CGCCTGGCCGGCCCCTATGGAGCCGAGCGCGTCGAGGCCGCGGCGGAACGCGCCATAGAGATCGGCGCGAAGACCTACGGCTCGGTCAAATCCATTCTCGACAACAAGCTCGATCGGAAGCCGCCGCCAAAGCGCGCCGCGGACACGGCCCCGATCCTTCATCCCAACATCCGCGGCTCGCGCTACTATCATTAGGAGACGCCGACTTGCTCAAACATCCGACCCTCGATCAGCTCCACGCCCTCGGGCTCTACGGAATGGCCAAGGCCTTCGTCGAGCTCGCCGAGACCGACGAAGCGAAAGGACTCGACCGTAACGACTGGCTCGCCTTGCTGCTCGATCGGGAAGCCTCGCTCCGGCGGGACAAGCGGCTGACGGCGCGTCTGCGCGCCGCCAAGCTCCGCCAGCAGGCCACCGTCGAAGACGTCGACTATCGCGCCGCGCGCGGCCTCGACCGCGCGATGTTCCAAAAGCTCGCCGAGGGCCAATGGATCGACGCTCACGATAATTTGGCTCTCGTCGGGCCATCCGGCGTCGGGAAAAGTTGGCTCGCCTGCGCCATCGGCCAGAAGGCCTGCCGCGACAATCGCTCCGTCGTCTATCATCGCTGGCCGAAGCTCTGCGAAGAGCTGGCGCTCGCACGCGGCGACGGCCGCCATCCGCGGCTTCTGAAATCGCTCGGACGCGCCGATCTCCTGGTCCTCGACGACTTCGGCCTCGAGCCGCTCGACGCCGGCGCTCGCCACGATCTTCTCGAAATCCTCGAAGAGCGCTACGGGCGCCGATCGACGATCGTCACCTCTCAGCTCCCCATAGCCTCCTGGCATGAGGTTATCGGAGATCCCACCTACGCCGATGCGATCCTGGACCGCCTCGTTCACAACGCCAACCGTATCGAGCTATCGGCCGAAAGCCTACGCCGAGCGCGCGCCAAAGGAGCCAAAAACGCCTTGACCGAAAACCAGAACGGGTGAAACAAATCTCGCCGGTCGACGAACGCGGCGCCCAGGCGGGATCATTCCGTTAGAGGGGGCGCCATTATCCCGGAATCCCCGGGCGCCATTATCCCGTTAAAGACGGGCGCCTTCGTCGGAATCGCCAGCGCGCCGGGAGCGGCGCGATGAGCGAGGACATTCAGGCCGATATTTGCATCATCGGCGCGGGCTCCGCCGGCCTGTCGGTCGCGGCGGGCGCGGCGCAGCTCGGCGCGCGCACCGTCTTGATCGAGTCGCATAAGATGGGCGGCGATTGCCTCAACACCGGCTGCGTGCCGTCGAAATCGCTGCTGGCGGCGGCGAAGGCGGCGAAAGCCGTGGCGCGAGCGCGCCGATTCGGCGTGCGAGCCGGCGAGCCGCACGTCGATTTCGACGCGGTGAACGCCTATGTCCACGGCGTCATCGATGCGCTCGCACCACATGATTCCATCGAGCGCTTCACGGGCCTCGGATGCGTTGTGATCGAAGGGCGCGCGCGCTTCGTGGATCCGCGAACCGTCGAGGCCGCTGGCAAGATCATTCGCGCGCGGCGCTTCGTGATCGCCACCGGCAGCCGCGCCGCCGTGCCGCCGATTCCCGGGCTGGACAGCTCGCCTTATTTCACCAATGAGACGATTTTCGACAACAAGGTTCTGCCGAGACGTCTCCTGGTGATCGGCGCGGGGCCGATCGGTTGCGAATTGGCGCAGGCGCATCGACGGCTCGGCGCGGAAGTAAGCCTCTTCGACCTCGGCCCTCTGCTTCCGAAGGACGATCCGGACGCAGCCGCCGTCGTTCGTGACGCGCTCGTCGAGGATGGAGTCGATCTTCACGAGAGCGTCGACATTCTCCGCGTCGAGACGCGCGCCGAAGGCGTCGCCATCGTGCTGCGAAGCGGCGCCGGCGAAAGCGCGATCGAAGGCTCGCATCTGCTCGTCGCCGCGGGCCGAAAGCCCAATGTCGAAGATCTCGGGCTCGACATCGCAGGCGTGCGCTACTCGCAGAAAGGCGTCGAGACCGATGCCCGGCTGCGCACGAGCAATAAGCGGATCTTCGCCGCCGGCGATGTTGCGGGCGGACTCCAATTCACTCATCTCGCCAGCTATCACGCCGGCATCATCATCCGCAACGCGCTGTTCCGGCTGCCGGCAAAAAGCCGACCGAAGGCCTTTCCATGGGTGACCTATACCGATCCGGAACTCGCGCAAGTCGGACTCACCAAAGCGCAGGCGCGGGAGGGAGGCGCCGATATTCGCATTCTGCGCGCCGATTTCGCGGACAATGACCGCGCTCGAGCCGAGAGCGAAACGCGCGGATTCCTCGAGGTCGTGGTCGGAAAAGGCGGGCATGTGCTGGGCGCGACCATCGTCGGCCACAATGCCGGCGAGTTGATAACGCCCTGGACCTTGGCGATCTCGGAAGGGCTAAAGATCGGGGCGTTGGCCAATCTCATCGTCCCCTATCCGACGCTGAGCGAAATCTCCAAGCGCGCCGCCGGCGCCTATTACACTCCTGCGCTGTTCTCGACGCGAATGCGCGCGCTCGTCCGCTTTCTCGGAGCTTTCGGATGAGCCTGCGGCGCCTCGCCCCTCTGCTCGCGCTCGCGGCGTTGATCGCGGCGGCTGTTTATTTGCGCGTGGACCAATATCTGACGCTCGACGCCCTGCGCGACAATCGCGCCGCGCTGTTGGAGTTCGTCCAGTCGCACAGCGTTGTCGCCGCTTGCGCCTATGTGCTCGCTTATGTCGGAGTCGTCGCGCTCTCACTGCCCGGAGCGGCGGTCATGACGCTGGCGGGAGGCTTTCTGTTCGGCGTGCCGCTCGGGGCGACATTGACTATCATCGGCGCGACGGCCGGCGCGACACTGTTGTTCCTCATCGCCCGCTCCGCTGCCGGCGATGTCCTGCGCGAGCGCGCGGGACCTTTTCTCGCGCGCATGGCCGACGGCTTTCGCAAGGACGCATTCAACTATCTGTTGTTCCTTCGGCTCGTTCCCGTGTTTCCGTTCTGGGCCGTCAATCTGGCGCCCGCGCTGCTGGGCATGCGCCTCGAGCCCTTCGTCGCCGCCACGGGGATCGGCATCGTGCCCGGCACGCTGGTTTATGCGGCGTTTGGAGCAAGTCTCGGCAAGATATTCGACGCCGGCGCAGACGTGCGGCTGGAAGACGTGTTCAGCCCCACATTGATCGCCGCTCTGCTCGGACTCGGCGCTCTGTCGCTGCTGCCCGTGATTCTCCGGCGCCTGCGTGAAGGACGGCGTTGACCGTCGCCACGTAGCGCGCAGCCTCGTGCTCTTCCCCGAATGGAGCTCCTCATGCCCCTTGTCGAAGCCAAGCCGATTCCTCGATATCCCTGGCTCATTCGTCTCTTCTTCTGGAAGCAGAAGCTGACCTATGGACGCGTTCTCGATCCGGGCCTGCTTTGGGGGCGCTCGCCTCTGGTCTTCGCGGCCGCGGCGCTGTTATACGGCGCCTTGAACCGACGCTCCTCGCCTTTGTCGCCGGCGCTGCGCTCATTGCTGACCGTGCGCGTCTCGCAGATCAACCATTGCGCTTTTTGCGTCGACATCAACTCCGCGACGCTGGCGAAACGCGGCGTCGCGATGGAGAAGATCGACGCGCTCACGGACTGGCGCGATAGCCCGCTGTTCGCCCCGGACGAGCGGCTCGCGCTGGAATATGCCGAGGCGAGGCGTCCGACGATCAGCTCGCGAGGGCCGCACGCATCGCCCAGATTCACGAGACGATCATGGCCTTGCCCGACCGCTACGAGACGCTGGTCGGGGAGAGAGGCTATCGCTTTTCGGGCGGCGAGAAGCAAAGGCTGGCGCTCGCGCGCGTCATTCTTCGCGATCCGCCGATCCTGCTGCTCGACGAAGCGACCAGCGCCCTCGACGCCAAGACCGAACACGCCATGGCGTCTGCGCTGGCCGCGCTATCGCAGGGACGCACGACCATCGCGATCGCCCACCGCCTTTCGACGGTGCGGCAGGCCGATCAAATCATCGTCTTGCAAAAGGGCCGGATCATCGAGCGTGGCGCGCACGATGAACTCATGGCGCAAGGACGAGCCTATTCGGAACTGGTGATGCGGTCGCATCTCGATCGGCAAACTGCGTGACGCCTATGCAAAGCCTTCGCTTTTCATGCCCATCGCGCACCGCTGGCTTTTTCCTCCTGCTCGTCCGGCCGCGCCGAAACGCGCCGCGCCTCTTCTGACTGCGAACTTCTAGGCGCCCATCGACAGGCGATTGCGCCCCTGTCGACGCCCCCTCCCCTGCGCCCGTCACTTGAAGAGCCGCATGTCCGTCATCGTCCGAAATAGCTTCATCGACTGTTCGGGGAACCTCGCGAAGCTGATGCGCGCCGCG
This sequence comes from Methylosinus sp. RM1, assembly GCF_011378635.1. Lineage (NCBI taxonomy): Bacteria > Pseudomonadati > Pseudomonadota > Alphaproteobacteria > Hyphomicrobiales > Methylocystaceae > Methylosinus > Methylosinus sp. RM1. Next base: position 4,345 of record NZ_WOVC01000015.1, read on the forward strand.
CCAGGCCTCGCGCGGGTCGTCGATGATCGAGAAATGGTCGAGAAGGCCTCCAGACGCGACTTCTCTTTGAAAACGGCGAAGGCGAGGCTCATCACGACGGCTCCAGAATCACTCCGCCGATAGGGATCAGGCTTCCAGTGAAGTGAAGCGCAGCTACCGTCAGTGCTTCAAATGCTCTATTCCTCGTGTGACGGCGAGCCTGATGCGTTCCTTCAGAGCGTCGCTGCTCACCTCATAATTCGAGAAATCGCTGTCATTGGCGTAGACGCCGAGCGGTAATGTCAGCGACTGGAAAAAAGCGAACAAGGGCCGCAATTGGTGATCGATCACCAATGAATGTCGATCGCTGCCGCCCGTCGCGGCGAGCAGAACGGGCGTACCGATCAGCGCCTCGTGATGGACGAGATCGAAGAGATGCTTGAAGAGGCCGGTGTAGGAGCCGCGATAGACCGGAGTCGTAACGACCAGCGCGTCCGCGGTCTCGATTTGTTTCACGGCTTCGCTCACCGACGGGGGAGCGTCCTTTGCCGAAACGACTCCGGCGAGATCGGCGACGAGATCGGCGACCGAGATCGCATAGGCTTCGATCGTTGTCGATGCGGCGATTTCCGCCGTGATCGCTTGCGCGAGAGCGGCTGCGCGTGACGGGTGTCCGAGGCCGCCGGATACGGCGACGAGCTTTATCGCGGTCATGTCGTCTCCTGTGTGAGAGCTATGAAAGCCGGCTGTGGCGCAGCGCCGTTCAAGAATAGAAGGAAGGCGTAGGATAGGCGCCGTTCAGCGCGAAATCACCGAGCTCCTTCAGCTTGTGATCGAGCGGATCGTGAAGCGTATGCGTGCGCGCATTACGCCAGAAGCGGTCGAGCCCGGCGCGGGCGATCGTCGCGCGCGCGCCCATGATGTCGAACATGCGGCTGCCGACGTCGAGCGCCGCGCGGGCGCTCGCGACCTTGGCGGTCGCCACATCGATCGCAACGGCGCCGCGTTCTTGCGGCGTGATCGCGTCGCCGCGCGTCCACCCGCGTTGAAAAGACTGCACGGCGCAATCGACCAGCGCCTCCGCCCCGCAGACCTGCGCCCAGAGCTCGCCTGCCGTATGGAGAGTGAACGGATCGCCGCCGATGCGCGCCGCGCCATCGCTCGGCAACTCCCGCACATAGGCGATGGCCGAATCGAGCGCGCCACGCGCCAATCCGACATAAATGGCGACGAGAATGAGCTGCGCGAGACATGGCCGCAAGGCCGCGAAAGGCGAGCCGAGCGGCCCGGGCGAGACGAGCAGTTCGTCTTCACGCGCCTCGACCGCGTCGAAGGACACGGAGCCGCTGTCGGTCTGGCGCTGCCCCATATTGTCCCAATCATCGTGAATCCGAATTCCGGCGCGCCGGGTCGGAATGACGGCGATCTTCAATTTTTCCCGATCGTCGAGCGCCGAGACGACGAGCATGTCGGAATCGCTCGCGCCGGAACAAAAGCTCTTCGCGCCGTCGAGCCGATAGGATTCGCCATGGCGACGTAGCCGCAGGCGAGAATCTTTCGGATTGACCGCATTGCCCCAAAAGCAATTCTCGCGAACCGTCTTCTCCATGGCGCGCCGCGTCTGCTCGGCCGTCCCGAAGAATTGGAGCGTGGCGATCATCAGATGATGAAACGCGAAAAGATGGGCGAGCGAGCTGTCGACCGCCGCCATTCGCCGAATTATGGCGAATATTTCGACCCAATCCGCGCCGCCGCCGCCGAATTCGTGAGGGATGGAGAGGGTCAGCAGGCCGCTGTCGCGAATGAGATCGCGCTCGTGCTTGGCCGTGCCGCCCTGCTTGTCACGTTGTGCGGCGTTTGAGGCGAGCGCGGCGAGCAGGCGCTCGAGCGCGACAGCGGTCGCGCGGATCTCGACGATGCGGTCAGACATTTATGATGCGCTCCTCATGCCGCCGCCGAAGGCGCCGCGTCGGGCTTCGCCGCGACGCTTCCAAACGGACCGGTGATCTTCTTGCCCGGCAATGTCCCGCGCGCCTCGACTCCGAGCCTCGGAAACATGAGCTCGGCGAAACGATAGGCCTCCTCCAAATGCGGATAGCCGGAAAGAATGAAGCTGTCGACGCCGAGCGCTGCATATTCACGCAAGCGCGCCTCGACCTGCGCCGGATTGCCGACGATCGCCGTTCCTGCGCCGCCCCGCGTCAATCCGACGCCGGCCCAGAGATTGGGGCTAATCTCGAGGTCCGCGCGCGTGCGCCCTCCGCCTTTGCGCAATTCGAGCATTCTCCTCTGGCCGATCGAATCCATCTTCGCGAAGGTCTTCTGCGCCTCTGCGATGGCGCCATCATCCAGGCGGCTGATGAGGGAGTCCGCCGCCGCCCAGGCTTCGTCCTCCGTCTCTCGAACGATCACATGAAGCCGCACTCCGAAGCGGGGCGCACGTCCGAACGCCGCCGCGCGACGCCGCACATCCGCGATCTTCTCGGCGACCGCGGCGGGCGGCTCTCCCCATGTCAGATAAGTGTCGACAGCGCGCGCTGCGAGCTCGTGCGCGGGCTCCGAGGAGCCGCCGAAATAGAGCGGCGGCCGTGGGCTCTGCACCGGCGGAAACAGCAGCCTACCCTTCTCCATGTCGAAATGCGCGCCGTGAAAATCGACGCTCTCATCCGCATGGCTCGCGCGAAGAAGCGCCTCCCAGGCGCGCACGAATTCGGCCGAGACCTCGTAGCGGGCCGCATGATCGAGAAAGAGTCCGTCCCCGGCGAGTTCGCTCGCATCGCCGCCGGCGACGAGATTGATCAGCAGCCGCCCACGCGAGAGACGATCGAGGCTCGCCGTCATGCGCGCCGCCAGCGCCGGCTGCACCAGGCCAGGACGCAGAGCCACGAGAAAGCGCAGGGCCTTCGTCGACTCGATCAAGCTCGCCGCGACGATCCACGGATCCTCGCAGGAGCGCCCCGTCGGAATGAGAACGCCGTAATAGCCGAGACTGTCGGCCGCGACCGCGATTTGCCGAAGATAGTCGAAGGTCGCCGTCCGCGCGCCTTCCTCGGCGCCGAGATAGCGCGAGTCGCCATGCGTCGGAATGTACCACAAGATATCCATGATCCGATCCCTGTTCGCCGGCCCGAGCGCGGCAATAGGAGACTTCTTTTGCGATTGCCGGCCGCAAGAGACGGGCCAATCGCTCGCCCGCTAAATCCTCGCTCGTTTTGTGCTTCGGCTGCTGCATTCGAAGCAATTCCGACCCGGATCTGCGGCAAGCGCAGCAGCTCATGCCAGATCGAGACGCAGCAGGCGCGCAGCGTTGCGCCATGCGACTTTCTCGATCACTTCCTCGTGCAAGTCGAGGCGCAGGAAATCGGCGACGCCCTGACCGAGAGGGCGAAACGGATAGGACGAGCCGAACAGGACTTGATCCGCGAGACATCCGCTCGCAGCGTCCGCATAGCGCTGGCCGCCCGGCGCTAAGAGATACATGTCCGGCGACACGAAGACATTCTCGTTACGAAAGGCGACGCCGATCATCTCGTCGATTCGCGGGTAGAAGGCGTGGCAGCAGACGATGGGAAGGCTCGGGAAAGCGCGCGCGACGCGATCGACGGCGAGCGGATCGTTGAGTCGTAGGTCCGGCGTCGTCGGGCCAGACATCATGAAGACCGGCGCGCCGATCTCCGCGCAGACTTCGTAGACGGGAAACAACGTAGCGTCGTCGTGAGAGATCGGCTCCCCCAAAAAAGCGGGATCGACATTGACGCCTGCGAGCTTAAGCTCCTTCAGGCAGCGCTCCGCCTCGTCGGCCGCACCTCTGCCGGTGAAGAGTTGCGGGTCGACCGAGCCGACGCCGAGCAGGCGCCCTTCCGACGAGCGAGACAGCGTCGCCAGCACATCATTTGAAATCCGCACGCTCGGCGTGCTGCGTCCCACCATGACAGCGATGTCGATCTCCGCCGCGTCGAGCTCTCGACGAAACGAAGGAAGGTCGGGCGCTCGCGTGAAATGGTCGATATCCTCGGAGCCCATGCGGCGGTTCATCCAGCACACGGTTTCGAAGTCGGCCGATCCAGGCTCCGCTCCGAAGAAGGAATGAAGGAATGATGGTCGCGCGCGCATGTCGACGATATGCCGCGGGCGGTTCGATCGTGTCATTCGAAGATCCTCTCGATGTGCCTCGGAAGTAATCGCATCGCAATCGAGGCGCCGGATCGGGACTCGGCAGATCGCGGCCTATCGCAATCGCATTGTTGCATGCGCAGCAGCGCCGCGCCTGGACTGTTGCGAATGCAATCGCCGTCCCCCGTGATAATGCGGAAATCCGTAATCACCAGCCGAAAATTGGGTGGCACGCGCCGTGCTCATTCATAGACGATCGATGCGCGGTCGCGTGACTATCGGCGGCGCGCGCGGGCCACAGGGAGACTAAGGATGAGCGGCGCTTCTTCGCCTTCGGCGCATCAAAAAACGGAGGCGATCAAATTCGCCTATTGGGTTCCGAATGTCTCGGGCGGCCTCGTCATCAGCAAGGTCGAGCAGCGCACGAGCTGGGATATCGACTATAATCGCAAGCTCGCGCAGATCGCCGAAGCGTCGGGCTTCGAATACGCCTTGACGCAAATCCGCTTCACCGCCGGCTATGGCGCCGACTATCAGCACGAGTCGGTGAGCTTCTCCCATGCGCTGCTCGCGGCGACCGAGAAGCTCAATGTAATCGCGGCGATTCTTCCCGGCCCATGGCATCCGGCGGTTGTCGCCAAGCAGGTCGCGTCGATCAGCTGGTATACCGGTGGGCGGCTCGCGGTCAACATCGTCTCGGGATGGTTCCGCGGCGAGTTCCAGGCAATCGGCGAACATTGGCTCGATCACGACGAGCGCTATCGGCGCTCGGAGGAGTTCATCCGCGTTCTGCGTGGCGTGTGGTCGCAAGACGATTTCAGCTTCGCAGGCGACTTCTACCGGTTCCGCGCCTACACGCTGAAGCCGAAGCCCGTCAGCCCGCCGGAGATATTCCAGGGCGGCAGCTCGCGCGCGGCGCGCGACATGGCGGCGCGCGTTTCCGACTGGTATTTCACCAATGGCAACACGATCGAAGGCATTCAAAAACAGGTCGACGACATTCGCGCCAAGGCCGCGCAGAGCGGTCATCGGGTGAGGATCGGAGTCAACGCCTTCGCTATCGTGCGCGACACGGCCGAGGAAGCGCGCGCCGCGTTGAACGATATTCTGACAAATGCCGATCCGGACGCCGTTCGCGCTTTCCACCACGAGGTTCAGAACGCCGGCGCGGCTTCGCCGGAGCGCGAAGGCAATTGGGCGAAGTCGAGCTTCGATGATCTCGTCCAATACAATGACGGGTTCAAGACCAATCTCATCGGCTCGCCGGAAGAGGTCGCCCGGCGGATCTTGGATATCAAGGCGGTCGGCGTGGATCTCGTCCTTCTCGGCTTCCTGCATTTTCAGGAGGAGGTCGAGTTTTTCGGCAAGCGCGTCATTCCGCTCGTGCGCGCGCTCGAGGCCGAGCAAGCCCGCTTGGCCGCGTGAGCGTCTCGAAACAGATTCGTCGATCGGAACTGCGCTTCGATCCACAATGACAGAATAAGTTGAGGCACGAAAATGTCGGAAGTCAACAGAGCAGAAGCGTTCGAACGGCTCGATCGCGTTATCGAGACAGTGATCGCCGCCAATGCGGAGCGCAATGACGAGCAGTCGCTGTTTCCCGCCGAGAATCTCCATGCTCTCGCCGAAGCCGGATGGACCCGCGCGCTGGTCTCGCCGGAATATGGCGGGCTAGGACTCGATCATACGGCTTTCGCCGAGGCCGCCTATCGCATCGGACAGAAGGACGCCTCGACGGGCCTCGTCTATGTGATGCATGTCGGCGCCGCGCAGACGATCAATCTCTATGGCACGCATGATCAGAAGCTGCGCTGGCTGAAGCCGCAGGACGGAAAATATCTGCTCGGAACCTACTCGACCAGCGAGCGCGCCTCCGGCGGTCATTGGTGGTATAATTTCTCGCAGGCGTCGCGCGACGGCGATGATTATATCGTCAATGCGGAAAAATCCTTCACCACCTCCTCCGGCAAGGCGGATTACTACATCACTCAGACGCGCACGCCGGACGCGCGCGATCAATCGGATATCTCCTTCTTCATCGTGGATGGGAAATCGCCGGGCATCACGCCCGGGCCGTGGAACGCGCTCGGCGTGCGCGGAAACCATTCCGGTCCGATCCGCTACGAGGGCGTGAAGGTCGCGCGGAGCAATCGTCTCGGCGAGGAAAATCAAGGCAAGGAGATCATCTACAACGGCGTCTCGCCGGTCTATCTGATCGGCCTCGGCGCGGTGTGGGAAGGGGTCGCCCGCGGCGCTCACGATACGGCGGTGGGACATATCAAGAATTCGATCCACAAGGACACGAGCAAGCGTCTCGCCGATTATCAGGCGATCCGACAGGAGCTCGCCAAGCCGAAAGTGCTGATCGAATCACTCGGACCCTGGCGGCGTGAGCTCGCGGCGGGGCTCGACGCGCTGTGGTTTTCGGGCAAACCGCAATCGGAGCTGCTGATCGCGCTCACCGAATTCAAGGTTCACGCCTCCGAGACCGCCAATCTCTCCGCCGCGGCCGCGCTCACCGTCACCGGCGGCTACGGCTACAAGAAGGGCTCGCTCGAGCGCTATTTCCGCGACGCCCGCGCCGGCATCGGCATGGGGCCGTCGAACATCATCGCGCGCGACTGGATCGGCAAGACGGCGGTCGGTCTGCCGCTCGAGCTGTTCTATGAAGGCGGCGAATAACGAAAGGCTCGTCGCCTCTCGTCTCGTTTGTTCCCAGCATTTCGAGGAAAGAAGATGAATATCCCGTACCGCGTCATCGGTGCGGCGAGCGCGCTCGTCTGCGCGAACGCCGCCTTCGCCGCCGATCTTCCGTCGCGCGCGCAGCCGCAGCCGGCGACGATCTCGTCCGTTGATTATCAACCCTTCCAAATCAGGCTGCGCGCGACGGCGATCGTTCCGGACGGCGGCTTTTCGGTTTTCGACCGCTTCGGAACCGTGCCGGCCGTCACCGGAATCGCCGCCGGCGTTCCCGGCGGCCAGATCTTCGGCGCCGGCGTTCATGCCTCCACGTCGATCATTCCCGAGATCGATCTCAGCTATTATTTCGACGAGCATTTCGCTGTCGAGACGATCGCCGGCTATACGCGGCACACTTTGACGGCGACGGGCTCGCTCGCCGGCATTCCGGTCGGCGCGACGAATCTTCTACCGGTGTCGCTGCTCGGCCAATATCACTTCACCCAATTCGGCGCCTTCCAACCCTATATCGGCGTCGGCGTCACTTGGGCGGTTCCCTATGGATACAGCCCGGGCAACGGCTGGACGCCCCTCGGCACCGCGCTCGGCTTCACCGGCTATGATTCGGTGCGCGCTCTGCAGATCGGAACCTCGGTCGGCGTCGCGGGACAGATCGGCTTCGATTATATGATCACGCCCAATATCGGCGTGAATGTCGATCTGAAGCGCATCATGGCGGAGCCGACCGCCTATGCGACGATCTATAATTCCGCGCTCAATCAGAACATCTATGTCAGGGTGAAGTCGAACCTCGATCCTTGGCTCGCGAGCGTCGGCGTCACTCTGCGCTTCGGCGGGGCGTCGGCGCAGCCGATCCTCGCCAAATATTGACGCGAAAGCGCCTTTCGATCGAATGGAATCGTTCGATCGATCACGCTCCGAGCCAAAAGCGCGAGGCGCCGTCACGCGCCTCGCCAAACGGCGCCTTCGATCGAGACGCGAGCGGGTAATTGGCCCGCGGCGAAATAGCCGTCGGCGATCGACTGCTGCTGGCCGATGACATGGAAATCGAGCGGCTTGGGCTCGAAATCGAGCCGGTGCAGATAATGTCGCGCCACCTGCCGGTCGAGATGCAGGCATCGCGCGACGGCGCCGAGCTCTTCCTCGGCGCGCTCGCGCGGCGTCGCGCCGAGCGCGCGGATTTCGGCGAGGATCGCGTCGACGATCTGCGGTTGGCCGCAAGCGAAGTGTCGGCGCGCGACATAGAATTGATGATTCTCGACGAAGCCGGAGCCATCGAGGAGCACATGAGTCTTGCTCCCCATGCGCGCGGCGCTCAACAAAGGCTCCCAGATCGCCCAAGCGTCGATGGCGCCCTCGCGCAAATCCTCGAGCAGATCGAGCGTCGGAGGGACATAGACGGGCTCGATGTCGTCGCGCGATAGCCCCCGAATGTTGAGCGCGGTCGTCAGAAAATGATCGGCGTTCGACCATCGGCTGAAGGCGACGCGCTTGCCTTTCAGATCGTCGATCGAGCAGAGGCGCGGATCGGCGACGACGAGGGCGACATCGGTCGGGGCGGGAGATTCATAGCCGACATAGAAGAACGGAACGCCCATCGCGAGAGCGAAAACCGTCGCAGCCTCGCCGGTTACGCCGATGTCGATCTCGCCGCGACCGATCGCGTCGAGAACAGCAGGCCCGGCGCTGAACTCCCGCCATTCGGCGTGATAGCCGAATGGTCGAAGGCGTTCGTCGAGCGACCCCAACGCCCGCAAGGCCGCGAGCGTGCCGAATTTCTGAAAGCCCAGCCGCACGACATTGGGGGCGCTTCGCGCCGGCGTCCGCTTTTCCTCCCGATCTTTCTCGGGCCGGCTCTTCTTGCGCGGAGCAATGACGCCCATATGGCCGAGATGGGTGCGCAGCTCGTTGCGGCTCATGCCGAGCCGCTCCGCGGTGTGGACCTGATTGCCGCGCTCGAGATCGAGAGCGACCGAGACGAGGGAACGGGTCACGCGGTCGAAGAGGTTCTTCTCGCCTTGCGCTATCGCGGTTTCGAGCAGGCCGCGCAGGCGCGTCTCGAAATCGGCGACCTCTTCCGCATGCGGCGCGTCGAACGCCTCGACGATCGGCACATCGCTTATGTGCGCCTCCGGCGTCAGCAGCAGCGCATTGTGCAGCACATTCTCCAGCTCGCGAATATTGCCGGGCCAATGATAGGCGGTCAGCTTCGCGAGGGCTTCGGGCGCGAGCACGGGCATCGGGCGGCCGAGCTTCGCGCCATAGAGGCGCAGAAAATAATTGGCGAGCGGCTCGATGTCGCCGCGTCTCGCGCGCAGCGGCGCGATATTCACGGTCGCTATGGCGAGTCGATAGAAGAGGTCTTTGCGGAAGCTCTTCGCGGCCACCGCCGCCTCGAGATTCACATTGGTGGCGGCGATCAGCCTCACATCGATCGGCCGCGCCTTGCGCGATCCGACGCGCACGATCTCGCGCTCCTGCAAGACGCGCAGCAGCTTCACCTGCATGGGCGGCGGAAGATCGCCGATCTCGTCGAGCAGCAGCGTCCCGCCATGGGCGGCCTCGAACCAGCCGTTCTCGCTTCTCGCGGCGCCAGTGAACGCGCCCTTCTCATGGCCGAACAGCTCCGCCTCGACCAGCGTCTCGCTGAAAGCGCCGCAATTGACCGCGAGGAAGGGACCGTCCTTGCGCGCGCTATTGGCGTGAATATAGCGAGCGACCAGCTCCTTTCCGGTGCCGGTCTCGCCGATGATCAAAACGGTCGCGTCGCTCGGCGCGATCCGATGCAGATCGGCTTTGAGCCGCAACGAGACGGGATCCTCGAACACCATGGCCGAAGCCCGGCTCGTCGCTCCGGGCGTCACTCCGGAAACGGTCTCGATTCCGGTCCTTTTCTTATCGGTAACGACCACCGAAAAGGAAGAGGGACTGAACATGCTCGGCGCCTCGATGCGTCATTACATTTTGCCCCGCGCCCCGCAGTTTGCTCGGCAGGTGAAGGCAATCGTGGTTTCACGGCGGCGCGTATGTTGACTAAATTACTAGACAAAGTCAATAAATCTCGAGACGATAGGAGGCGACAGCGTGGGTCGGCACGTCATCGCGGGCGCGCCGACCTCGATCGTGACGGCGGCGCGGACCTCGCCCGGCTTTCCGCCGAGAGCGATCACACGGTAGCCGAGACGGAGCGCCGGAGCTCGAGCAGATCGTCCTGCAAACGCTGCGGGTCGGCGTGTCGAGCGCGGAGAAAGACTTGTCCGTCAGCAGCACGTCCGGCCGCACCGCGAGCGCGCGGGCGAAGGCGACGCGCGGCCTCTGTCCGCTGGAGAACTGTGCGGAAAGCCTCGAAGCCGATGCCGCGCACTGCATCCAGCGCGCAGATGCGCCCAATCGTCATATTGGCCTGGACGCCGCCAGGGAAGCAATCGCGCGTCCTCCTGGAACACCAGCGCCATCGTGCAATCGAAACGCGGCGCGCCGAATAATGCTAGGCGGTTTCGCCGGGAAGGATTTTCGGGAGCGATCGCTGATCGAGGAGATTTACGCCGAGCGCCGCGAGCGTGCAGGCGCCGAGTAGGATCGCCGCATCGACGGTGTCGGCCCGTCCGATCCAGCTCGCGACGACTGGCGCCAGAACGAGAAGAGCGCAATTGTTAATCGATTCCGATGACGCCAATACAAAGCCCGCGTCAGGCCCAGCTCGGCTCGCCTGAACGGCGGTGTTGGCCGGGGCGGCGAGGCCCGAGGCAAATCCCCAAAGAGCCAGAAGGATAATTGCCGATACGCGGCTCGACTCGGTCGCCAGAAACGCACTTTGCGTAAAGAAGATCAGGCCGATGGCGAAAACCAGCACAGTCTCGGGCCGTCCGGCCCAGGCGGTCAGCCGTCCGACGGCCAGGTTGCCTGCGGCGAGCCCGAGACCGAAGGCAGCGACCGAAAGGCCGATGACGCCGGTGGAAAGACCATAGCGGCTACGCAGAACCTCGCCGGAGATTAGAAACCCAGCAATCGTCGCGCCGAGCCAGAACCCCTTGGAGAGGTTGGGCCGGAGGATCGCGCCGTCGAGCAATCGGGCCGCCGAGGCTTTGAGCGGACGACTCCGCCGCGCGATGGATGGCGGCAAAATGCGCGCCGCCAGGATGAGGACGGCGATGCAGCCGCAGGCTACGGCAATGAACGGCGCCTGCCAATCATAGGCGTCGGTCAATAGCCCTGCGAAAGTCGGACCCGTGGCGATGCCGAGGGTCAAGCCCAAGAGGACGAGCCCCATGGCTCCCGCCTGACGTTCTTCGGGAACGGTCTCGGCAATCAGGGCAAAGGCGGTCGGCGTGAGCGCCGCTCCCGCCGCGCCGCCGAGCACTCGCGCGACGATCGCGAAAGAGAGCGAGGGCGCGAAGGCGACAGCCAGCGCATCGGCGGCAAAAAGCGCCAGCGCTGGCAACAACAAACGCCGCCGACCGATCCGATCGCCGAGGAGGCCGATGAGCGGGGCGAGTACGGCATAGGATACCGCGTAGGCCGAGACGAGCCAGGCGATATCGGCGGGCTTCGCGGCAAAGGCCGACGCCAATGGCGTCAGCATCGGCGCGAGCATGAATTCAACCGCGCCGACGAAATAGACGGCGAGCGCCAGGGTGGCGAGGATGAGCGAGGGCGATGGGGTTGGTTTCGGCATGGACAGGCGATTCCGATACGTTGATGTCGTCCTGGCTGGAGGCAGCCTTCAGGGTGACGAGAAGCTTCTGGCGGCGCGTTTCGAGATCGGCCATTTGCCGTTCGATCGCCTCGAGCTTCAACCGATGCGCAGCGGCCACCTTCGGACAGGCGGTAACCGCGGCGGGATCGTCGACGATGCAGTTGAGAAATGTCGCGATTTCGTCTGTGGTGAAGCCGAGCCGGATCATCCGGCCGATGCGGCGCACGAAAGCGACCTCGGCCTCGTCGAAATCGCGGTAGCCGTTCTCCTCGCGGGTGGCGCGGATCAGGCCGACCTTCTCGTAATGACGGATGGAGCGCACGCTCGCCCCAGTCCTTTTTGCAACGTCTCCGATCTTCATCCGCCCTCCTGCCGCATGGTCTAGCTCCTGACATCAATGTCAGGGTCAAGCACGAAAGTGAGATTTACCGCACGACGGAGAAGCGCTGCGCCACAACGCGCAGCGGACTTGCGCATCCGGCGGGCGCGGCTCGCGAGAGGGTGGCTTCGTGGCTGTCTGTCGATATATGCCGGCTCGCCGCGTGACACCGAGTTCCCAGCGCTTGCGACGCTATCCGACTTGGCCACGATGCCGCAGAAACTGATCGGCGAGCACGATCGCCATCATTGCTTCGCCGACCGGCACGGCGCGAATGCCGACGCAGGGATCGTGCCGGCCTTTCGTGACGATTTCCGTGTCTCCTCCGAGGCTGTCGATCGTCAGCCGCGGCGTGAGGATCGACGACGTCGGTTTGACCGCGAAACGCGCCATGATCGTCTGCCCGGTCGAAATGCCGCCCAGCACGCCGCCGGCGTGATTGGAAAGAAAGACCGCTCTCCCGTCATTGCCCGAACGCATTTCGTCGGCGTTGGCTTCGCCCGAGAGTTCCGCAGCCGCGAAGCCCGCCCCGATTTCAACTCCCTTGACGGCATTGATCGACATGAGGGCGCTCGCGAGCTCGGCGTCGAGCTTACCGTAGATCGGCGCGCCCCAGCCTGCAGGAACGCCTTCCGCGATTACCTCGATCACGGCGCCGACGGACGAGCCCGCTCTCCGCGCCTCGTCGAGATAATCCTCCCAACGCCGCGCGGCTCGTGGATCCGGGCAAAATAGCGAATTTCTCTCCACCTCGCTCCAATCGAAGCGCTCGCGATCGATTCTATCCGCGCCGATCTGCACGAGCGCTCCACGAATCGATACGCCCGCGACGACTTTGCGGGCGACCGCGCCCGCTGCGACGCGCGCGGCCGTCTCCCGCGCCGATGCGCGTCCGCCACCGCGATAGTCACGAATTCCGTATTTCGCATCATAGGCATAGTCTGCATGACCGGGACGGAATTTGTTCGCGATCTCGTTATAGTCTCTTGTGCGCTGATCGGTGTTGTCGATCATCAGAGCGATCGGCGTGCCCGTCGTCACTTGCCGGCCGTTTCCATCCGTGAAGACGCCGGAGAGAATTTTCACGTCATCCGGCTCCCGCCGTTGCGTGGTAAAGCGCGATTGGCCGGGTCGACGTCTCTCGAGCGCATGTCGAATCTCCGCCGCCGTCAGCTCAATTCCCGGCGGACAACCGTCGACCACTGCGCCGAGCGCCGGCCCATGGCTCTCGCCGAATGTCGTGACGCGGAAGAGGTGGCCGAAACAATTATGAGACATGCAGACCTCGGCGTTCTAGCGCATACTCGATCTCGTCGCCGTTTCCGCCACGCGGTCGAAGCATGAAGAGACGCCCCGCCGCGCAGCTCCGCGATCCGAACTGGGGCCGTTTAGTTTCGCACCGGAGGGCGCTTTCTCAAATGCAGGTGAAGAATGCGAACGCCTTCCAGTAGGTAGCCGTCGTCCTCTGCGACATTTCGGAGATCGCGGTAGAGCGCTTCTATTTCTGGACTGGTCGCGAGTCCGAATTCTCGCAGCCGATCTCGAATCTGAACGAACGAACGCCAGATCAGGCTCTTTTGACGCGGGGTCCTGAGCGCCGGTTGTGTGAACTGCGCCGCTTCGATAGCGACGTCCATGTTCTGCACATAGGTCCAGAGCGGCTCCGCGCAATTGAATTTGACGTTGATTCTCTCGCCCAACCTTTCGAGCAGCTCGACCGAACGGGGAACGGAGGGGTGATGAGGAATCGAAAAGCGGCGTGTCGTCGGCTCCTCGATGATAATCGAGCCGTTGTCCTTGCATAGCGACAGGACGTTCTCGAAAAATGTCGTCCAGTTCGTGATATGCGCGAGAACGAAGCGACAGTAGACGACGTCGAACGCTTCTCCGATATCCAGCGTGGATGTCATATCATGGCGGATAAAGCGAATATTGTCGATCCCGCGCTCGTCTCGCCTCTGGAGACAGACGTCGATCTGAGCTTGCGACTCGTCTATCGCCACGACAGCTCCGCTGTGTGACCTGACCTGATCGGCGAACCAGAACGCCATTTGGCCGTGCCCGCATCCGATTTCCAATACGGACCGCGCATTGTCGGGAAGCTGGCTCGTGATGAAGTCTCGACTCGCGGGGTCGTATAGCTCGGTCAATATCTCCAATCGCTCTCGATCGGCGTAGCCGACATCGTGGATATAGGCTTCGCTCTCGTCCTTCGAATAGCTGTCTTGGTTCTGCATGGCGTTCTCCGAGAAAGGTCTCAGATGATGATGCTGATGCGTCTTTGTTTCGAGATGGACTCATGGTCCAATTGCACCGACCGCTCACGGATTCGAAACTCGGATTCATGCGGGACGAGCCGATATTTGGCGCTGCCGACGAACTCCCAGGATTCGTGATTTCGAAATTGATAGACGACGAAATTCACTCTCACGACGATCTCTTCGGTCGCAGAGGCCAAAAATCGCAAATTGGACACCAAGCGACGCGTACGCGAGCGCGGTTGCTCCATCCAAGTCGACGCGCCCGCGAAATGCCGAACGCGCGCCCGCAGTCGCTCATAATCGTCCAAGATCAGGCAGAGGGCTTGCTCAGGCGCGCTTTCGGCCGCGCGCTGCAATGGAGCGACGATGTATCGCGCCTCCGGTTCAAAAAGCTCGAACCAGTCATCGAGGCGCCATTCGTCGAGCAGGTCCGCTTCCAAGGCGAGAAAGGAGGTGATGCGGCTTACGATATCCGGAACAATCGGGACTGCGCTCATATAGGGAACGACGAATGTTGCTGTCATTACGGCTGCTCCACATAATTGGCCCATTCGCGCCAGAAGGCTCGGTTCTGCTCTTCATCTGTATGATTTGTCGTGCCGACGCTCATGCCACGCGAGAAGTCGCTGTAGCCGATGCCCGCATGTGCATATGAGCGCTGACAGGATTCCAGAATTTCGACGTCGTCGGGCGTTCCGAAACCGCCTGGCCCGATGAAGGATATCAGCGCGCTGACGCGCATGGCTCTTTCTTCCGGCGTGTCATTCGAAAATCCGGCGCCCCAGACGGTCACTTCGACCTCGTCGGGAGACGTCGGGAAAAAAGTCCGTATGTTCAATCCGAGTATGTCATTGATGACCAGATTTGGAAAAACGAAGAGGCTGCGGTTGGTATGAGCCATGTCCTCCGCGCGTCCTCGTCCGACACGAGCGACGAGATCGTCGAACTTTTTATCGATCGCTGCTTTCATGTCGGCTGGGAATAGGGGGCTCCAATAGGCGATGGGCCGTCCAGTCGAAGGCGGACCGCTCTTTATGACGCCATGTCCGCCGCCGAGAGCATAGCCGACGCCGCTGCGCTTGTGCGAGTTCGGATCGGTTCCGAGCGAATCGAGAAGCTCGAGAAATCGTTTGTGCGCAAATGGCAGATGATAGGCATCGACGCCGTTTTCAGCGAGGAGCTTCCAATTGGCTCGGATGGAGTGATGAAGATGTTCGGGCAGAACTTCGACGGATCCTTCGGACTGATCGCAGACGAGGTCTATGTATTCCTTCGCGCCCCCGAGATAGGAGGCGAGGCTCACCGACGGTTCGCCGAAGTTGATGAATAGAAAGCCGCGATAATCATCGAGCTTGATTTGCGGCAAGGAAGGCTCGGGCAGCCCTTCGCCGACACGTCCATACGCGGACCTTCCCGGCACGCCGGTGAGCGCGCCCGACGTATCGTACATCCAGCCGTGATAGGGACATGCAAATCGATTGGCGGTTCCTTTCGCGTCCGTGCAGACGACGGCGCCGCGGTGCGCGCAGGCGTTCAAGAACGCGAGCGGCGCCTCGGAAGCTACGTCCCTGACCAAGATGACGGGGCGACCGCCGATCTTGCGCGTGAGAAAGGCGCCGGGCTTTTCCAACTCGCTCGCATGACCGGCATACAGCCAGCATTTATCGAATATTCGCGTCAGCTCCCGGCGCCAAGTATCCTCACATACATAGACTTGCCGATGCACCCGAAAAAAATTCCTATTGTCTGTCTCGACGAATTGCCGCGTCGTCATTCGAGTCTCCCGAGAACGATGCCAGGGCGAGCCTCTATTCTTGTAGCCGCATCCATAACCGAGCAACAATAAAGCTCGACAACGAAATAAATATTACAATCGTTAAAAATAGCAATATAGAATTTTATTATACGACACATAACAATTTAACTGCCTCGTAATTCTGCGATGTCATATCGACAAGCCAAAAGCGTGTATTATTCTATAATTGTGCATCAGAAAGAATAAGGCCTTTCGGCCGGCGCGCGCTAGCGGATTTTCTTGCTGGGCGTCGTGCCGAGCTCGACGAGCCTTGTTTGCGTGAGAGCGACGGTTGCGAGCGCGGCAATGACGAGGCAACCCGAAATAGCGATCAAGGACACCACCAATGCGAACGAGATATTTTCAGCGATGGGCTCATGACCGGCGATCGAAAAAAACAATCCGCCGACGATGGCGATGCTCAATGCGGAGCTGATCTGCAAGGTCGTGTTGATGATGCCGGATACGAGCCCAGACCATGCCGTGTCGACTTTGCCGATAATGGCGCGAACGAGGCTCGGCAACGCTGTCCCTTGCCCAAAGCCGATCGCGAACAGTGCAAGGCCGCGAAGCGCGTGATCGAGCGACTGGTCGGTTCGCCAATTCCAAACGACAAACGCTAGGCCCAGCATACCGATCGTCTCGACAGCGATTCCTAAGGGAGCCGTTCGCGGGCCGAGCATCCGGCCGGCATAGGGGCTGAGCAGCGGAGCGAGAAAAGAGCCGACGCCGAATGGGAGAAAGACGAGCGCCACGTCTCTCGGAGATTCTCCGAGCGCAGTTTGCAGATAAATGGAAAAAATAAGGAAAAACGAGCCGATGGCATAGAAGAAGAGGGCCGCCAGCAACCCCAGGCCGAAGCCGGGCAATTCCATGACGCGCGGATCGAAAAGCGGAGTTCCTCCATCTCGCAGGAGTCGCTCCTCATTTCGCAGGAACAGCGATCCGGCGATCGGCGCCGCCATCAGTAATAGCAGGGACCAGAGCGGCCAGCCTCGTTCACGACCTTCGATCAGCGGCGTGACGACGAGAGCGAGCGTCAGCGCAGAAAGCAGGACGCCGAAAATATCGAGCCGCGGTCGACGTGGATTAGACGCCTCGGGCAAGAGAAGCCCCGAAATGAGAACGGCCGCTGCGATCGGCAGATTGACGAGAAAGACGATCCGCCAGCCGAGACCGAAGACATCGGCCGAGACCAGGAAGCCGCCCAGGATTTGTCCGCTCGCCGCGGCAAGTCCGAGCGTCGCGCCATAAAGACCCAGCGCGAGCGATTTTTCTTCCGGTGCGAAAATCACATTGATGGACGCGAGCCCTTGGGGAACCATCAGCGCGGCGCCGAATCCTTGGAGAACTCTGCCCGCTACGAGAATGCTGGAACTGGGGGCCGAACCGCATATCGCCGATGCGCCGGCAAAGCAGGCGAGTCCCGCCAAAAAGATGGTCCGACGTCCGAAAATGTCTCCGAGCCTACCGCCTGTGATAAGGAACACGGCATAGGTGGTCATGTAGCCGGAGACAACGAGTTGCAAATCGGCGGGCGTCGCGCCGAACTCCTCCTTGATCGCCGGAAGCGCGATATTGACGATAAAAAAATCGAGTGGCGACAGAAAAACGCCCGTGAGCAGCACAGCGAAGCGGAACCAACGCCACCGCGCGTGAGCGACCACAACTCCATTGCTGCGGCTCTGTTGTTCGAGCGACATTTCGCGGGACAACTCGACAGGGGATGGGCAAAAGCGCCGTTTCTAGCTATGCCGATCACGGTCGCATTTGGCAATGCTCGTTTCGTTTATGCGTGAGATCGCTCCCGCTAATGCGTCTATCGCTCGGAAGATAGATTCCGGGCCGCGATCTTTTCATTCGCGAGCATGCAATCGCCGTCGAGGCCCCCGCGCAAGTCGACGAGGCTCGGAGCGATTACGAACACGGCCTCGGGGACGAAGAGTCGCACATCGGCGTCGCGTTCAAAATTTCGCTTTCAGCGTGAATCCGGCCATGATCGGATCAGCAGGCGTGCCGATCACTCCGCCAGCGGTAAAATTCGGCGACACGGTAGTGAAGTAGTGCTTGTTGGTCACATTGTGGACCCACCCCGACAAATCGACGCTTTCATCGTCGAGCCGAATTCCGGCGTGCAGATTGAGCAGACCGTACGCGTCGATGACGCTGTAGATCGAATCGTCTGGAACCGAGAAGAATTTCGTCTGGTAGGAGAAGTCGGCTCCGAAATAGGCGATCACCGATCTTTCGATCGGATCGAGCACGTGTCCGATATCGTGCGCATATTCGCCGCCGGCGGCGAGAGCCCATCGCGGCGTCAGGGAGATCGGGCGGCCGGTCAGGCTGCAAGAGCTCAAGAATGCGAGTTCGAATCGGCAAGGCGCATTTTCAAACGAATCGTAATAGGTGTGATCGTAGGTGACTGAACCATAGGTCGTCAGCCCCTCGATGAGTTTTGCCCGCAGATCGAGCTCGAACCCTCGGGAGATCGCCCTCTTGGCGTTGGAAAGATAGGTGATCGGCCGAGCGCCAGACGTATCGGTGACGTTGGTGATATAATTCCGGTCGACCATGATGAAGGCTGCAATGTTCGCGAGCAGTCGATGATCGAAGAAATCAGTCTTCAATCCAATTTCAAAGTCGTCCAATTCCTCGGGCCGCACCGTCGTAGCGGCTGTCGTCGGAAGGTTGGCGACGGGATTTGGACCGCCGGCGCGTCCTCCACGCGCGTAGGTCGCATAAGCGAGCGCGTCGGGCGAAATCTTATAGGAGGCGGAGGCGAGAGCGGAAATCAATCCTTGTCGTGTCGTGGCGTAGAATTCACGATCTGCGCCGATCAATCCAATTCGCGCGGATCGCGCGGTGGCTTGTTGCGCCGCGGTCAGCCCGTCGAGGCTGTTGGCGGCAAACTGGTACTGTCGAAATAATGTGCTCTTCGCGGTATAAGAGTAGCGAAGACCGAAGGTGAAATCGAGATCCGGCGTCGCATGCCAGACGGCTCGCGCATAAGGCGCGATAACATGACTGACTGGATTGTCGTAGGACTTGGAGGCGAGGTTGTTGAGCGCGATATCGTTCAAGGCCTGGGGATTCGCCGCCGAGCCGTACCATGCGCCCGCAGCTGGGCCATAGCTCGAATATCCCCAGTCATAGAGCTGCTCGAATAGATAGAAGAGGCCTGCGGTTCCCTCGATGGGGCCGTTGGCGGGCGTCGATACTTTGAACTCTTGCTGCAGGGATCTTTCAGCGATTTGATTGTTCGAGTTGGTCGTCCGCACCGGGGCGAGAGCACTGCTCGTCTGGTTCAGCGGATCGAAGCTCCACCCTCGGAAAGACGTGACCGAGGAAAATTCGTAGCCGCCGAGCTTGTAGTCGATCACAGCGGCCACTCCATAGCTCTGCTGCGTGTTCTGCAGATAGCCGGAAATATCGCCCTTGTAGCTGTCGATATTGTAGAACGATGTCGGCGCATAGTTCAGCCTCGCCAGGCGGGCGTAGAGATTGTTCGGAACCGCCGCGCCATTGGCGTAATTCGCGACGACGCCGTTCAGCACATTCGGGCAACACGCCTGATTGACACGCGAATAGTCGGCGATCAGACGTACGCTGAGGTCGTTCGTCGGCTGGAACAGGATCTGCGCGCGAAAGCTCTTGTTGTGCCAGTCATTGTATTTTTGGCCGCTGTAATAGCTGTAGACGTATCCGTCGCGATCGGCGCTGACGAATGACAAGCGGAACGCCAACTTGTCGCTGTCGGCGATCGCACCCGTCGCCGATCCGCGAACCTGAATGTTGCCATAACTTCCATGATTGACTTCGAGCTTTCGTTGTGTGTCGAAGCTCGGCGACGCCGTGTTGAGATAGACGGCGCCGCCCGTCGAATCCATCCCGCCTCTCGTTCCTTGTGGCCCTTTTAAAACGTCGACGCCAACGAGATCGGGAATATCGAATATCGCTTGGCCTGGCCGAGGTTGCAATATGCCGTCGACATAGACCGGCACGCCGCCGAAGATTCCGTCGGTGGCGACGGAGGTCGACGAACCGAACCCGCGAATATTGACAGTCAATGAGCGAACGTCGGCGAAGCGGATCTGCAAGCTCGGCTCGAGCTTTTGCGCCTGCAGAAGATTGCTGATCTGCAACGCGTCGATCTGCTGCTTCGTGATGACGGTCGCGGCCTGCGGCGTCGTTTGGAATGCGGTCGCTTGACGCTCGGACACGTCGGCGGTCGATTTCGGCGCGCCGACCACCACATCTGGAACGCGCGCCTCCTCGGAAGGAGGCGTCTGCGCGACGCTGGTGACAGTGAAGGGGAGGCAAAGCGGAATAGCGGCGATAAGCGATTTTCTCATCATTCCCACTTTCTGACGCAAACATCGTAAAACAACGCTACAGATTACGTAAACGCTCAGGCAACGCTGATTCTTCTTATGAGTGGCATATCGAAAACGGTGGATGCTTTCATCCGCGCGGAAAGACGCGTTCCGCAAAGCTCAGCAGCTGCGCGTTGAACGCCGGCGCGTCCTCGTAGAACGGCGAATGGCCGACATCGGGCAGCTCGAGGAAGGTTGCGCCGCGAATATGTTCGGCGGAGGCGCGCGACGCGCGCGGGTCACAATGGCGATCTTTCTCGCCGACGATGAACGCGAGCGGCAAAGAGAGCGAGGCGATGAAGTCATGGGGCTGCTGTGGTCGTCCAACGATCAGCCTTCGAACGGACGGCGGCTGCGTCATATTATAGGCGAGCATCTGCGCGAACTCCTCGGGCGAGGGCGGCGTTGCGAAGCAGCTCGAAAGAAAGGCGATCGTTCCGGCGATATTAGTGGATAGATCGTCTTCGAGCATCAGCGGTAGGCTTGCGGCCGAAGCCGCGCTCGTCCATTCGCTGCTTCGGCGCCACGACGATCCCACCAATTGCGCGCCGGCGAGGCTCTCGTCGCCATATTCTTTGAGGTAGTCCCAAACGACGCGGCCTCCGAATGACCAGGCGACAAGAATTGGCCGCGCCGCGCCGACCGCAGCGGCGACGGCGCGTAGATCATGCGCCCAGAGCCGATTGTCGTGGTAAGCGTTACGATCGAGAGGTTTGTCCGACGCCCCGTGACCGCGAAGATCATAGGTGATCAGATGATATTTTTCCGCGAGACGTTCGTCTCGTACTTGCCGGATGAAGGCGAGACCGCTCTGCGCGAAGCCATGGACAAAGATGATCGGCGGTCCTCGGCGATTGCCCCACCGCCGCACGACGATTTGCACGCCGTCCGAGCTCACGACATGCGATTTGTCATATTCGAATGGTCGAGGACAAAGACTCGGATAAGCGCTGGTCATGGCCATGAATCGATAGAGGTCCCGCAATCGGATCTCGCCGGGATATCCCTCCTCGGCGACACGCTCACGCTCGAGGAATCTGAGGCGATCATATGATTTTGGAAATACGGAATTCGGTTATTCGTCGAATAGCCGAATCGGCATGGTCGGCTTTCCGCGTGGTCAATCCGAGCCAGAATTATCTCCGAGCCGCTCGACGAGATAGTCTCTCAGCCGCATGGTCGGCGAGGACGGAGACGAGCGAATTGAATAGAGCGCTATCTCGACATCGGGAAGCCGCGGGAAGCCGTCGCTTTCGTCGAGACGCCGTAGTCGATCGTCGATCGTGCTCGCTTTGAACACCCCTACGCCGAGGCCTTGTCGCACGGCGGCTTCTATGCCGGAAACGTTCGAATTCACATGGGCGAGACGCCAGGGAACGCCACTTTGTTGAAGAGCGGCGATCGCCCAATGACGAAACATGCTTCCAGGCGGAGCAACCGCCAGAGGCAAGGGGGATCGCTCATGTTGATTGTGCTCGGACGATGTCGTCCATACGACCGGCTCGCGACGAAGCACCTGTCCCTGGCTCGTGCCGGCCGGCTCCATGGCGATCACAATATCGAAATGGGCGCCGATGCGTGTGAGCATCGAACTCGGCATACCGCCATAGAGCTCGACATTGACGCGTGGATGCGAACGACAGAATGCGCCGACGAGCGGCGGCAGAATGTTGGCGACGTAATCGTCGATCGTGCCGAGGCGTACCGTGCAATCGGTTTCTTCGGCGCGGAGCGTGCGAAGCGCTTCGGCGTTGAGCGCCAACATGCGCCGCGCGTAATCGAGCATGAGATCGCCTTCGGGAGTGAGGCGAAAGCCTCTCTGCGGGCGCATGATCAGGCTGACGCCGATAATGTCTTCGAGACGTTTGATCTGCAGGCTGACGGCCGCCTGGGTTCTGTGCAGCGTTCGAGCGGCGGCAGTGAACCCGCCCTGGTCGACGACCGTCACGAACACGTGGAGAAGGTCGTTCTCGAGAATCTGATTGCGAATGACGCTGACGCCATGCGGCCGATCGTCTCGCGCCGGAGTGAGCGTCGGATTTCCGTTTCGACGAGGCTGTAAGCTCAGCGACATGCGTCAGGAACTCCCGATAGTAATCTATTATATCGATGGTTTTAATAGATTTGCAAGCCGCTTTTTTTTCGGCCGAAGCCCGGGACTTGGAAACGGCCCGAAGCGCTCAGGCGAGTTGCGCCAGCCCGAGATTGGCGGCCAGGCGTCGACGCAGGCGGCCGACAGGCGGGGCGTCGAACCTGCCGCCGGTCAGGTCGAAGGCGTGGGCGGCCGCGGCTCCCATCGCGATACACGGGCCCATTACGCGAATGGAGGACAGCGCGAGCGCGTCGCCATCCACACATCGGCCGACGGCGAGCAGGTTCACGACCTCGTCGTGAACCATGCAGCGAAACGGAATCGTATGAATGTGCTCCTCATCAAAGGCCTCGAAATATATTTGGTCGAGACTATTGTGGAGCTCGATCGGCCATGCGCAATGGGCGATCGCATCCTCGAAGATCGTTCCGGCCCGCACATCGTCCGCGCTCAGCTGACAGCGACTCTTGAACCAGCGCGTCTGGCGTGCGCCGAGCGCGCCATATATGCTTACCACGGCGCGAGAAAAAGCTTCCGGAAATTCAGCCCGAAGAAAGTCGAGGGCGAGGTCCATCTTGTCGTGACCGACGGCGACCATCTCACTTGCGTGGATGGGATCGAGAGGCGTCTCTACATGCGTCATATTGACGAGCGTCTCGCCCGATCCCGGGGCGGTGAATATGAAGGCGTCGCTTCTGTCCAAGCCATAGGCGCAGCCTTTGGCGATGAGGCGCGATCGCAGGGTCGCGCGATCGATCGCCGCGAGCGCCTGCTCATCGACATTGCGAAGGATGCCGTTCTGCGATCCATAGATCGGCCCAGCGGCGGGCTCTCGCGTAGCGAGGCCGCTCATCCAGGCGACAGCGGCGTCTCCTGTCGCGTCGACGAAGGCCTCGGCTTCGATGCGCAGTATCCCGGCGCGCGTTGCCACGGAAATGGAGACTAGGCGCTCGTCTTCGACGCGAGCGTCGAACAGCGCCGCGCCGAGAAGCGGGGTAACGCTCTCGCGGCTCGTCGCCCGCTCGATCCAGCGTTGTAGAGCGACGCTGTGGTAGTGAACGACGAAGGAGTTGTGGCGGCTGCGAAGCAGCATGACGTCGCCGGTCTTCCCGAGGTCTGCGAGTATCTCGTCGGCGATGCCGAAGACGATTTGCCGTGGCGTTGGTCCATTCGCATAGAACCCGCAAAATGTGTTGATCTGCGCTGCGACGGACTGACCGCCGAGCGATCCGCCCGCCTCGACCAGAACGACCCGATGCCCGAGTCTCGCCGCTTCGAGCGCGGCGGATACGCCGGCGATTCCCGACCCCACGACGCAGAGGTCGGTCGTCAAGACGCGCGGCGGGGCGTCACGGAGATTGCGGCGGATGATCGTGCCAGCGTCAATGGCGCGTGTCGTCACAGGAGGCAAATTCCCTTGTTATCGCCGAGCCGGGCGCTCATCTGCCGACGAATTCGGGTGCGCGTCCCTCGGCCATCGCGCGTTTGCCTTCGGCTGCGTCCTGGCTCGTGCGGACCGCAGTCAGGTCGCGCGTCGTCCGTCCGAGTATCTCCGATGGGCTCTGCACGAGCACATGGTCGGTCACAAAATGCTTCATCGATTGCATGACGAGCGGAGCGCGCGTCGCGACGACGCGGGCGATTTCGAGCGCCGTTTCCAGATGCTTCCCTCGCGGCGCGAGACGGTTGACGAGTCCGACTTCATAGGCGCGGCGCGCCGAGATCGGCTGCGACAACAGCAGAACTTCCATCGCGATCTTGTGCGGAATGCGCGCTGCGAGACCTGCGGCGAGGCCGCCCCAGGCCCCGTGCGTTCCTTCCGGATAGCAAAAGTTCGCGCTTTCGTCTGCGACGCAGAGATCCGCGAACATATTGAGAGTGAAGGCGCTGCCTCGACATTCGCCGGCGACGGCGGTGACGATGGGCTTTTTCGTAACGATTCCGATCGTCGGCATACAGCGCCAGAGCTCCGTTACCGGGACATTCGGATCGGATCCGACGGAAAAATCGTCGCCGACGCCGGTCAGCACCGCAACGCGGCCATCGGACGCGTCGAATTGGGCGAACGCCTCTTGCAGTCCACGGACGACGTCGATGTCGATGGCGTTTCGTCGCTCTCGGCGATCGATCGAAATAACGACGACATTTCCATGGGGGGCGATCGAGACAGCGGTCATGAACTTCTCTTTCGAACAACCGGCGAGAGAATGATTTTCGAGGCCCGACGCGTCCGCGCCAATTCCAAGGCCTCGACGCCGCGATCGAGCGACATGCGATGCGTGATCATATGGCGAAACCGTTCGCCTTCGGTCGCGAGGCTGTCGAGCACACGCGGCCAGACATTGGGCGGAGCGCGTTGCGTGCCTCGGATTTGATGTCTTTCGCGCACGAGGCGGGTGAGATCGAGCGAAGCCCGGTGCGGGTGTATCCCAGCGACGACGAGAACGCCTTCCTTGCGCAAGAATGCGAGACTTTGCTGAACCACCTCCGGAACGCCGGTCGCCTCGAAAATGATATCGAATTTCTGGCTTGTGAAGCGGGACGCCAAAGCGGTTTCGAGATCGCCGTCGCCAATGTCGACAAGGTCCCAAAATCCGAGAGCGCGCAGCGTTTCGAAACGGAGGGGATCGTTCTTCCCCACGACGACGACCTCCGCGGCTTCGGCCATGTGGGCGTAGAGGGCGATCGCCTGTCCGATCGTTCCGGGACCGATGACGAGCACCCGATCGCCGCGCGTCACTCCGCCTTTCAGGACGGCTTCCTGCGCGACGGTCAATGGTTCGGCGAGCGCTGCGAGCTCGTCGTCGACGCCGTTCGGCGCCTCGAGGCAATTGACGACAGGCGCAGTGATCCAAGGCGCGAAGCCGCCGTCGGCGCTGGTGCCTTTGGCTGACCGACGCTCGCAAGATTCGGCTGCGCCGCTCAGGCAATGCGCGCAACTTCCGCATGGGGCGGAAGGGATTACGGCGACGAGCGCGCCGGGCGCCAATCCGTTTGCGTCGCCGACGACGTCGATCACGCGTCCCGCGAATTCGTGCCCGAGCGTCAGCGGAAGCAGCGGCGCCATGAATTCATAGCCGCCGCTCCATTCGAAGATATGCACGTCCGTCCCACAAACGCCGGCTGCAGTGATTTCGATGAGCGCCTCGCCTGGGCGCGGGACCGGACGGGCAACGTCGCGAAACTCGACTCCGAAGCTCGGCGCTGTTTTTTGGAGAGCTTTCATGAATGATGATCCGATGAGCGAGCGGGTCAACGCCAACGCAAGAGCGTGCGTTCGAGCGCTGCGATCACCGCCCCTGCACATGTTCCGAGGAGAGAGAGCACGAGAACGCCGGCGAGGAGCTTCTCGGAGTCCATGATGTTGCCGGCGGCGAGAATATAGGCGCCGATCCCATATTGTGCGCCGATCATCTCGGCGGCGACGAGAAGCACGAGGCCTGTGGAAACGGTAATGCGCGCGCAGGCCAACATGGCCGGGAGGGCGGATGGCAGCACGATCTTGACGATGATCGACAGCCGATCGAGTCCGAAGCTCTGGGCCATGCGTATGAAAGGACGCGGCGCGGCGTCGACGGCGGCGCATACGGACACCGCCATAGGAAAGAAAACGCCGAGCGCGATCGTCGTTATTTTGCTGGACTCCCCAATTCCGAGCCAGAGTATGAAGAGCGGCAGCAGGGCAATCTTGGGAATGGGGTATAGGGAAGAGATCGCGGCGTCGCCGATCGCTCGGCACCAGGACCAGAGTCCCATCGAGAGCCCCACGCTCAGGCCCGCGAGGCTTCCGATCGACCAGCCCAACAGCAGTCGAGTGAGCGATTGACCGATATGGATCGCCAAATCCCCTTGCGCGAGCTCGCGATAGAGTGTCTCGAGCACGTCGACCGGCCCCGGCAGCAGCAGCGGATCGATCCGCCCCGAGGTCGATCCGGCCTGCCACGCTCCGACGAGCACAACGGCAAATGCCGGAGCGAACCATCGTTTCGGCGTGATCTCGAATCCGCCGCCCCGGAATCGCACCGTGCTCGGAGCTCCGATCGCTGATGGCGTATGGGCTTCAGACATCGGCTCGTTCCAGGGACAGAAGCTCTCGATCGGCGTTGCGCGCCTCCGATCGAAGCAGATTCCAGATGTCGTTCTGCATCGCCGACAATTCGCTCGCGACCTCGGGGCGGCGGCGCTCGCTTTGCGGAATTGCGACGTCGACGATTTCGCGGACGCGGCCCGGCCGTCTCGAGAGCACGACGATCCGGTCGGAAAGCCGCACCGCCTCGTCGAGATTATGGGTGACGTAGAGGATCGAAACGCGGTCTCGCAGCCACAGGGCGAGGAACTCCTCCATCAGCAGCTCGCGCGTCTGCGCGTCTACGGCGGACAAGGGCTCGTCCATGAGGAGGAAGGCTGGACGAGCGGCCAGCGCCCTGGCGATGCCGACGCGCTGTTTCATGCCGCCCGACAATTGCTTCGGATAGGCTTTCGCGAAGCCGCGCAGACCGGTTCGATCCAACACTTCCTCGATGATCTCGGCCTGCGCCTTTCGCGATAGCGGCCGACCCTCCAGCGCCAATGCGACATTGCCGGCCACGGTCCGCCACGGCAGCAGCCCGGCGTCCTGAAAAACGAAGGTGAAGGGGTTGAGGCTCGCAGCCGGCGGAACGCCGAGCGAGACAGCCGATCCTCGGCTCGGCGCGATGAGGCCGCCGGCGATCGCCAGTAGAGTCGACTTTCCGCAACCAGAGGGACCGATGACAGAGACGATCTCGGATTTTCGCACCGCGAACGAGACATTGTCGAGAACGGTCAACGACCCGAAGTCGTGTCCCAATCCTCGAAGCTCCAGTTCCATTGCGTCCTCCCCGAGGCCGACTTCAAGCCGCGAAAGAGAGGTCGACGACCTGTTCGGCGTCGACGTTTCGCTTCACGAGTCCCAGGCCTTGCCAAAATCTGAGCACCTTGCGGACGTCCTCGAGGTTCAAGCCGGCGGCGGGATCGTAATAGCCGAAGGTCGAGCTGATCTGCTGCCTGGTCTGGCCCGTGCGCCGAGCGACGATTTCGAGAAGCTCCTCTCGCTCGTCGCTGTCGACCGGTCGGCCTCGCTCGTCGAGCCGATTGACGGCTCTATTGCTGAAGGCCATCGCACGCCGATGCGCTCGCACGAAGCGTTCCATCCCCGCACGATTGGCGGCGATGAAATCGGGGCGGGTAAACACGCCGCTTCCTTGCGTCATGTCGACCTCGGCCGTGTTTCCGATGAAGACGCCGGATCCCGCTCTGACCAACGGGTCCGCGACCGTCGAGGGAAGGATGGCGCCATCCAGCTTTCCGGCGGCGACCGCCGAACCGACGTTCGGCAGAGTCTGAAGAGGGACGAGTTCCACCTGCGACAGTGGGAAGGCGAATTTCGCAGCAATCACGCCGAACTGATAATGGAACGACGATCCGATGGTCGTTATGCCCAGGCGACGTCCCCGAATGTCTGCGAAAGAGCGCAATCCGGCGTCGTAGCCGTTGCGGCTGGCCACCAGCTGATTATTGGGAAAGGCGGGATGCGGTCGACTGTCGCCGCAGACGAGTTTCAGCCCGCCTTTGGCGGCGAGGTTGAAATAAGCGGCGGTGAAGGCGGTCATGCCGACGTCGATCGAATTCGCGACGGCGGCGACGGGCAATTGGGCGGCGGCGTCGAAATATTCGACTTGGACCTTCAAGCCTTCGTCTTCGAAAAAGCCTTTATCAGACGCGACAAAAAACGGCGCTGCGCTGTTCAGGCGCATCGTTCCGAGGCGCAGCACGGGAGACTCCGACCACGCGATGCCAGGCAGGGCGAGAGCGGATGCGGCGACCGCTCGGCTGAAATATCGACGATCGATCATCACCTGTTCCCTCGCGAGTGGAACGAACTAACGCGAAGAAAATCCCCACCGCAATCTCTGTTTTATTTATATCTTGCATAGTCGCGAATTATGGAAATTCATTTTCTGCGCTGGTGGTGCAAGGTCGTGAGGACCGCATAATGCAGAGCTCGCGACTTGCCGCTTTCGAAATTGTCCAATATCTCGCCATAGCATCCGTCGCCGACGGGGGACGCCCACCGCATGTGCTCGCCGTTCACGATTCCGTGCCGCCGCGCGAAATATTCATTGCGCCGGTAAACCAAATTGCCTTCGATCGCCGGCTGTCGCGCAAGCTGCGCCGGAAGCGCCGCCACCGGCCGCGGGCGAGACGCTATCTATCCCGACGACACTCTGGAGCGCATCGCGCTGCGGCAATATCGCGACGCCCGCAAATGACGCGATTTGGCGAAAGCCAATCCCGGCCTCGATCACGGCGTCTCGCGATCGCGCTGCCGCGACCGTGAGCGCCTGTCGCGAGCGGTCTTACCCCTCCTTCACATCCGGCGGCGTCGCCTCGGCGGCGAGCGCGGCCAGCGCGTCGGCAAGGGTAGCGGAACTCTGCGCCTGCGAGCCGAGACGGCGGATGGAGACCGTGCGCTCGACCGCCTCCTTCTTGCCGACGACGAGAAGCGCCGGAACCTTGGCCAGCGAATGCTCGCGGACCTTATAGGTGATCTTCTCATTGCGCAGATCGAGATCGACCGCGAGGCCGAGCTTGCGCGCCTCCGCCGCCACCTCATAGGCGTAGTCGTCGGCGTCCTGCGTGATGGTGCACACGACGATCTGCAGCGGCGAGAGCCACAGCGGCAGATGACCGGCATAATGCTCGATCAATATGCCGGTGAAGCGCTCCAGCGAGCCGAACATGGCGCGGTGAATCATCACCGGCGTCTTCTTCTCGCTGTCCGCGCCGATATAGAAGGCGCCGAAACGCCCCGGCAGATTGAAGTCCACCTGCGTCGTGCCGCATTGCCATTCGCGGCCGATGGCGTCGCGCAAAGTATATTCGAGCTTGGGCCCATAGAAAGCGCCCTCGCCCGGATTGACGCCGGTCTTCAATCCGCGCGCGGCGAGCTCCTCCAGCACCTTGTGGAGCGCCGCCTCGGCCTTGGCCCAGGCTTCATCGGAGCCGACATGCTTCTCCGGCCGCGTGGAGAGCTTCACCACGACGTCGTCGAAGCCGAAGTCCCGATAGATCGTCAGGATGAGGTCGTTGATCTTCAACGCCTCCTCCATGATCTGGTCCTCATTGCAGAAGATATGCGCATCGTCCTGCGTGAAGGCGCGAACGCGCATCATGCCATGCAGCGCGCCCGACGGCTCATAGCGATGCACAATGCCGAATTCGGCGATCTTCACCGGCAGGTCGCGATAGGACTTCAAGCCGTTCTTGAAGATTTGCACATGGCCGGGGCAGTTCATCGGCTTCAACGCGAAAATGCGCTCGTCCTCTGTCTTGGTGAGGAACATATTTTCGCGATAGGTCTGCCAATGGCCGGAGGTCTCCCACAAAGCGCGGTCGAGCACCTGCGGCGTGTTCACCTCGCGATAGCCCGCGGCCTTCTGGCGTCGGCGCATATAGGAGACGAGGCTCTGGAACAGCGCCCAGCCCTTCTCGTGCCAGAAGATCGTGCCCGGCCCTTCCTCCTGGAAATGGAAGAGGTCCATCTCGCGGCCCAAACGCCGATGATCGCGGCGCTCGGCCTCCTCGAGGCGATGCAGATAGGCGTCGAGGTCTTCCTGTTTCGCGAAAGCGGTTCCATAGATGCGCGAAAGCATCGGATTATTGTGGTCGCCGCGCCAATAGGCGCCCGCCACCTTCATCAGCTTGAAGGCGGTTCCGACCTTGCCGATCGACGGCAGATGCGGGCCGCGGCACAGGTCGAGCCAATGGCCCTGGCGATAGATTTTCAGATCCTCGCCGCCGGGAATGCTCTCGATCAGCTCACGCTTGAAGGCCTCGCCCTTCGCCGTAAAGTAGGTCTTGGCCTGATCGCGGCTCCAGACTTCCTTGGTGATGGCGGCGTCGCGCGCGACGATCTCGCGCATCTTCTTCTCGATGGCGGGAAGATCGTCCGGCGTGAACGGCTCGGACCGATAGAAGTCGTAATAGAAGCCGTTCTCGATCACCGGGCCGATGGTGACCTGCGTGCCGGGAAACAGCTCCTGCACCGCTTCCGCCAGAAGATGCGCGCAGTCGTGACGAATCAGCTCCAGCGCGCGCGGATCCTCGCGGCCGACGAATTCGATTTTGGCGTCGCGGTCGATCGTGTCGACGAGGTCGCGCAGCTCTCCATCGAGAGCCATGGCGACGGTGCGCTTGGCGAGGGAAGGGGAAATGCTCTTGGCGATATCGAGGCCGGAGACGCCGGGCTCGAATTGACGGGACGCCCCGTCGGGGAAGGTTACGGCGATCATATGCTCTCCTCATGCGCCCACTCGCCGATACAAGTCGGCGTAAGTCGCTTGCGGCCCGAGATGGGCCGGGGGCATTGATAAGGCAAGCATGTCGCGCTTGGCAATCGTCGGCGCGGCGCCCGCGAATCGAAAGTCCATCCCCCTCGCCCTCATGCTGAGGAGGCGGCGGAGCCGCCGTCTCGAAGCACGCGGGCGAACTCCAGAAGGCGGCGCTGACGGTTTCCTCGTCCTTCGAGACGCCCGCACCAAAGTCGGGTTTGCCCGACTTTGGCTCTTCGAATTGCCGATCTCGGGCGAGCCCGAGATCGATGCGGGCTCCTCAGGATGAGGAAACCTTCACCCGATCGTCACCGTAGAACCGCTCGAGCGCGGCTCACTTCAACGCGAATCCCAACGCCCGCAGCGCATCCTTCAGCCGGTCGCGGCCGCTGAGGCTCTCCGGGCCGCGAATGCGAGAGAGCGCCTGGCGAATCCAGCCCTGCTCGGGAAGGCCCGCCTCCTTCTGGAAATCCCGGAACTTCCCGTCATAAGTGGCGACAGCCTCGCGCTGCGCCTCGTTCCAGGCATATTGCTCGCGATGCAGAACGGCGCCCTGGCCGAGGCGCGGGCGCACGCCGCCGGCCTTGGCCGGATCGGGACGGCCGACCGCCATGCCGAAGACGGCGAAAACGCCCGGCGGCAGGTCCAGCTCCTTGGCCACCTCCTCCGGCTTGTTGCGGATCCCGCCGATATAGACCCCGCCATAGCCGAGCGATTCCAGCGCGACCAGCGCATTTTGCGCGGCGAGGCCGGCGTCGATCGCGGCGGTGAGGAACATTTCGAGATAGGGCAGCGCCGCCCCGTCGCGGCCCTGCTCCTTGCCGATATTCTCGAGCCGCGAGAGATCGGCGAGCCACAGAAGAAACAAAGGCGCGTCGCGAATATGCTGCTGATTGCCGGCGAGATCGGCGAGGCGGCTCTTGCGCGCCTCATCCTCGACGGCGACGAGGCTCCAGACCTGGAGATTGGAGGAGGTGGAGGCCGATTGCGCGGCGGCGACGACGGTCGCCAGAGTTTCGGCGGGAATTTTTTCCGGCAGATAGGCGCGAATGGACCGATGCGCGAGCAGAAGCTCCAGCGTCTCGTTCCAAACGGGCGGGGTGGGCGAATCATCGCGGCGATAGCGGGCGCGGATCGCCTCCGCGCCATCGGCCGCGCTCAATTCCCCTTTGCTGATCGGCTTGTTCATGTCGTCTCCAGAAAACGCCGCATGACGCGCGCCGTAACGCGCGCTTTGCGGCATGGTGGCGAAAGCCGCCGCAAAAATCCACCCTGGCGCCGCGGGAAAACCAGAAGCGGGCGGGGCGCTCCCGGCCTATCGGTTTGTACTGATAACGGCGACGCCGCCGCTGCTGCGTGTGGACAACGCCGAGCGGTTCTGTTAATTCCCCGCGCACGGGTCAGGCGCTCCGTCAGCGCCCGACTGACTATTCTCACCCGCAGCAACGTCTCCACCCGGGGCGCGCGCCGCCTCTAGAAACAGGATCGCTTCGTGCAAGTTCTCGTCCGCGACAATAATGTCGACCAGGCTCTCAAGGCGCTGAAGAAGAAGATGCAGCGCGAAGGCATTTTCCGCGAGATGAAGCTCCGCGGCCATTATGAGAAGCCCTCCGAGAAGCGGGCCCGCGAGAAGGCCGAGGCCGTGCGCCGCGCGCGCAAGCTCGCCCGCAAGAAGCTGCAGCGCGAAGGTCTGCTGCCGGTGAAAGCGAAGCCCGCCGTCGGCGGCCGCTGAGCGCGTTAAAAGCGGGCGCACCGTCGAATTCTCGCCGAATTGCCCGGTATAGATCGTCGTCATCGCGCGTTCCGCGCTTTCAGGACTTTGTTCGAGGAGGTCGGACGGAATGGAATTGCCGCTCGGCTCGGCGGTTCGCCGGACGTCCCCCGCATCTCGCCGCCGCGCGCCTCTGCGCGCGGGCGCCGCGATGCTGACTCTACTCGCCCTCACCGGTTGCGAGACCGCCGGCGTGCTGCGGCCGCCGGGACGCGGCTTCGCCGAGACCGACGCCGCCGACCCCAGAGCCGCCAACGCCAATATCGAATCGCTCTCCGAGGTGATTCGTCGCAATCCGAGCCCGGAGGCATACAACACCCGCGGCGTGGCGCTGGCGAAGATCGGCCAGTTCCAGGAGGCGATCGCCGATTTTTCCCAGGCAATCAAGATCGAGCCCAATAACGCCGCCGCTTTCACCAATCGGGCCCTCGCCTTCCGCCAGATCGGCCGCAACGATCAGGCGCGGCTCGATTTCGACCGCGCCGTCGACGTCAACCCCAATCACGCGCCGGCCTATATCGGCCGCGCCAATCTGCTGCGCGCGCAGGGCAATCTCGAGCAGGCGCTCGCCGATCTCGATGCGGCGATCAAGCTCAATCCCGAGAGCGCGCAGGCGTTTCACGCGCGCGGGCTGATCCATCAGAAGCGCGGCGACAATCAGCGCGCCGTCACCGATTTCGACAACGCCATCGATCGCGATCCTTTCGCGGCGGCGCCCTATCAGGCGCGCGGCGAGAGCCTCGTCACGCTCGGCAATTACGACAAGGCGATCGAGGATTTCAACGCTGCGCTCAATGTCGACAATAAGAGCGCGCCGGCCTGGGCCTGGCTCGGCCTCGCCTATGAGCGCAAGGGCAATCGCCAGAAGGCGTCCGAATCCTATCAGCGCGCTCTGGCGCTCGATCCGCAGCAGCCGATCGCGAAACAGGGCGCCTCGCGCGGCTGAGCGTCAATCGCTCGCCTCCATGCGACGCGGCGTCGCCAGCGCCGCGTCCACCCAGCGCGCGACGCGCGGGAACACGTCCGGCAGTCCCAGCACCAAATGCTGCCCGCCGGGCGCGAGGACGAAGGTCTTCGGCTCATTGGCGAGATCGAACAGCCGCCGCCCGAGCGCGATCGGCACCACGCCATCCTCGTCTCCATGGACGATCAGCAGCGGCATATGCACGTCGCGAATGGCGAGATCGGAGCGGAACTGATCCAGCATCAGCCAGCGCACGGGCAGAAAGCCGAAGCGCGTCTCGGCGACGTCGACGGCCGAGGAGAAAGGCGAATCGAGCGCCAGGGCCGCCGCCGCGCGCCGCGCCGCGAGCTGCGTCGCGACGCCGGACCCCAATGATTCGCCGATGATGACGAGGCGCTCCGGCTCGTAGCCGCGCGCGCGGGCCTCCGCATAGGCGGCCTCGGCGTCGCGCATGACGCCTTCTTGCGTCGGCGTTCCGCTGGAGCCCGCATAGCCGCGATAGGCGATGGCGAGAAAGCCATAGCCGGCGGAGAGGAAATTGCGGAAACGCGCGGCGCGATCCACCAGCCCGCCGGCGTTTCCGTGGAAATAGAGCAACAGTGGCCGCCCCTCGCGCGGCGGCGCGTGCCAGGCGACGATCGTCTCGCCATCCGATGTCGAAAGCGTCAGTTCCTCGACGCCGGCGAGGCCCGCCTCATGCGGCGGGATATGACGCCTGTCCGGCAGATATTGCAGGCGTCGCTGAAACAGGCCGAGGCCCGCCGTCGACAGAAAGTAAAGTCCGACGACGACGAGCAGCGTCCATTTCAGCAGCGCAAGGACCATCGGCGATCAGCCTTTGCTTTCGGCTCGGCGCCGCGCCTCGGCGCGCTCCTCGAGCTTCGACGCGACAAAGCCCGCGACGAGCACCAGAACGGCGCCGACGATAGAGGAGGCCAATTCGAAATGGGCCGGCGCAGTCCAGCCGAGCTTCGTCCAGACCGGATCGCCAGCGATGAGCTCGCCCGAAATCCAGCCGAGCAGGCCGGCGCCCGCCCAGACGAGAATGGGAAAGCGCGACAGCGCCTGCATCAGCAGGCCGGCGCCGAAGACGACGATCGGCACGGACACGGCGAGGCCGAAGACGATGAGCGGCATGGAGCCGCGCGCGGCGCCGGCGATGGCGATGACATTGTCGAGCGACATCACCGCATCGGCCATGACGATGGCCGCCACCGCGCCCCAGAGGTCCTCTTTCGCGTCGACGTGATGCTCGGTCTCGTCGATGAGCAGCTTGGTGGCGACGCCGAGCAGCAAGAGCCCGCCGATCGCCTTGAGCGCCGGAATGGCCATGAGCTGTATGACGACGAAGGCGAAGGCGATGCGCAGCGTCACGCCGCCGGCCGCGCCCAGAATTATGCCCCATCGCCGTTGCTGTTTCGGGAGCTTGTGACAGGCGAGGGCGATGAGAATCGCATTGTCGCCCGAAAGAAGCAGATCGATCCAGATGATTTCGAAGATTTCGAAGCCGACGGAAAGCTCGTCGCCGTTCATTGACTTGGATTTCCAACCCTGCCCGTGGGCAGCATGGGCGCGATCATATCGCGCGGAAGGGGGAGAAGGCCAGCGAGATCGGACGGCGGCGGAGCTTTGCGCTATCGCCGCGTCTTGGCCGCGACATTGGCGGGCGCGGCGGCGCAGGGCGGCATGAAGTCGGCGAGCTTTTTCTCGTCCGCGCCGGGCCGGTGCGCGTCATGGCCGATCAGCAGCGGCAGCCAGCCGAGCGCATCATCCGTATGCACATAGACGTCGAAAATCACCGCCCCGGCGGGGATTTCCGCGCGGCGACAGAACAGCCCGCCGTCGAGCTCGAGCGAACCGTGGGCTTTCGCGCCGCTCTCGCGCCAGCGCATTCCTTCCTCCTGCGCGGCGCGGATAGCGGCGAGATCCCGCCTGTCGGCCTCGAAAACCACGAGCCCGCCGCTCAGCGTCGATTCGAGGCCGGCGAGAATGGGCCCGTCTTCGGCCCTCGCGCCGGAGACGAGGCGAATCGTCAGCACGCGCTTGGCCGCCTCCTCGCCCTCCCGCCAATAGGCGACGACGACCCGCGCGCTCGTCGGCGTCGGCTCCAGCCAATCGGGCGCGCGCAAGGCGACACGGAGCGGCGCGACGTCGGCCGTCGAGAGATCGAAGGAGCGCAGCTTCCACTGCGTGGAGAGTGGAACGCCGTTGCAGGCCGAAAGAAAAAGAGCAGAGGCGAGCGCGAGAGACGGGAGGCCGCGGGTCATGAATCGCTTCCTTTTGTTCGATTATATTTTCATGTTTGACATTAAAAATAATATGTGTCAAATTGTTTCTATCGCGCATGACGCGACCAAGGAGGATGCAACCCATGACCGACGCCGTCGCTTTTCAGGACCCGCGTTTTTCCGCGCTGCGGGCGCGCATCGGCTGGATCTGCCAGACGGTCCGGGCGCTCGTCATTGTCTTCGCCGGGGCCGATCTCCTCGCGATACTGACCTTCTGGGCCGATCACGGAAAGGTCGAGCGCCATTATCACGAGCTGCTGCAGATCGATGTTTCGGGCGCTTCACAAAGCCAATATGCGACAGCGACGGCGCTGAGCCTCTTCGTCTGGGTCTTCGCCGCCGTCATCAGCTTTTGCCTGTGGCGCGTGTTCAGCCTCTATCGCGAGGGCGGCGTCTTCTCCGCGGAGGCGGCGCTCTGGCTGCGGCGCGCCGGCGTCATCGGGCTGTTCACCGTGCTGCTGGATGTCGTCATGCGCTCGGCGATCATCCTCGCCATCGCATCGCATCTGCCGCCCGGACAGAACCATCACGGCTACATAAGGCTCGAGGATCTGCTGAACATCATCTTCCTGCTGATGCTGATCGCCATAGCGCATATCTTCAAGACCGCAGCCGACATCGCCGGCGAGCACGCGCAATTCGTGTGAGCGCCATGGCGATCGTGGTCAATCTCGACGTGATGCTCGCGCGGCGCAAAATGCGCTCGCGCGATCTCGCGCAACGCATCGGCATCGCCGAGCAGAATGTGAGCCTTTTGAAATCCGGCAAGGTGAAAGGAATTCGCTTCGATACGCTGGAGAAGATCTGCGAGGTCTTGGACTGCCAGCCGGGCGACATTCTGGAATATCGGCCGGAGGCAGAGGGAAAGGGAGGTTGATTTATCCGGCGATTTACCGTACATATGCGGTCGAAGATCGGAGGCGTCAAAAATCGGAGGCGTCATGGGCGCAGAAAACAACCGAACGGCGCGGCTCGAAGCGCGTCTCGCGCCCGAGGCGCTGGCCGCGATCAAACGCGCCGCCGAAATCCAAGGCCGAAGCGTCAGCGATTTCGTGGTGGTCGCCGCGCACGAAGCGGCGATTCGCACGATCGAGGAAACCCAGATCATCCGACTCTCGGTCGAAGATCAGCGCATATTCGCCGATGCGATTCTCGACCCACCCGCGCCGTCGCCCGGATTGCAGCGCGCCGCCGACGCCTATCGTCGGCTCGTCAAGGCGACGAAGTGACGGTCGAATTTCGTATCGAATTGCTGAGCTCGATCCATGACAGGGAGCGATTTTATTGCGGCGTCGAGCCGCTCGACCGCTATCTGCGCGAGCTCGCTGCACAGGATGTGAAGCGGCGCATCAGCAATTGCTTCGTCGCGCTCGACGACGTCGGCGCCATCGCGGGCTATTACACTTTCGCCGCGGCCAGCCTGCCGCTCACCGAGCTGCCACCCGCGATCGTGAGAAAGCTGCCGCGCTACGGCGTGGTTCCCGCCGGACTGATCGGCAGGCTTGCGGTCGATGTGAAATTTCGACGGCGAGGCCTCGCCGGCGCAATGGTCATGGACGCCGTCGTGCGAGCGGCGAGGGCCGATCCCGCGATATTCGCGATCGTCGTGGAGGCGAAGGACGAAAGCGCCGAGGCCTTCTATCGAAGCCTCGGTTTTCTTGCTTTCGCGGTCAGATCATCTTCCTACTTCCTGCCGATTTCGACGGCTCTGCAGGCGCTCGCAAAAGCGAAGCGATGACCCTCACTTCAAGAACACGTAGATATCCACCTCGAGCCCATCGTCGTCACTGGTCTTCAAATCGGTGAGATATTCCTCGACGAACAGATTTTTCGTGTCGAGACCCTTCTCGTCCAGAAAGGCGGTGATCGCCTCATAGGTCGAGTCGATCTCCTCATAAGGCCCGCGATGCTGGAATTTCAGCGCCTTGCCGGCCGGCGACGCGCCGGCCTCGACACCGTGCTCGAACTTGGCCTTGGTCTCGGGCGGGCGCATCAGCGGCAACATGGCCTCGAAATGAAAGCCATTGTCATCCGTCTCGGTGAAGGCGACCAGCGGACGGCCGTCCACGGTGAGGCCAGCCTTGGAGGCGGCGATGCGCAGATTGGCGACGGCCTCTGAAAGCGTCTTGAGTCCGTCCGCCCATGTGCCCTGCCCGCGCAATTTGACGACGGGACGGGCGATGATATCGATCGCCTGACCGGCGATAGCGTCGGCCTGCGCCTGCGCCTGCGCCTCCGCCTCGGCCTGAGAAGGCTCGTTGAGGTCCAGCGTCGGCTTCGGCGCGACGGGGCTGTCCGGCGCGGCGGGCGCGGGCTTTTGCGGCGTCTCCGCCGCGACCTGCGCGCTCGGCGCCAGAACGACGGCGGTGGGGGTGGGCGAGGTGGATGTCGCGCCGAAAAAGGCTCCCGCGACGACGGCGAGAACAGCCAGCCCCGCGACAAAGGGCCAAGCCCGCTTCAATCTCTGCGTGACGCCCTCACCGCTCGAATTGCTCATCGGTCTCGTCCTCTTGGAAAGCGCAGGCGCCGGCCATAGCGTCGCGATTCGATTCTCTATATACGCCTGTAACAGGAAATGAACGGCATGATGACCAGTCCGCTCGCCGGCCTCCCGATCTTTCGCATGAACGGGATCGGCAATGAAATTCTCGTTCTCGACTTGCGCCGCGCCGGCCTCGAGGTCGCGCCCGCCGAGGCGCGCGCCATCGCCCGCGCCCCCGGCCTGCGCTTCGACCAGCTCATGGTCCTGCAGACGCCGCGCCATGCTGGCGCCAACGCCTTCATGCGCATCTACAATACCGACGGCTCGCTCTCCGCCGCCTGCGGCAATGGCACGCGCTGCGTCGCCTATGTGCTCGGCCGCGCCGGCGAAGGCGAGACGCTGACGCTGGAGACCGACGCCGGCCCGGTGCGCACATGGCGCGCCGGCGAGACGCGCTTTGCCGTCGATATGGGCGCCCCGCGTCTCGGCTGGCGGGAGATCCCGCTCGCCGAGGAAGCGCCCGATACGAGAAATGTGACGCTTGCGCCGGAAATCCAGGGGGCGCCCGCCGCCTTTTCGGCGGTCAATATGGGCAATCCTCACGCGGTCTTCTTCGTCGACGACCCGCCGTCTATGGATCTCGCGACGCTCGGGCCGCAGCTCGAGCATCACAAGCTCTTTCCCGAGCGCGCCAATATCTCCTTCGCCAAGATCATCACGCCGGACGAGATTTTGCTGCGCGTATGGGAGCGCGGCGCGGGCGAGACGCGGGCCTGCGGCTCGGCCGCCTGCGCGACGCTGGTGGCGGCCGCCCGAAGCGGCCTTTCAGCCCGCGAGGCGCGCGTGCGCCTGCCCGGCGGCGAGCTCGTCATCGCCTGGGGGGCGGACGATCATGTGCTGATGACCGGCGACGTCGAGCTCGAATTCGAGACGGCGCTGGAAGCGCGCTATTTCGCCGAGCCGGAATCATGACCGCCGCGGTCGACATCGTCACCTTCGGCTGCCGTCTCAATTACGTCGATTCCGAGCGGCTGCTGCACGAGGCGCGCGCCGGCGCGCAAAGCGAGCGCGTCATCGTCAATACTTGCGCCGTGACGGCCGAGGCGACGCGCCAGGCGCGCCAGGCGATCCGCCGCCTGAAGCGCGAGCGGCCGACGGCCGAGATCGTGGTCGCCGGCTGCGCGGCGCGCATCGACCCGCAGAGCTTCGCCACGATGGATGGCGTCACGCGGGTGCTGACCGAGCCGGGCGAGACGCGCGCCGACAGCGCCGCCGAAGGGCAGACTCGCGCCTTTCTCGCCGTGCAGAACGGCTGCGATCATAGCTGCACTTTCTGCATCATTCCGCTCGGCCGCGGTCCCTCGCGCTCCATCGCGCCGGGCGAGGTCGTCGCCGAGGCGCGGCGGCTGGTCGAGAGCGGCAAGCGCGAGATCGTGCTGACCGGCGTCGATCTCACCAGCTATTCCGCCGAGGGCGTTACGCTCGGCGGCCTCGCGCGCGCGCTGTTGCGGGAATTGCCGCAGCTCGAGCGGCTGCGGCTCTCCTCCATCGACTGCATAGAGGCGGACGCCGCGCTTTTCGATTGCATGGTCGCCGAACCGCGGCTCATGCCGCATCTGCATCTCTCGCTGCAATCGGGCGACGATCTCATTCTGAAGCGCATGAAGCGTCGCCATTCGCGCGCCGACGCCATTCGTTTTTGCGCCGAATTGCGCGCGGCGCGGCCGGATATCGTCTTCGGCGCCGATTTCATCACCGGCTTTCCCACCGAGACGGAAGACATGTTCGCCCGCACGCTCGCTCTCGTCGAGGAGTGCGGGCTGACGCATCTGCATGTCTTCCCCTATTCGCCGCGTCCCGGAACGCCGGCGGCGCTGATGCCTCGAGTGAATGGCGCATTGGCGAGGGAGCGCGCCGCCCGCCTGCGCGCGGCCGGAGAAGCGGCGCTCATCCGTCATCTCGACGCGCAGATCGGCAAGACATTGCGCGTGCTGACGGAAAAAGGCGGCATGGCCCGCGCCGACGATTTCACGCTCATTCGCACGCCCGGCGCGGAAGCGGGGCGGATGCTGGAAATGCGCGTGACGGGGCATGACGGGAAGGCGTTGAATGGCGTCTTCATCACCTGAGCGTCATCGCGCGGAGCAACGAAGCCTCTTGCTTTTCGCGCATGACAGGCGTATCGCGCCGCGCATGAGCGACATGCGCAATTTTGCCCGCATTCAGAAAAACGCCCCGCACTGCGGTGGCGGCGTGGGCCTGCGCGCGCTCGGCAACCTGCTTTTCACATGATTTGTTAGTCCGGTCTTCTTCAGCGTTCGGGCCGCTGCGGCGGCCGGGCGCGGAGAGTGACCCATGAAATACGCTTTTCCTCTCATTCGGCATCTCGACGATATCGACAGGCATCGCGACGCCGGCCTCATGCATGAGGCGTTCAAGCGCGGCGAACGTCACAATGGCACGATCGTCTATGACTACGCCTATATGGACAATCAGGTTTTTCCGCCAATCGGCGCGACGCAATTCGCGGCGCTGGCGCGCGAGCTGCGCGGCCTGACCTTCGACGCGAAGAACGGCGCGCTGCTGTCGCGTCCCTATCAGAAATTCTTCAACGCCGGCGAACGCGAGGAGACGCTGGCGACGAATCTGCCGCTCGCCGATCGCCATCTCGTGCTGGAAAAGCTCGACGGCTCGATGATTCATGCTTTCATCCGGCCCGATGGCGCGCTCGCCTTCGCGACGCGTTGGGGCGTGAGCGACATAGCGCGCCAGGCGCTCGCCTGGTACGAAACGCAAGATGGAGACGGCGCCGGGCGCGCCGCGCTGCGCGATCTCGTCGTCGCCGGGCTGACGCCGATTTTCGAATGGACGTCGCCGGAAAACATCGTCGTCGTCCGCCACGCCGCACCGGCTCTGACACTGACCGGCCTGCGCGAACGCGAGACCGGCGATCATGTCGCTTACGCGCAGCTCGCCGATCATGCGCGGCGGCTGCGCGTTCCGCTCGTGCGCGCTTTCGATTCGATCGCGGATTGGGACAGTTTTTCTGCGCGCGCTTTCGCGGAGACCGAGGGCGAAGGCTATGTCGTGCGCTTCGACGACGGCCATATGCTGAAGGTGAAGAATACGCTCTATGCGCGCGTTCACAAATTCAAGGCGCATCTCGCGCAGCCCAAGGACGCGGCGGAAATCATCGTCTCCGGCGCGCTGGACGATATGCTGCCGCATCTTTCCGCAGCCGAGCGGAGCAAGATCGAAGCCTATCGCGATTGCCTGCGCGCGCGTCTCTCCGCCACGGCGAGCCGATTGGCGGAGACGATCGCGCGAGCGCGCGAGGAAATCACCACGCAGGACCCGCGCGAACGTCAGAAGCTGTTCTGGACCCTCTATGCCGCGCCGCTCGGCGCGGCATTGTCGGGAAGCGCGGTGGATGTCTGGCTGGAGCGCCGCGACGCATTCGCGGCGATCGATCTGCTGTTGCTGAAGAATACGAGCGCCAATGCGCGTTTCCAGCAGATCGTGGCGGCGCTCGATCTTCCCGAGCTCGCCTTCGGCTTCGACGGCGATCAATGAGAGAAATGAGAGACGCGCTCGCGGCCGCCTTGGCGATGCCTCTGTGATTTCGCGCCGACTTATTTCGCGCCGACTTGGGCGCGGACTCACAGAGCGCTCTCGATCGTTTCGATCGGCATAAAAAACGTCCGCTCGCCGAGCTTGCAGGGAAGAAACCCGCGCCTCGTATAGAAAGGGACCGATTCTTCATCGAGCGCGTGAACGACCACGCCTCTCACGCCGATCGTCTGCGAAGCGGACAATATTCGCTTCAGCGCATCGGCGAGCAGATCGGCCCCGAGACCCTTGCCGGCATGGCCGACATCCCGCGCCAGCCTGCCGATGATGCTCACCGGGATCGGATCGGGAAGGCCATGCTTCCTGACCTTGGAAGGAATCGCCGCACGCTCGATCGCGCCCGCGGAGATGCAGTAATAGCCGATGACCTTGTCGCCCTCGCAGGCGACATAGGTTCTCGCGCTACGTCCTTCGCTCGCGGCCGCGTGCTGCTTCAGCCATTCGTTCAGCCGAGGCTTGCCGCAGTCGAAGGTCCGAAAGTCATGCTTGGTCGGATCGAGCCGCGCGGGCGCATGAAATATCGCCCCGCGCTCTACCTCTCCCACAGAGGCTTCTTCTTCAGCAGCGCTCGCAGCTCGTCATTGGGCGGCGGCGGCCGATCCAGCACCGCCTCGAATTCCGTGAAATCTTTTTCATCGAGCACGAACAGGCGCTGATCGAGCAATATGTCGACGGCGTGGTTTCGAGCGCTTTCCGTGATGAACTCGCTGCGCGTCTTGCCGAGGAGCGAGGCGGCGGTGTCGATCAGATTGCGCGTCGTCGTCGACATGCGCACATTCACTGTGGAGTCGTGACGCTCTCTGGCCGGCGCCGCCGGCCGTTTCGACGCCTCGGTCGGCATTCGACTCTCCTCTGACGATCAGCCTATTGAAAAGCCCGTGTGTGGATAATGTCAATACAAAAGATCATTCGTCACGGCGCCTTATAAACGATTCGATAGACCGCCCCATTCTGGTCGTCCGCCACCAGCAGCGAGCCGTCCGGCAGCTCCGCCACATCCACGGGCCGGCCGAGATATTGCGGATCGCCATCGTTCCAGCCTTCCGCGAAAGGCTCGCTGACGCCGCGCTTTCCCTCCGGGCCGACGCGGGTGAACATCACGCGCGCGCCGACCGGCATCGTCCGGTCCCAGGAGCCGTGCTGCGCCGAGAAAATTCCGCCGCGATAATAGGGCGGGAAGGTCGAGCCGCGATAGAAGGTCATGCCGAGATCGGCGGCGTGCGGCGCCTCCTCCACCTCCGGAAAGACGACGCCCTGCGGCGGCGCATCGCGCGCATATTCATTCGTGCGCACATGGCCGCCGCCATACCAGGGAAAGCCGAAATGCAATCCCGGCCGCGTCGCGCGATTCAATTCGCCCGGCGGCGTGTCGTCGCCCATGCTATCCACCTGATTGTCGGTGAACCAGAGCGTCCCATCCGAAGGATCGAAATCCATGCCGACAGAATTGCGAATGCCGCGCGCAAAAACCTCGCGGCCGGAGCCGTCGCGATTCATGCGGATGATTCCGCCCATGCCGATTTTGTCGAAGAGCTCGAGCTTGTCGCGCGGCGTGACATTGTAGGGCTGGCCGAGCGACACATAGAGCTTGCCGTCCGGCCCGATGCGGCAGACGCGCGTCGTGTGATTGGCGCTCTGCTCGGCGGCGGGGATGAGCCCGCCCTGCGGCGCGAGGCCGCGCGCGTCTTTCCAGGCGAGCCGGCGCCAGTCTGTCTCCGCCGCGGGGAAGCTCGAAATGCGATTCTGCTCGACGACGAAGAGGCTTCCCTCCGCGTCGAAGCAGAGCCCATGCGGAATGACGAAAGGCGCGTCGGGGGCGAAAACATCGACCGAAGCGGCGCCCTCCCCGCCCGGCGTCAGCACATGAATGCGGTTCGCATCCGTGCCGACGAAAATGGCGGCGCCGCGCCGTCCGACAGCGAGCGTGCGCGCATGTGGAACCAGCGCATAAAGCGAGATGGCGAAGCCTTCCGGCATATGGATGCGGCTCAGATCCGCCTCTATTCGGCGGGTCTCGGCCTCCGGCGAGGGCTCCGCGCCGGCGTCGAGGATCGGCGTCGAGCAGAGGCAGAGGCAAAGGGCGATCCGGCGAATCATCGGACGGTCTCCGTGGCGGTCCCAAAAGGACCCGTCGAGAAAGATAGGGCCGCGCGCCCTTGCGGCTTGCCGATTATTTATTCCGGGTATTATTGACTTGCGTAATTTTTAATGGGTATAAATAGCGCATGGAAAATGATCTCCTCTCCCGTCTGTCGCGGCCCTGCGCCGCTTTCGCCGAGGGCCGAATGCTGGCCGCGGGCCCTTTGGTGGAGGTCGCTCTCGCGGTCGAGAGCGCCGACGCCGCCGACGGCCATATTCTCACTTTCGACGATGCGACGGGCGAG
This sequence comes from Methylosinus sp. RM1, assembly GCF_011378635.1. Classification (NCBI taxonomy): domain Bacteria; kingdom Pseudomonadati; phylum Pseudomonadota; class Alphaproteobacteria; order Hyphomicrobiales; family Methylocystaceae; genus Methylosinus; species Methylosinus sp. RM1. The sequence goes on from NZ_WOVC01000015.1 coordinate 48,603, forward strand.
ATCGTCGATCTCGATCTGCGCGGCGGAAAGGCCGCGATCATCGCGCGGCTCGCCGCTTCCCCCGCCGCCAGCGGCAAGCCGCAAAGCGGAACCGCCGAGCCGGAGACGGGCGACGAGAGCGCGCGCGGACGCGGACGGCCCAGGCTCGGCGTCGTCGCGCGCGAGGTCACGCTACTGCCGCGCCATTGGGACTGGCTCGCCACCCAGCCCGGCGGCGCTTCGGCGACGCTGCGCCGGCTCGTCGACAACGCCCGGCGCGAGAGCGGGGCGGACGACCGCACGCGCGCGGCGCGCGAGGCCGCCTATCGCTTCCTTTCCAACGTCGCCGGAAATCTGCCGGGCTATGAGGAGGCGCTGCGCGCGCTCTTCGCCGGGGACGCCGCGCGCTTCGAGGCGCAAATGGCCGGGTGGCCGAAGGATGTTCGCGCCTATGCGCTGCGCCTCGCCGGCGGCGGCGCGTGAGCAGGAGCCACGGCTTGCAATGGCGCGGGCGCGAGCGCATGTATCGCGAAACCTGTTCCGGCGACGAGGATTGCGATGCCGCTCTACGCCTATAGCTGCAATTCCTGCGATAAAGAATTCGAGACCTTGGTGCGCTCGGACGACACTCCCGCCTGTCCGGCCTGCGGAAGCGTCGAATTGACGCGCCAGCTCTCGCTGATCGCGAAGCCGGCGAGCGGCGGCGAGGCCGAGCCCGCCTGCGCCGCCCTCGGCGGCGGCGGCTGCAGAGCCTCCTGCCCCGCCTTCGCCGATTGCGGCTGAGCGCGAATTTCAGCCCCTCGCCCAGAATTGTTCGATATCGGCGGTTGACTTCGCCGAGGAGAGTGAGATTCTTTCGGCGTCGGCCATCCACCGGGTCTCCCGGGGGAAAAGACGGCTTTTGCCGCTTTCTCTCGCGAATCGGATAGGATCGGAAGACGACCGATTCATCCTGAAGGGAGAATATCCATTCGCCGTCCAATGAAGAGCACCGCGGCCCCACAGAAGGAAGGTCCGCGCATCAACCGGGAGATTCGCGCGCGCGAGGTGCAACTGATCGACTCGGAAGGCAAGAACCACGGCGTGGTTCCTCTGCTCGACGCCCTCTCTCTGGCGGAGACGGCTGCGCTCGATCTCGTCGAGATCGCGCCCAACTCCGAGCCGCCGGTCTGCAAAATTCTCGATTACGGAAAATTTCGTTTTCTCGAACAGAAAAAGGCCGCCGAGGCCCGCAAGAAGCAGAAGATCGTCGAGGTCAAGGAGATCAAGCTCCGCCCGGGCATCGACGAGCACGACTATGACGTGAAGATGAAGGCCGTGCAGCGCTTCTTCGAAGAGGGCGACAAGGTCAAGGTCACATTGCGTTTTCGCGGTCGTGAGATCGCCCACCAGGACATCGGCTATCGCCTGATGACCCGCGTGAAGGCGGAGACGGCCACCATCGCCAAGGTCGAGCTCGAGCCCTCGATGGAAGGCCGCCAGATGATCATGGTGCTGGCGCCGCGCTGACCCGCCTCGGACGGGGCCTCGATCCGCACTTGCCGAGGCCGCGTCTTTCAGTCTTTGTTGCTTTCATGTCCAGACCGTCCATCCGCGCGATTCTATCCGGCGCGGCGCTTCTATCGGCTTTCGCCGCATCGACCGGCGCGCGCGCGCAAATGGCGCTGCCGGGCGCCGTCGCGCCTGCGCCGGCCGGCGCCGTGGCGGCGCCGGCGGAGGGCTCGAAGCCCAAGCCGCGCGCCGCGGTCGCGCCCGTCGCGCCCAAATTGCCGAGCGAGGAGACGATCGTCGGACACGTCCTCCACCAGGACGGCGACGCGCGCGGCTCGATCGAATTGCAGCGCCGTGGCGGCGGCGCGCTGGAAGTGGCGCGGCTCTCGCTCGTCGGCGATCGGCTGACGCGCTCCGGCGAGACCTGCCGCATCGAGGTTTCCGAGCCCCTACCGCTCACGCCGCGGGAGACGACGAGCGGGCTGCGGCGCTATGAGGTGGCGTTTCCCGCCTGCCCCTTCGGTTTCGACGCGCTGGACGGGGCGATTCTGGTCAGCTCCGACGGCAAGGCCTGCGAGCTGAAACAGGCCGATTGCCGCGCCGACCCCAATGGACTCTGGGGAATGGGCGCGGATGAATTCGATCCCAAGCGCGCCGAGGAGATGCTGACGATGCGCGCCCGCATCGAGCAGACCGTGCGCAATGATTTCAAGGCGCTCTATGATCGGATCAAATCCGACAAGGCGCAGCGCAAGGAGCTGGTGCGCGAACAGGCCGGCTTTTCCGCGCGTCGCGAAGAGATCTGCCGCTCCTATGTTCAGGAGGCGGATTTCGGCTATTGCGCCCTGCGCGTGACCGAGGCGCGCGCTCTCGCGCTCGGCACACAGCTGGCCATCGGCTTCAAAAAAACGGCGGAAACCGGCGGCAAGAAAAAGCGGTAGGCCTGCGAATTCTTCTCCCGCGCGCTGGAGAAGGCGGCTTGGCGAAGCCGGGTCTGATGCGGGCGCCCGCGGTTTTCGCAGATCGAACAACATCCCAGATACCGCATAATGAAAAAGGCCGCCAGCCGCTGGCGGCCTTTTTCATTATGCGCGGCTCCCTCTCCCCGCTGTGGAGGAGAGGGAGAATCGCTATCGCCTCACTCCGCCGCGGCGGGCGGCAGGCGCGGCGGCGTCGGGCGCGTCTCGGCTTCCGCGGCGCGCTGCGTGATGATGAGATCGTCGCGGCCGGTGGCGATGCCACGGAATTTCGCCATGGCGGCGCCCGTGCCCGCCGGGATCAGCCGGCCGACGATGACATTCTCCTTGAGACCGACCAGCGGATCGACCTTGCCATTGACCGCCGCCTCGGTGAGCACGCGCGTGGTCTCCTGGAAGGAGGCCGCCGAGAAGAAGGAGCGCGTCTGCAGCGAGGCCTTGGTGATGCCGAGCAGAACCGGCGTGCCATGGGCCGGCTTGCCGCCCTCCTCGAGCGCCTTGGCGTTGGCCTCCTCGAGCTCGGTGAGATCGACCTGCTCGCCATCGAGGAAGCCGGTGTCGCCGGCGTCGACGATATCGACCTTCTGCAACATCTGACGCACGATCACTTCGATGTGCTTGTCATTGATGTTGACGCCCTGCAGCCGGTAGACCTCCTGGATCTCGTTGACGAGGTAAGCCGCCAGCTCCTCCACGCCCTTGATCGCCAGAATGTCGTGCGGCGCCGGATTGCCGTCGACGATATAGTCGCCCTTCTCCACGACGTCGCCGTCCTGAAGATGGATGTGCTTGCCCTTGGGGATCAGATATTCGACCGGCTCCGCGCCCTCCTCGTGCGGGACGATGGAGAGGCGCTGCTTGTTCTTATAGTCGCGGCCGAATTGCACCGTGCCGGAGATCTCCGCGATGATCGCGTGATCCTTCGGACGGCGCGCCTCGAACAACTCGGCGACGCGCGGCAGACCGCCGGTGATGTCGCGGGTCTTGGCGCTTTCGAGCGAGATACGCGCGACAATGTCGCCGGCTTTGATCTGCCCGCCCGGCTCGACCGCGATGATCGAGTCGACCGGCAGCGTGTAGCGGGCGTCGCCGCCGCGCTGCAGCTTGATGACCTTGCCGTCCGCGCCCTTGATGACGATTGCCGGCTTGAGGCTCGCCGAGCGCGTGTTGAGACGCCAATCCATGACGACGCGCTTGGTGATGCCCGTCGATTCGTCGGCCGTTTCCGACACCGACTGGCCTTCGACGAGATCCTCGAAGCCGATGGCGCCGTCCACCTCGCTGACGATGGGACGCGTATAGGGGTCCCATTCCGCGATGCGGTCGCCGCGCTTGATCTTGTCGCCTTCGTCCACCTTCAGCCGCGCGCCATATTGGATGCGGTTGACGGCGCGCTCGACGCCATCCGGCCCGACGATCACCGCGGCCACGTTGCGCGCCATCACGATGAGATCGCCATCCGAGTTGCGCGCCACATGGCGGTTGCGGATATGCACCGTGCCTTCGAAGTTGGACTCGATGAAGGACTGGTCCGCGAGCTGCGCCGCGCCGCCGATGTGGAAGGTGCGCATGGTGAGCTGCGTGCCCGGCTCGCCGATCGACTGCGCCGCGATGACGCCGACCGCCTCGCCCATATTGACGGGCGTGCCGCGGGCGAGATCGCGCCCGTAGCATTTGGCGCAGACGCCGTTCTTCGACTCGCAGGTCAGCACCGAGCGGATCTTCACCTCCTGAATGCCGGCGGCGTTGATCGGCTCGATATGCCATTCCTGAATCATCTCGCCATTGGGGACGATGATCTTGCCCTGCTGATCGCGCAGATCCTCCGCCGCCGTGCGGCCGAGAATGCGCGAGGCGAGCGAGGCGACAACCTGTCCGGCGTCGATGATCGCCCTCATGCGAATGCCCTTCTCAGTGCCGCAATCGACCGTGGTGATGATCGAATCCTGCGCCACGTCGACGAGACGACGCGTGAGATAGCCCGAGTTCGCGGTCTTCAACGCCGTGTCCGACAGGCCCTTGCGCGAGCCGTGGGTGGAGTTGAAGTATTCGAGAACGGTGAGGCCTTCTTTGAAGTTCGAGATGATCGGCGTCTCGATGATCTCGCCCGAGGGCTTGGTCATGAGGCCGCGCATCGCCGCGAGCTGCTTCATCTGGGCGGGCGAGCCGCGCGCGCCCGAGTGCGACATCATGTAGATCGAGTTGATCGGCAGATCGCGGCCATGCTCGTCCTTGCGGACGGTGGAGATGCGGATCATCATCTCCTCGGCGAGCTTCTCCGAGCACTTCATCCAGGCGTCGACGACCTTATTGTATTTCTCGCCCTGGGTGATGAGGCCGTCGTTGTACTGCTGCTCATATTCCTTGGTGGCGCTGCGCGTCTCTTCGATGATACGCTCCTTCGTCTCCGGCACGACCATGTCGTCCTTGCCGAAGGAGATGCCCGCCTTGAACGCTTCGCGGAAGCCGAGCGCCATGATGCGATCGCAGAAGATGACCGTCTCCTTCTGACCGCAATTGCGGTAGACGGTGTCGATCATGTTGGAGATTTCCTTCTTCGTCATCAGTCTGTTGGCTGCGTCGAAGGGAATCTTGGGATTGCGCGGCAAGAGCTGGCCGAGGATCAGGCGGCCGGGCGTGGTGTCGAAGATTTTCGACACGCGCTGGCCCTTCTCGTCATAGGTCCAGGCTCGGCCTTTGATCTTGGTCTGCAGCGTGATCGACTTGGCGGCGAGCGCATGTTCGATCTCGCCCTGGTCGGCGAACATCATGCCCTGGCCCGGTTCGCCGTCGCGCTCCAGCGACAGATAATAGAGGCCGAGAACAATGTCCTGCGACGGCACGATGATCGGCTGACCATTGGCCGGATGCAGAATGTTGTTCGTCGACATCATCAGCACGCGCGCCTCGAGCTGCGCTTCCAGCGACAGCGGGACATGCACGGCCATCTGGTCGCCGTCGAAGTCGGCGTTGAAAGCGGCGCAGACGAGGGGATGCAGCTGGATCGCCTTGCCTTCGATCAGCACCGGCTCGAAGGCCTGAATGCCGAGGCGGTGGAGCGTCGGCGCGCGATTGAGCAGCACCGGATGCTCGCGGATCACCTCGTCGAGGATATCCCAAACCTCCGGCTTCTCTTTCTCGACCAGCTTCTTGGCCTGTTTCACCGTAGCCGAGTGGCCCTTCGCATCGAGGCGCGAATAGATGAACGGCTTGAACAGCTCGAGCGCCATCTTCTTGGGCAGGCCGCATTGATGGAGCTTGAGCTCCGGGCCCACGACGATGACCGAGCGGCCGGAATAATCGACGCGCTTGCCGAGCAGATTCTGACGGAAGCGGCCCTGCTTGCCTTTCAGCATGTCGGCGAGCGACTTCAAAGGCCTCTTATTGGCGCCTGTGATCACGCGGCCGCGACGGCCATTGTCGAACAGAGCGTCGACGGCCTCCTGCAACATGCGCTTCTCGTTGCGGATGATGATGTCCGGCGCGCGCAGCTCGATCAGCCGCTTCAGACGATTGTTGCGGTTGATGACGCGGCGATAGAGATCATTGAGATCGGAGGTCGCGAAACGGCCGCCGTCGAGCGGAACCAGCGGGCGCAGGTCCGGCGGAATGACGGGGATCTCTTTCAGGATCATCCACTCCGGCTTATTGCCGGACTGGATGAAGGCCTCGATGATCTTCAACCGCTTGGCGAGCTTCTTGGGCTTGAGCTCGGTCGTCGCCTCGGCGATCTCCGTGCGCAGGCGCGCGGCGATGCCCTCGAGGTCCATCGACTCGAGAATCTTGCGGATCGCCTCGGCGCCGATCATGGCGGTGAAGTGATCCTGCCCATATTCGTCCTGGGCGCGCAGATATTCGTCCTCGGTGAGGAGCTGGCGCTCCTTCAGGGGCGTCAGGCCCGCATCGATGACGATATAGCTCTCGAAGTAGAGGATGCGCTCCAAATCCTTCAGCGTCATGTCGAGCAGAAGGCCGATGCGCGAGGGCAGCGACTTCAAGAACCAGATATGCGCGACCGGGGCGGCCAGCGAAATATGGCCCATGCGGTCGCGGCGAACGCGCGCGAGCGTGACCTCGACGCCGCATTTCTCGCAGATGACGCCCTTGTATTTCATGCGCTTGTACTTGCCGCACAAGCACTCGTAATCCTTGATCGGGCCGAAGATGCGGGCGCAGAACAGGCCGTCGCGCTCCGGCTTGAAGGTGCGGTAGTTGATCGTCTCCGGCTTTTTGATCTCGCCGAACGACCAGGAGAGGATTTTCTCCGGGCTCGCGATCGAAATCTGAATCTGATCGAACGCCTGCGGCTGAACGACCGGATTGAAGAGATTCATGACCTCTTGCTGATTCATGGTCTTCTCCTAGAGACGCAGAACGGATGAAGCGCGCTCGCCTCGCGATGTCTCTCCGCTACGTCCATAAATCTCATGTGCGCATCCCCTCTCCCACTTGTGGGAGAGGGTGGCCCGACGTCAGTCGGGTCGGGTGAGGGCTCCAAGGGCTCGCGCGATCCGCGGCGGCCCTCATCCGACCCCGCTCCGCGGGGCCACCTTCTCCCGCAGAGCGGGAGAAGGAAGAGCGGCGGCTCTATTCGGCCGCCTCGGCCGTGGTCTCGGCGGGCGGCGTCTCCTCGCCCTCCTCGGGCTCGGCGGAGGTGAGCTCGACGTTGAGCGCCAGCGAGCGCATTTCCTTGATGAGCACGTTGAAGCTCTCGGGAATGCCCGACTCGAAAGTGTCGTCGCCGCGCACGATCGACTCATAGACCTTGGTGCGGCCGGCGACGTCGTCGGATTTCACCGTCAGCATCTCCTGCAGCGTATAGGCCGCGCCATAGGCCTCGAGCGCCCACACCTCCATCTCGCCGAAACGCTGTCCGCCGAATTGGGCCTTGCCGCCCAGCGGCTGCTGCGTGACCAGCGAATAGGGGCCGATCGAGCGCGCATGGATCTTGTCGTCGACGAGATGATGCAGCTTCAGCATATAGATGTAGCCGACCGTCACCTTGCGATCGAAGGGCTCGCCCGTGCGGCCGTCGAACAGCGTGACCTGACCGGAGGAGGAGAGCCCTGCCCGCGTCAGCATTTCGACAATGTCCTTCTCGCGCGCGCCGTCGAACACCGGCGTCGCGATCGGCACGCCGCGGCGCAGATTCTTGGCGACTTCCACCAGGGTCGGCTCGTCGAGGCTCTGCAGCGACTCGTTGGGACCATAGATGTCGACGAGCTTGTCCTCGAGCGGCTTGCGGTCCTTGCTGCGCATATAGGCGTCGACGGCGGCGCCAACCTGCTTGCCGAGGCCGGCGCAGGCCCAGCCGAGATGCGTCTCGAGAATCTGCCCGACATTCATGCGGCTCGGCACGCCGAGCGGGTTCAGCACGATGTCGACAGGCTGGCCGTCCTCGAGGAAGGGCATGTCCTCCTGCGGCACGATGCGCGAGACCACGCCCTTGTTGCCGTGGCGGCCGGCCATTTTGTCGCCGGGCTGGATCTTGCGCTTCACCGCGACGAAGACCTTGACCATCTTCATCACGCCGGGCGGCAGCTCGTCGCCGCGCTGCAGCTTCTCGACCTTGTCGAGGAAGCGGTTCTCGAGACCCTTCTTCGACTCGTCGTATTGCTTGCGCACGGCCTCGATGCCGCTCATCAGATTGTCGTCGTCGACGACGATCGTCCACCATTGCGAGCGGGGAAATTCGTCGAGGAGCGCCAAGGTCAGCGGCTGGTCCTTCTTGAGCGTCTTCGGACCGGCGACCGCCATTTTGCCGACCAGCATCTCGAAAAGACGCGCGTAGGTATTGCGGTCGAGAATGGCGAGCTCGTCGTCGCGGTCCTTGGCGAGACGCTCGATCTCCTCGCGCTCGATCGCCTGGGCGCGCTCGTCCTTCTCGACGCCGTGGCGGTTGAACACGCGCACTTCGACGATCGTGCCCTGCACGCCCGGCGGCACGCGCAGAGACGTGTCGCGAACGTCCGAGGCCTTTTCGCCGAAGATGGCGCGCAGGAGCTTTTCCTCCGGCGTCATCGGGCTTTCGCCCTTGGGCGTGATCTTGCCGACGAGAATATCGCCCGCCTGCACTTCCGCGCCGATATAGACGATGCCCGCCTCGTCGAGATTCTTCAGCGTCTCTTCCGAGACGTTGGGAATGTCGCGGGTGATCTCCTCCGGGCCGAGCTTGGTGTCGCGCGCCATCACCTCGAATTCGTCGATGTGAATCGAGGTGAAGACGTCGTCCTTGACGATGCGCTCGTTGAGAAGGATCGAGTCTTCGAAATTGTAGCCGTTCCACGGCATGAAGGCGACGAGCACATTGCGGCCGAGCGCCAGATCGCCGAGATCGGTCGAAGGACCGTCGGCGATGATGTCGCCCTTCTTCACATAGTCGCCGACCTTCACCAGCGGCTTCTGATTGATGCAGGTCGACTGGTTCGAGCGCTGGAACTTCATCAGACGATAAATGTCGACGCCCGGCTTGGTCGGGTCCTGCTCTTCTGTCGCGCGAATGACGACGCGCGTCGCATCGATCTGATCGACGACGCCGGCGCGGCGCGCGGCGATGGCGGCGCCCGAGTCGGCGGCGACGATCGGCTCCATGCCGGTGCCGACGAGCGGCGCGTCCGCCTTGACCAGCGGCACGGCCTGGCGCTGCATGTTGGAGCCCATCAGCGCGCGGTTGGCGTCGTCATTCTCCAAGAAGGGAATGAGCGCCGCGGCGACCGAGACGAGCTGCTTGGGCGACACGTCCATGGCGTCGACGCGCTCGCGCGGGACGAGCACGACATCGCCGGCGTGGCGGCACAGCACCAGATCCTCGGTGAGATTGCCTTCCGCATCGACCGGGGCGTTGGCCTGGGCGACGTGATATTTCTGCTCCTCCATGGCGGAGAGATAGGCGACCTCATCCGTCACCTTGCCGTCGCGCACGCGGCGATACGGGCCTTCGATGAAGCCGTATTTGTTCACGCGCGCGAAGGTGGCGAGCGAATTGATGAGGCCGATGTTCGGACCTTCCGGCGTCTCGATCGGACAGATACGGCCGTAATGCGTCGGATGCACGTCGCGCACCTCGAAGCCGGCGCGCTCGCGCGTCAGACCGCCCGGTCCGAGCGCCGAGAGACGGCGCTTATGGGTGATCTCCGACAGCGGATTGGTCTGGTCCATGAATTGCGAGAGCTGCGACGAGCCGAAGAACTCGCGCACCGCCGCCGCCGCCGGCTTGGCGTTGATGAGGTCCTGCGGCATCACCGTGTCGATGTCGACCGAGGACATGCGCTCCTTGATCGCGCGCTCCATGCGCAGGAGGCCGAGACGATACTGATTCTCCATCAGCTCGCCGACGCTGCGGACGCGGCGATTGCCGAGATGGTCGATATCGTCGATCTCGCCGCGGCCGTCGCGCAGATCGACGAGCGCGCGCACCACGGCGACGATGTCGTCCTTGCGCAGCACGCGCATCGTGTCCGGCGCGTCGAGGTCGAGACGCATGTTCATTTTCACGCGGCCGACAGCCGAGAGGTCATAGCGCTCGGGATCGAAGAACAGCGAATAGAACATCGCCTCCGCCGTATCCATCGTCGGCGGCTCGCCCGGACGCATGACGCGGTAGATGTCGAACAGCGCTTCCTCGCGCGACGAGTTCTTGTCGACCGCCAGCGTGTTGCGAATATAGGGACCGATGTTGATGTGATCGATGTCGAGCACCGGCAGCTCGTCGAAGCCCTTCTCGACCAGCAGCGGCAACGACTTCACCGTGATCTCGTCGCCGGCCTCGGCGAAAATCTCGCCCGTCGACGGATCATAGAGATCCTGCGCGAGGAATTGCCCATAGAGGTCCTCGGGCTGGATTTTGATCGCCTTCACGCCCTTTTCGGCGAGCTGGCGGGCGGCGCGCGCGGTCAGCTTCTTGCCCGCCTCGACGATCACTTCGCCCGTATCGGCGTCGACGATGTCGTTGACGGCCTTCACGCCCTTCAGCCGCTCGGGATCGAAGGGCTGGCGCCAGCTGTCGCCGTCGGCCCCGAAGGTGATGGTCTTGTAGAAGGTGGAGAGAATCTCTTCGCCGTCCATGCCGAGCGCGAACAGCAGCGACGTCACCGGAATCTTACGGCGACGGTCGATGCGCGCATAGACGATGTCCTTGGCGTCGAACTCTATGTCGAGCCAGGAGCCGCGATAGGGAATGATGCGGGCCGCGAACAGCAGCTTGCCGGAAGAGTGGCTCTTGCCCTTGTCGTGATCGAAGAAGACGCCCGGCGAGCGGTGCATCTGCGAGACGATGACGCGCTCCGTGCCATTGACGATGAAGGTGCCGTTCGCCGTCATGAAGGGCATGTCGCCCATATAGACGTCCTGCTCCTTGATGTCCTTGACCGACTTCGCCTGCGTGTCGGGATCGACATCGAACACGATGAGGCGCAGCGTCACCTTGAGCGGCGCGGCGAAGGTCATTCCGCGCTGGCGGCACTCGTCGACGTCGTATTTCGGCGGCTCGAACTCGTAGCGGACGAATTCCAGCAGAGCGACCTGAGAGAAATCGGAAATCGGGAAGACGGATTTGAAAACCGACTGCAGACCCTCGTCGGGGCGCCCTCCGGCGGGCTCGTCGACGAGAAGGAACTGATCGTAGGAGGCCTTTTGAACTTCGATCAGATTGGGCATTTCCGCGGCTTCGCGGATATGGCCGAAAAATTTGCGGACACGCTTGCGACCGGAGAAAGTTTGCGCCGAAGTCTGAGCCATGTCGCCTCTCGATCCTCTTATTGAAAGCGAATAGCGAGTTGCGAATAGCGAATAGAGGGCCTGTCTATTCGCTATTCGCTATTCGCCATTCGCTCCTGGTCATCAGTGCGGAAAACCCTCTCCCGCCGTGAAGCGGGAGAGGGGCGATTCTCGTCTTACTTGAGCTCGACCTTGGCGCCGACCTTTTCGAGAGCGGCCTTGATCTTCTCGGCCTCTTCCTTGGAAGCGCCTTCCTTGACCGGCTTGGGAGCGCCCTCGACCAGATCCTTGGCCTCCTTGAGGCCGAGGCCGGTGATCGCGCGGACCTCCTTGATGACCTCGATCTTCTTGTCGCCGGCGGCGGCCAGAATGACGTTGAACTCGGTCTTCTCCTCTACCGGAGCGGCGGCGGCGGCGGCGCCCGGAGCGGCGGCCACCGCGACGGCGGCGGCGGCGGAGACGCCCCACTTCTCCTCGAGGAGCTTCGCCAGCTCGGCGGCCTCGAGCACGGTCAGGCTCGACAGGTCTTCGACGATCTTTTCGAGATTAGCCATGATGTTTCAGTCCTTCGAATTCGGTTCGGTTGGTTGGATACGAGCCGCCTATCAGGCCGCGTTCGCGTCTTTGTCGGCATAGGCCTGGACCACGCGCGCCAGCTTTGCGGCCGGTGCGGTCGTGAGCTGCGCGATTTTGGTCGCGGGCGCCTGGATGAGGCCCACGAGCTTCGCGCGCAGTTCGTCGAGCGACGGCAGAGTCGCGAGCGACTTCACACCGTCGGGGTCGAGGGCTTGGGCGCCGAGCGCGCCGCCGAGGATGACGAATTTGTCGTGATCCTTGGCGAAGGCTGCGGCCACCTTGGGCGCCGCCACCGGATCGTCCGAATAGGCGATCAGGGTCGGCCCCTTGAGAAGGGGGCCGATGGAGGCGACGCTCGTGCCGTCGAGAGCGATTTTGGCGAGGCGGTTCTTGGCGACCTGAACGGAAGCGCCAGATTCACGAGCCTGCTTGCGCAGCTTCTGCATCTGGGCGACGGTCAGGCCGGAGTAATGCGCCACGACGACGACCGGGGTCTTCGCAAAGACCTCGTTCAGCGCCGCAACGGCTTGCTTTTTCTCCGCTCTGTCCACGGTTGCTCTCTCCTCGAGCGGGGCGAACCCCGCCGCTGCGATGAGCCGTCGCATCGCCGCGGCAGCGGCGGAACGACGGCGCCGTAGATCCTGTCCCCTCGGCGTCGGCCGAAACGGCCTCGCCTCGGATCAGAGGGGCGCCAACCAAATTCGAAAGACCGCGCGCGAGCTTTGAAAAGCGCCGCGCCGGCCCTACAATTCCGGTCTTCCCCGTCTATGCAGGCCGCTCGTCGGGGGCGGAGGGATCCGCCGGTCCGCGAGCTGATTGAGCCGTCCCTCGGTGCGATCCTCGGTCGGGCGCCGGCAGTCTCGGACAGGACATGGCCGGACGGGACGCGAGGAATCTCCCCCGGGTCCGCCGGCCTATCCACCGTCTCGCCCTTTCCCACATCGAGGGATCGGGTTCGACGGAAGCTGATATCTGAAAAGGGGGTCGCGAACGCTGGCCGACCCCGGAAAGGCCTTATTAAAGGGGGCTAATGCGTTTGCCAAGCAAAAATTTGGCCCCCGTCCCTGCTCCAGACCTTCGCCACGCCTCGGCTCCAGCCCTGAAAAAGCCGCGGCGCGCCCAGATGATAGCTCGAGCTTCGACATAGGCGATTTTCACGAAACCGAAAGCGATGACGAGAGCGATGATCGAATGACCCAGAGCCCGGCAAAATCCCTGAGACAGGAGTTCGAGACGGGCGCCACGCCCATCGAGCCCCCTTCGGTCGATCTCACGCCGTTCGGCGCCAGCTTCATCGAACATTTTTTATCCCGAAATTCAGATGGTCGCTCTGGAGCGAGATCATAACGGAAAAAACACGGTCTGTTTACCTTAAAACTCCCGGCTGATCATTTGATGAAAGCAAGCGTTCGATCATTCGAATTGTCGAAGCTCGTCGACCGGGATGTTCATCCGGGGATCGGCGTGTCGAACGTCTCTATTCGCTATCTCTAGATTCTCAGAAAATTGACCGTCGTGCGGACGGTTCGTCGCGGACAGCCATGCGCCGCGATTCGAAAACACAGCCTCGGCGGCGACTTGAACGGGCCGGGAGCGTCGCTGGAGGGCGGAATGCGGGCATGAGACATCCAGCCAATCGAATATTGTACGATTATTGGCGGGGCTTCAAAGGGGAGCGCGCGGCCCCCGATTGCCACGAAATGGATCTGGCGAACACGTTTCAGACTCTTTCCGACGCATTCGTCATCGAAACGGAGCTGAGCTATTTCGTTCCGGCCAAGCTCTGCGGAGCGCGCGTCGGCGCCTTTTGGCCCCCAGAGCGGCCGAGCCGATCATTCCTCGGAATTTGGAGCGAGGCGGGACGCGAGGATGTGAGGACGATCCTTCGCATCGTCACGGACGATGCGACGCCGGTCATCGCCGGGGCGCGGGGCTATCTGGTGGGAGGGATCGAAATCGCGGATTTCGAGCTCCTGCTCCTGCCGGTCCGGTTTTTCGGGAAAACGCACGCCCGCGTGCTGGGCTCTCTGGCGCCCGGAGAGCGGCCACTATGGCTCGGGCGGACTCCGGTCGAGGCGCTGCACATCGTATCGCTGCGCGTGCTCGGAGAGGAAACGGCTCTGATGTCGCCGATTGCGCCCTGGACGCCGATGCGGGATCTGCCGAGGAGGCCCCATCTCACGATCTATGAGGGGGGCGCGACCCCGAAAGGTTCGACACGAGAAGACGATTGATTCCTCGCGTCGATGATCTTGCGCGAACAGTCGGAGAGCGGCGGCCCAGCGGCCGCCGCCTCACATCAGCCCTGCGTCGCGCCGAGCGTCGCCACATCCACCTTGACGCCGGGCCCCTGGGTGGAGCTCAGCGCCACGCGCTGGATATAGGTGCCCTTGGAGCCGGTCGGCTTGGCCTTGGCCACCGCATCCACGAACGCGCGGATGTTCTCGGCGAGCGCGCCCTCCTCGAAGGAGGTCTTGCCCACCGTGCCCTGCACGATGCCGGCCTTCTCGACGCGGAACTCGACCGCGCCGCCCTTGGAGGCCTTCACCGCGCCGGCGACATCCATCGTCACCGTGCCGACCTTGGGGTTCGGCATCAGGCCGCGCGGACCGAGCACCTTGCCGAGACGGCCGACGAGCGGCATCAGCTCCGGCGTGGCGATGCAGCGATCGAACTCGATCGTGCCGCCCTGGACGATGGTGACGAGATCCTCGGCGCCGACGATGTCCGCGCCGGCGGCCTTGGCCTCGTCGGCCTTGGCGCCGCGGGCGAAGACGGCGACGCGCAGCGTGCGGCCGGTGCCGTTCGGCAGATTGACGACGCCGCGCACCATTTGGTCGGCGTGCTTGGGGTCGACGCCGAGATTCATGGCGATCTCGACCGATTCGTCGAATTTGGCGGTGGCGTTGGCGCGAACCAGCTTGATCGCTTCCTCGACCGGGTAGAGCTTGGTGCGCTCGACGGCCTGACGCGCCTTGGCGATGCGTTTTCCGATATGGGCCATGATCTCACCCCACCACTTCGAGGCCGATGGAACGGGCGGAGCCCTCGATCATCGACGCTGCCGAATCGACCGACGTCGTGTTGAGGTCCTGCATCTTCTTCTCGGCGATCTCGCGAATCTGCGCGCGCGTGACCTTGCCGACGAAGCCGCGGCCCGTCGTCTTGGAGCCGGACTGAATGCCGGCGGCCTTTTTGAGGAAGTAGGAGACCGGGGGCTGCTTCAGCTCGAAAGTGAAGGAGCGGTCCTGAAAGGCGGTGATGATGACGGGGATGGGCGTCCCCTTCTCCATCTGGCCCGTCTTGGCGTTGAACGCCTTGCAGAATTCCATGATGTTGAGGCCGCGCTGACCGAGCGCGGGACCGATCGGCGGCGACGGATTGGCCGCGCCCGCCGGCACTTGCAGCTTGATGTAGCCGGCGATTTTCTTCGCCATGTCTCATCTCCAACGAAAGGCGGTCCCGCGACGCTTCCGCGTCCCGGGCCGCCGGTTGCAGTTCGTGGTCCGACGCGTGATCCCCCTGGCGACAGGGGCGCGCCCGCCACGGCTTTTCCTTCTCCCGTAGGCGGGAGAGGGAATTCACAGAAACCTCAAACCTTCTCCACCTGCGCGAATTCCAGCTCCACCGGCGTCGGCCGGCCGAAGATGGACACCGCCACCTTGAGCCGCGAGCGGGCGTCGTCGACCTCTTCCACCACGCCGTTGAAGGAGGCGAAGGGGCCGTCGGCGACGCGGACCGTCTCGCCGATCTCGAAGGAGATGGTGGGCTTGGGACGCTCGACGCCCTCGGCCACCTGCCCCTTGATGCGCATCGCCTCCGCCTCGCTGATCGGCATCGGCTTATTGTCGGCGCCGAGGAAGCCGGTCACTTTCGGCGTGTTCTTGATGAGAGAGAAGACCTGATCGGAGAGATCGCATTTCACCAGCACATAGCCGGGGAAGAATTTGCGCTCCGAGCTGACCTTGCGGCCGCGGCGCACCTCGACCACCTGCTCGGTCGGCACGAGAATCTCCTCGAACTGATCGGTGAGATTGCGCTGCGCGGCGCCCTCGCGAATGGAGTCGGCGACCTTCTTCTCGAAGTTCGAATAGGCGTGGACGATATACCAGCGCATGCTCACGGCGCGACAAGCTCCAAAATTTTCGCTCTCGACGATCGGCGCGCCGGCGAATTCCTCGGCCTTACTGGCCGAGCCGCAGCAACATGCCCACGGCGAGTCGCAGCCCCTGATCCACGACGACGAAGAAAATGCTCGCGGCCAGCACCATGAGGACCACGAGGCCGGAGGTGATCAAGGTCTCGCGGCGGGTCGGCCACACGACCTTGCTCGCTTCCGAGCGCACTTCTTGCAGGAACTGAAACGGATTGGCCATTCTTCACCGAGCCGAGATGTTTCACCGAGCCGAGGATCGCAGCCCCGAAACTCGTCGAGACGCGCCACAAAACAGTCGCGGCGCGGGGCCACAGGCCGCGCGCCACGTATGAGGTGCTTATAATCGAGTCCGACGACGCCGCCAAGCGGAAATTCGAGAGCGAGATTAAGCCTCGAGACTCGGGCCGACGTCAGGGCTTTTGCGGAGCGCGTCGCTTCACCCGGCCGCCGCCCCGCCATTATGCTTGGCGAACCAGGCGCGCGCCTCGTCGCGCGTACGCTCCAGCTCGCGCAGAGCGCCGTCCAGCTTCGCCTCGTAATCGGCAAAGCTCTCGCTCGGATCGAAGACATCCGCCGCCAGCGAATAAGGGGTTGCGATCTTGAGCTCGGCGCGCAGGCCTTCCTCGGTCTCCACCGCCGCAAAATAGAATTTCGC
The DNA here is from genome assembly GCF_011378635.1 of Methylosinus sp. RM1. NCBI lineage: Bacteria > Pseudomonadati > Pseudomonadota > Alphaproteobacteria > Hyphomicrobiales > Methylocystaceae > Methylosinus > Methylosinus sp. RM1. The sequence goes on from NZ_WOVC01000015.1 coordinate 65,152, forward strand.
CATTGCTGCCGCTCCTCGAAGATAGGCGCCGCAGAGTCAAGATAGGACAGCCAGAGCCTGCGCCAATGCGACGAATCCGCCGATGTCGATCTCCTCGGCGCGGCGCGTCTCCTCTATGCCCGCGCGGGCCAATAGAGCGGGGACATCCAGGCCCGGCTTCGGTAGGGATTTCAGGCTCTGGCGCAGCATTTTGCGCCTCTGGCCGAAGGCGGCGCGCGTCACCTGCGACAAAAGCTTCGGGTCGCAAGGCAGCGGTGAGGCGTTGGGAATGAGCTCCACCACGGAGGACGTCACCTTGGGCGGCGGCGTAAAGGCCGAGGGCGAGAGGTCGAACAAAATGCGCGAGCGCGTCCGCCATCCGCAGAGCACGGCGAGACGGCCATAATCGGCGCGCTGCGCCGGCGTCGCGACGATGCGCTCGGCGACCTCGCGCTGGAACATCAGCACATAGCGGTCGAAGACCGAGGGCCAAGGCTCCGCCTCGATCCAGCGCGCCAGCAGCTCGGTGGCGATATTATAGGGAAGATTGGCGCAAATCCGCGCCGGCCCGCTGAGCCCATGTAGCCGCGCCAGCTCCTCCGGATCGAGCGCCAGCGCATCGCCCTCGACGATGACGAGCCGACCCGGATAGCGCGCCTCGATCTCGCGCAGCGCCGGAATGCAGCGCGAATCGCGCTCCACGGCGATGACGCGCCCCGCCCCCTCGGCGAGCAGCGCACGGGTGAGGCCGCCCGGCCCTGGCCCGATCTCGATGACCGTGGCGCATTCGAGCGGCCCGGCGGCGCGGGCGATGCGGGCGGTGAGGTTGAGGTCGAAAAGAAAATTCTGGCCGAGCGCCTTGCTGGCCATGAGTCCATGGCGCGCGACCACCTCGCGCAATGGCGGCAGATCGTCGATCATCGCGCCGTCATGCGGTCGGCGAGGCGGATCGCCTCTATGACGCTCGTCGCCTCGGCGACGCCTTTGCCGGCGATGTCGAAAGCCGTGCCATGGTCCGGCGATGCGCGCACAAAGGGCAGGCCGAGCGTGACATTGACGCCGCGATCGAAGGCCAACGTCTTTATGGGGATCAGCGCCTGATCATGCGTCGGACAGATGGCGACGTCATAGCGCGCGCGGGCGGCGGCGTGGAACATGGTGTCGGCCGGATGCGGGCCGGTGGCGTCGATCCCGCGCGCGCGCAGCTCGGCCACGGTGGGGGCGATCACCTCGATCTCCTCGCGGCCCATGGCGCCGCTCTCGCCGGCGTGGGGATTGAGGCCGGCGAAGGCGAGGCGGGGCGAAGCGAGGCCGAAGCGCGCGGAGAGATCGGCGGCGACGATCACGCCCGTCTCCAGCAGCAACTCGCGGGTCAGCAGGCGCGGAACCTCGGCGAGCGCGACGTGGATCGTCGCCGGAACGACGGCGAGCTCTTCCGAATAGAGCATCATCACCGGGCGGAAGGGGCGGCCGAAGCGCCGCTCCGCCAGCGCCGCGAGAAACTCCGTATGGCCCGGATGCGCGAAACCGGCGGCGTAGAGCACATTTTTGGCGATCGGATTGGTGACGAGAGCACGCGCTTTTCCCTCCGCGACCAGCTCGACCGCGCGCTCGATGGAGAAGATCGTCGCCGCGGCGTCGGCGGGCTCGGGAGCGCCGGGAGCGCCCTGAACTGAAAGACCGAGCGGGACGACCGGCAGAGCCGTATCGAAAACCGCCGCCACCCCCTCCGGCGCGACCTCGCGCAGCGCAATCTCGAGCCCGAGCGCCGCCGCCGTCCGCGCGAGCTGCGCCGGATCGGCGAGCGCGAAGAAGGGCGGCAGAGCCCGCGCCTTGCGCGCGGCATAGGCCTTCAGCGTCAGCTCCGGGCCGATGCCGGAAGGGTCGCCCTGGGTGAGAGCGAGAGGAAGCGTGGTCACTTGATCGTCCTTCCAGGAAGAAGACTGGTCATTCGCGAGGAAGATCGGCGCCCGCGATCTTGCGCCGACCGTGGATGATCCTGAGAACGATCGCAGACTCCTCGCCCTCGCGATATCGATAGATCAGAACGAAGGGCGAAACGATTGCGATCCGAACGCCTTCTCCGAGCGCCACGCGCGGACTGCCGCTCTCGGGATGATCCGCGATGCGGCGATAGAGCCGCTCGAAGAGACCTTGATACTTCCGCGCCGTCGCGAGCCCTGCGACACGGGCGAGCTGGGATAGGATTCGTTCCAGATCGGCATGCGCCTTTCGGGAAAACAGCAGGCGCGCCATTCAGCGCGTCTTGGCTCGAGTTTCGGCGCCGAGCAATGCGTCGATCCGGCGCGCGTGCTCGTCCAGAGAAATGGTCTGGCCTGCGGCGACCTCGGCAAGGGCCTCGTCGACGAGCGGCTTCGCCCAGGCCAGATCGTCGTTCTCGATCAATTCGGACTCGGCGATGCGCTCGTCGAGCAGCTGCCGGACGGCCTCCTCGATCGAGCCGTAATCTCCGCGGCTCACATGCGCCTCGAGCCAGGCGCGCTGATCATTCGTCAGTGTGATCGTCATGACTGCCTCATATCACAGCGTCGCGCGGGGCCAAGGCCGCTCGCTACGATCTTTTGCTTCGAACGTTTCCAACGCCGAACCGGCTTCCACTTCGGCTGGAAACGCACTAGCCTCACTCGCTCCCCGGCGGGCGATAGGTCAATATATCGTCCGCCTTCAGCCAGCCTTGCGTGCCTTCCTTGAACTGCGCCTGGGCGCGCGTCGCCTGGGTGCGCGCCTCGACATATTTGCCGGCGACGAAGAGGCCCTCGGCCGCCGCGAGCTGCGCCTTGGCGTTCTCGCCCTTGCGGAAATAGGCCATGGACAGAAACTCCCAAGCGTCGGCGCTATCCTCGTCGCGCTGCGTCGCGTTGGCGAGCACGCTCACCGCCTCGTTCAGCAGCTTGGGATCGTCGGCCGAGACCAGCGCATGGCCGAGCAGCACGCGGATCGGCGTCGCGCCCGGCCCGGCGATGGCGGCCGCCTTGCGCAAAGGCGCGATGGCCTGATTGGCGCGGCCGGCCTCGAGCAAAATCTGCCCCTTCAGCTCCCAGAAGTAAGGGTTCTTCGGATCGGCCGCGACCAGGGCGTCGGCGCCGCGCAGCGCATCCTCCAGCCGGCCGAAGCGATTATCGGCGATGACGCGGGCGTAGCGCGCCGGCAGCGATAGATCGGAGATGGGATAGCGCCGCGCCACCTCGCCGGAATTGCCCATGAAGCCCACGAGCTTGGCGCGCATCAGATCGTGACGGGCCTGCAGCGCCGGCGAATCCGGGACATCGAAATAGGGCGACTGCTTGGCCGCCTGATCGAGATTGGAGATGCGCTCGTTGGGCAGCGGATGCGATTGCAGATAGGGGTCGATCGCCGTCGTCTTGAACAAGGATTCGCCGGCGAAGCGGTTGAACACTTCCAGCATTCCTTTGGCCGACTGGCGCGTCGCAGTGAGGAAGCGCACCGCCATGCGGTCGGCGGCCTGCTCCTCGCCGCGCTGATAGGCGAGGAGCGAGCGCTTCACCGCCTCTTGCGGGCCGAGCAATATTCCGACGGCGCCGGCCGAATCCATGCCCACCTGCCCGTCGCGGCGGTTGAAGGCGCCGCGCGCCGCGACCATGGCGCCGGCGCTGGCCAGCATTCCGGCGACGGAGAGGATGGTCGCCTTGGCGAGCTCCTGGCGCCCGCGCGCCAAATGGCCGCCGGCGATATGGCCGGTCTCATGCGCGAGCACGCCGATGATCTCATTGGGCGTCTTCGCCTCCATCAGCGCGCCGGTGTTGACGAAGATTTTCTGCCCGTCGGCGACGAAGGCGTTGAAGGAGCGATCGCCGACCAGAATGATCTTGGCGGCCTCGCTGTGAATTCCCGCCGCCTTCAGCACGGGCGCGGTGTAGTCCCGCAACAATTGCTCGATCTCCGCGTCGCGGATGATCGATACGCGCGGACCATCGTCCTCGGCGCGGGCCGGCGCGCCGAGAGCGAAGATCAAGACGCAGGTGAGAAGCGTCCGCCGCCTGCCGCTTTTGCGATCCATGCGGTGGAGAGTGGCGTAAGCCAGGACGGAAATCAAACCCGGCTCGGCCGCGGCGGCGGAGTTGGCGGGATTGGCGGAGGACACAGCGCCACGACGACGATGCGGCCTCGGCGCTGGCCCTCGGCGCCCGGCCGTGGCAAAGCGTGCGGCATGACGCCGAGCGACACACCCATTCTCGCCCCCATGGCGCGGCGGCTGCAGCTCGCCGATTTTCGCTCCTATGCCGCGCTCGATTGCATGATCGAGGCGCCGCTGGTCGCGCTCACCGGCGAGAACGGCGCCGGCAAGACCAATATTCTCGAGGCGCTGTCGCTGTTCTCGGCGGGGCGCGGGCTGCGCGGCGCCGAATTCGCCGATTGCGCGCGCCGCCAGGGCGCGGGCGGCTTCGCCGTCTCGATCGAGATTTCCGCCGACGGCCTCACCACGCAGCTCGGCCATGGGCTGGAGCCGGCGAGCGGCGAGCAGAGCGCGGCGCGCCGCTTCCGCATCGATCGCGCGCCCGTTTCCTCGGCCCGCGCATTCGCCGATCATCTGCGCCCGCTCTGGCTGACGCCGGCGATGGACGGGCTGTTCGCCGGCCCGGCGGGCGATCGGCGGCGGTTCCTGGATCGGCTCGTGCTGAGCGTCGACGCCGAGCATGGAGTCCGCGCGGCGAAGCTCGAGCGCGCGCTGCGCAATCGCAATCGGCTGCTCGCCGAGGAGACCGCCGACGCCCGCTGGCTGGACGCGGCCGAACGGGAGATCGCCGCGCTCGGCGTCGCCGTGGCCGCGGCGCGGGTTGAAACCGTGATGCGGCTGCGCGCGCTCATCGCCGGCGAGCGCGACGACAGCTCGCCCTTTCCCTTCGCCGATGTCGCGATCGAGGGGGAGCTCGAGCGAATGCTCGGCGAGGAGCCGGCGCTGCGCGTCGAGGATCGCTATCGCGCGCGGCTCGCCGCTGCGCGCCGCCGCGACGCCGCGGCCGGCCGCACGCTGGAGGGACCGCAGGCGAGCGATCTTCGCGTGCGCCACGGCCCCAAGGACGAGGCGGCGCGCGCTTGCTCCACCGGCGAGCAGAAGGCGCTGCTGACCGGCCTCGTGCTCGCCCACGCCCGTCTGGTGCGGGCGACGACCGGGCGCGCGCCGCTGCTGCTGCTGGACGAGGTCGCGGCCCATTTCGATCCGTTGCGGCGCACGGCGCTCTTCGCCGAGCTCTCGCGCATCGGCGGACAGGTGTGGATGACGGGCGCCGATCCCGAGGCCTTCGCCGCGCTCGGCGGAAATGCGCAGCTTTTGCGCGTCTTTCCGGGCCGCGTCGAGCGCGCGCTGTGAGTTGCGCCGCGAGGTCCTAAAAAAGGCCGCATTCCTGGCCATGAACGAGCGCGCCCGGCCCGCCTTCGCGCGGGACGACGAAACCGCCGAACGATCGAAGAAGCGAATGCGCGAGCCGAACGAAATCGATTTTTGGCGCGGCTTCGCTCTCGTCACGATATTCGTCAATCACATTCCGGGGATTTTTTTCGAGCGCTTCACCTTCCGCAATGTGGCGATCTCCGATTCGGCGGAGCTGTTCGTCTTTCTCGCCGGCTTCGCGCTGCGCAAGCTCGTCGACGGACCGGCGAGGCCGCTCTCGGCGCGCTATCTGATCCTGCGGCTCGAGGGCCGCGCCTTCACCGTCTATCTGGCGCAGCTCGTCATTGCGCAACTGGCCGTCGCGCTTCTCGCCGGCGCCTCGCTGCTGCTGGACGCGCCCTTTCTGCTCGATTGGAACAACGCCTCCGCCATCTTCACCGATCCGGTGCGCGCCAATCTCGGCCTCGTGGCGCTCACTTTTCAGCTCGGCTATTTCGACATTCTTCCGCTCTATGTGGCGCTGATGCTGGCCTCGCCGCTGATCGCGCTCTGCTATCGCCATGCGCGGCCCGCGCTGCTGCCGGCCTCGCTCGCCATCTGGGCCTATGCTCTGACTTTCGGCGTGAATTTCCCGACATGGCCGACCGAGGGCTCCTGGTTCTTCGATCCGCTCGCCTGGCAGCTCGTCTTCGTGCTCGGCTTTCTGCTGGCCGGCGAAGACGGATTGGGCGGCCTCGCCCGCCGCCATCGAAAATGGCTCTGGCGGCTCGCTCTGCCCCTCGTATTGCTCGGCGCGGTCGCGGCCAAGACCGATTTCGACCCCTCCCCGATCGCTCTGCCGGAGCCCAAGCTCTTCTTCGTCTTCGACAAGACCTTTCTCTCGCCGGCGCGGCTGCTCTCCAATCTCGCGATCGTCACAGTCTTCGCGGGCGCTTTCGGCGCGATCGCGGGGGCGCTGCCGCGCATCGCCGGCTTCCTGTCGCTGCTCGGCCGCAATTCGCTCCAGGTGTTCTGCGCCGGCTCGCTGCTGAGCCTCGCCGGGCAGATCTTCCGCTTCGCCTATGGCGGAGATGTTGTAAGCGACGCTTTTATCGTTATGTTCGGCATCCTTACGATGGGAGCGGCCGCATGGGCTTCGGAATGGCGGGACAGGCTGCGGACAAAATTGTCGCGGGCGCCTGCGGCTTAGCGCTCACGTTCGCCGTCGCGGCTCCGCTCGCGCAGGAAGTCGCGCCGCCGACCGAGGCGCCGCCACTCAGCCCCGCCTGCGAGGCGCCGGCCGGCGACATCGCGGCGCCCGCCTCGCTGCCGCATTTCGCCAAAGCGCTGCGCGAGCGCAAGACGGCGCGCATTCTCGCCATCGGCTCCTCTTCCACTTCGGGCGTCGGCGCCTCTTCCGACGCCAAGACCTATCCGGCGCAGCTCGAGGCCATTCTCGAGGGCGCGATGAAAGGCGTCGATGTCGTCGTCGCCAATCGCGGCGTCTCGGGCGAGGTCGCCGCCGTCACCGCCGAGCGCATCAAGAGCGAGGTGGCGCGCGAGAAGCCAGATATGCTGCTGTGGCAGCTCGGCACCAATGACGCGCTGGTGCGCGTCGCGCCGGAGGAGTTCGAGAACACGGTGCGCTCGACGATCCGCTGGCTGAAGGAGAACGAGATCGACGTCGTTCTCGTCGGCCTGCAATACAGCTCGCGCTTTTCGCGCGACGAGGAATATTTCGCGATACGCAATGTGCTGCAGCGCGTCGCCTCCACCGAGAATGTCGCCTATGTGCGCCGCTACGACGCCATGCGCTTCATCGCGCAGAACCACGCCAATCTGCAGATGATGGCGCGCGACAATTTCCACCTCAACGATCTCGGCTATCAATGCATGGCCGAGCATATCGCGCGGGCGGTGATCGTCGGCGCCTTCGCCAAGCGCCGCCCGAGCGGGAATTGACGCTTCGTCGATGGAGAGCGCGCGTTTTGGCCGACACACTCGTTTTACCGACAGGAGGCCATGGGTATGGACTTGAAAGCGTTCTTTTATACGCTTTTGGGCAGCGCGCGCTTCGAAGGCGAGCTCGTGAAGAGAATTGATATCAGCAAAGCTCCATTCTGCATCACTTTAGAATGCCGACAAAATGAAGATGGGATTTTTGGCGTGCTGAATATCAGCGGAGCCGGAAGCGTGGATGAATTCTACCTCGATAAGAATTCTATGGCGCGATTGGCTGCTGGGCTCTCGGACGTAGGATCGGGGCGAGGCGAGACACTCCGCTGACACGGATAATCACGACAATCGGCGATCTCCGCTATCGACGCATAGTGGAGCATTTCGCGCAAACATCGGCGCCCGGCGAAAGCCGCTGCGCCGACGCGCGTTGAAGGCTCAGAGCCGCTTCAGCCCTTCCTCGAAGCTGATGGCCTCGAAGCGCTGATCATATTTGGCGGCGCCATCGGCGAGCGTGTCAATCTTTTCAGCCGTGTCGTATTTCTTCATCTTCGTCTTGTCGAGATAGAGAAGCTCGATCAGCTCATTGTAGACGGAGGTGTCGTCGATCGGCAGAACATAGAGCGGCACGCCGTCTATGCTGATCTCATAGCGCGAGGCGCGGTCGAGATCGGAGACATAGATGAAATATTTGCCTTCCGGCTTCGCGCTCGCGCCGAGCGCCGCGACGAGAGCGGGGAGCTCGCGGAAAGAAGCCAGCGATCCAGCGAGAAACGACAGCGCCGCCTCGCCTTCCTGCGCCGTGGCGTGAACGCCTTCCAATGCGAGCAGCGGATCGAGCGAGACGGCGATCTCGCCGCGAAAGCCGAAACGGCCGGCGTGATGGGTCGCCCCCTTGTGGCTGGGCTTCAAGAGCCGGCCCTCGGCATCGAGGCGCTGGAAGGCGGTCGTTTCGATAGACGTCATGTTCTGCTTTCGCTATCCGCCCTTCTCGAAACATTCGAGGCCGTGACGGTCGATTTTTCAGGGGTAGACGTATGGATTCCGGCTGATCGATTCGCGCGGCGTCCGGCGCTTTCCTTCTCGCACGCGCGCAGAGAGGGGGAGGAAACGCCGAGCCCCTCGATCGGGGGATCAGGAGACGGGATTCGCATCGACAGCGCGCGCATCGTCCTGACGAGAGCCGTGATGAGGGAGCGCTCTCGAAAGATCGAGCAGAACGGCCTGTTGCAATTGTCGCTGACGCAAAGCCCACAAAAATGTCGGCTTTCGATCCGTACGACGACGTTCGTCGCTCCTCGACGAAGCCAAGCATATTTGGCGCCACTCGGCGGCCCCGACGCTCGCGAGAAGGCGAACGGTCTTCGCGAAAGCGATCATCGGACGGCTTACCGACGGCGTCGATCGGCTTCGACACGAAAATATGTCTTGTTTATATTACGATTCGACTTTTCGTCCATGCCGAAAGAACAGGCGTTCGGCTGATTTTTGCGTCGCGTGGCGCCGTGCGATAAAGCGAAAGCAATAAACGCCATCGCCATCGGCGGCCGCTCGGAGCGCTTTCAGCCGAAGCAGACGCCGGTCCGGCGTTGGAAACGCATCGAAACAGGAGCTGATAATCTTTCTATGTTTCAACGAAACGCAGAAAGATTCTACAGTCGAAAAATGCGGAGCCCCATCATCGTGAAGCTCGTCGACGAAAGAAGGCGCGCTTCTTGCTGTATAATGGGAGAGCGTCGGCTTATTCCTGTAAATCGGATAAATTGCCTTCGCGTGCGGGAGAGTTTGGAGAAATGCAGATGAAGCGGCTGTCGACGACGTTCGATTTCGGCCTCGTCCGCCTCTCGGATCGACGTCGGCGCGCTCGCCGACGCTGCGGCCTCCGCGCGCAGATCAGAGCCGGCGAGAATTGAGAGACGCACGATGACCATGCAATTGACGATGACGACGAGCAATGGCGGGGGCGCGAGCCGCTTCACGATTTATCATGGCCTCGCGGCGTCGCTCGCCCTGCACGCGGCGCTGACGCTGCCCTATTTCCTTTCTCGTCTCCAGCCAGCGGAAGACGATAGCACGCTCATCTTCGAGGTGAGCGACCTCCTCTCGGACGACCAGGCCGACGAAAAAATTCAGCGGGACAGGGCGGGCGATACGCAGCAGAGGGCGCAGAACGCCACGCAGGCGCAGCCGACTCCGCCGACGGAGCAAAAGCCGATAGAAGAAGATGGCGCGCCGATCACGGCGAAGTCGGTCGCCGCGCAGGCGCGATCGCCCGCAAAGTCGGCGCCCGCCGGCTCGACGCAGGTGGATGGCGCCGAACGCCAGCAGGTCGCCAGCACGACCGCACATCGTCAGGTGTCGAAAGAGACGCTGGATCGCGCCTATGCCGTCCTGGTGAGCAAGAAGATAAAAGGGAAGCTCATCTATCCAGAGGCCGGACGACCTACCGCCTGGCGCGGCGTGACGAAAGTGTCCTTCTTCATTCTGGAGAGCGGCGAAATACGCGCCGACAGCGTGAAAGTGGCGTCGAGCAGCGGTCAGCCGCAGCTCGACGCGGCCGCTCTACAGAGAGTTCGCGCGAGCGCGCCCTTCGCTCCGCCGCCGCGGCCGATGACTTTCGCGCTCGATGTCGTCTTCGGCCCCTGAAATCTTTCCGTATCTCATAGAAGGCGCAGAGAGATTCGAAGCTCTCGCTTCGACGCGTGCCCAATGTCCGATCGGCGTCCACGTCGGCTGAAAGCGCTCGGAGCGGAGGATGCTGTCGCGCCGCTCAGGCGACGGCGGACGCCCGCCCCGCGGAGGGCGGCGACAGATGCGCGGCGCGGGCGCCATGCGCTTCGACGATTGGCGAGGGTCGGCGCCGCCGGCTCTCGATGCTCTGCGCCATCCGATAGGACAGATAGGCGACCGCGATTCCGCCGATAGGGTCCACGACATAATGCCCGCCGTCCGTCACCGTGCCCACCATCAGACCGGCGTCGACGAGGCACAAGACATAGAAGACCGGGCGCACGGAGCGCAGGCTGAGAGGCGTCAGCGCGCCGACCACGGCATGAAAGGAAGGAAAGCTCACAAGGCCGCCGATCCCGCTGTTCGTGAAATCCAATGGACCGGCCTCGCGCAAGCGCGCCAGATGATCCAGCGGCGTGCGGCCGGCGAACCGAAGCTCGTGAAACATCGAATTGTCGACGAGAGTGACCGCGCTCGAGGCCGGAAGCACAGCGGCGATGACGATCGTCGCCGTGAGTGCGATCGCGTAGGAGAGAAGATAGACGCGCAATTCGTCGATGCGCTCGAGCGCGGCCAGCAGAAGCGCCGGCGCGATGATCTGAATGGCCATGCTCGCATAGGCTTTCCGCAGCCATTCCGCCAACACGGGACGATCGTCGATATAATGGACGAAGGCCAGCCAATCGACGCCGAGCCATCGATCGAGCGAGAGAAACAGCTCGTCCTGCAGCGGCATGGCGAGACGCTGCGTCGCATAGCTCGCAAAGGCGCCCGCGAGCGACGTCGCCACCAGATAGATCATTGAATAGACGAAAATCGGCGCGGCGCGCGAGACCAAGCTCGGCGAGGCGAAGCGACAATAGACGTCGAGCGCGACGATCGCGCCGAGGAAAAGACTGAGGTCCGGGACGGACGGCAGCGTCAGCCCCGTCGCTTTTGCGCCGACACAGGCGCTCGCCATCAATGCGAGGCCGAGACGCACGGCAGCAAATGGGACGGCGACGAAACGCAATCGTAGATGATCGAGGCAAAGGTCGCAAAATCGGCAGGAAACATGGAGCGAATTGCAAATTAACGTCGAATACATGCACAACTCTCGTCTCGAAATGATTTGGAGACGCGCCGCCGGACTCGACGAAAACGCCCCGGAAATTGCCGACTCGCGCCGGCTTTCCAATGAATACCTGATTACGAAACCGCGGTTACATTTCGGTAAACGACTAATTTTATATTGTCTTCCAGTAATATAGCCGTCTCACCAGTCTATCGGCGCGCGTCCTTTCGATTCGAGATAGGCGTTGGCCTTGGAAAAATGCCTGCAGCCGAAGAAGCCGCGCGCCGACAGCGGCGAGGGATGCGCGCTCTCGAGCACGAGATGCCGCGAGCGATCGACGCCCGCGCCCTTCTGCCGCGCGTAATTGCCCCAGAGCACGAAGACAATTCCCTCGCGCTCGCGCGAGAGCGCCTGCACGGCGGCGTCGGTGAAGCGCTCCCAGCCCTTGCCCTGATGCGAGCCGGCGGCGCTGTCGCGCACGGTGAGCGTGGCGTTGAGCAGCAGCAGGCCCTGTTGCGCCCAGCGCGAGGGGTCCCGGATCGCGCCGCGCGAGACAGCCGGCAAACGATGTAATTGAAATCGCCATGCTGCGGCCCGGCAATGCGCGCGAACGCGACATCGCATGCGACCGACAGTCTGCCTCTACCGCAAAGAACGGCGTAGCACGGCGAGCACGACACTGATGGCCAGAAGCCCCGAGCCCATGATGACGAGCGGCTGGCCCTTGGCGTCTCCTGTAACGATGAAGGCCAGCCCCATCGCCGCCAGGATGCCGCCAATCGCTCCTGTCGCGATCGGTGTCTTCATCGAGGCGCCGCTCTTCTGGAATCTTTTCTGAATCTGGCGCGTGTTTTCTTGGAGAGTGAACATATCCATCCACGATTGCGCGCAAGCGTCCGAGCATACCAAGCCATTGCTCTCGACCCGCGCGCACGAGTGACACACGCCTTTTCCGCATGATTTGCAGACGCCGACCGCGTCGACATCCGAATGTGAAAAACACTTCATGATTTCATTCCCCTAATAGACCTGAGAACCCGTTCGGCTCTTGCCGACAATACAGGAGAAGCGCTCGCTTCACCGACGTTGGCGTCGCCTCACCAGTCGATTGGCGTCCGCCCCTGCGCGACCAGATAGCCGTTAGCCTTGGAAAAATGCCTGCAGCCGAAGAAGCCGCGCGCCGACAGCGGCGAGGGATGCGCGCTCTCGAGCACGAGATGCCGCGAGCGATCGACGCCCGCGCCCTTCTGCCGCGCGTAATTGCCCCAGAGCAGGAAGACAATTCCCTCGCGCTCGCGCGAGAGCGCCTGCACGGCGGCGTCGGTGAAGCGCTCCCAGCCCTTGCCCTGATGCGAGCCGGCGGCACTGTCGCGCACGGTGAGCGTGGCGTTGAGCAGCAGCACGCCCTGCCGCGCCCAGCGCGAGAGATCGGGATCGCGCGAGGCGGGCCGGCCGAGGTCGCTCTCGATCTCCTTGAAGATGTTCTGCAGCGAAGGCGGCGGCGGAATGTCGCGGCCGACGGCGAAGCACAGGCCATTGGCCTGGCCGCGGCCGTGATAGGGATCCTGGCCGAGGATCACCACTTCCACGGCGTCGAAAGGGCATTCGTCGAAGGCGCGGAAAATCTGCTTGGCCGGCGGATAGACCGCCCCACGCGCATATTCCCCGCGCACGAATTGGCGCAGAGCATCGAAATAGGGCTGCTCGAATTCCGCCGAAAGGCGCAGCTTCCAGCTCTCGTCTATCTGCACGGGTTTGTTCATATCCGCCAAGCTAACATGCGTCGGCGCCGGGCGAGAACCCGGCCGTGTCGCAAAAGCGCGAGAATGATGTTTCAAACATCATCTTGGCGAGATAAAACATGCCTGCTAATATAATAAGCGTGAGCATATGAGATGATCACCGCCGCTCAATTGCGCGCCGCGAGGGCGCTGCTCGGCATAGATCAAAAGAAGCTGGCCGAGCTTTCCGGCGTCTCCCTGCCGACGATTCAGCGCATGGAGGCGAGCGACGGCAATGTCCGCGGCGTGATCGAGACGCTCACAAAGGTCGTCGAGGCGCTGAACGAGGCCGGCGTCGAGCTGCTCGGCGAGAACGCCCGCAGCGAAAGCGGCGGACGCGGCGTGAGGATGCGTCGCCCCGGTCCGCCCAATCCGACGACTTGAGGATAAATCGCGACGACGACCGCCGACTTCGCGCCGACGATCCCGCCGCTCCTCGACCAAAGGAGCCAGTGTTGAGAGATCGACGTTTTCGCCAGCCGAGCTTCATCGAGCTGTTCACGCCCAAGCTCGTCACCATTTTGCGCGAGGGTTATGGCCTCGCGGATCTGCGCGCCGACGCCATCGCCGGCCTCACTGTCGCCATCGTCGCGCTTCCGCTCTCCATGGCCTTCGCCATCGCCTCGGGGCTGAGCCCGGACCGCGGACTCTATACAGCGATCATCGGCGGCTTTCTGGTCTCCATGCTCGGCGGCAGCCGCTTCCAGATCGGCGGGCCGGCGGGCGCCTTCATCGTTCTCGTCTTCGCCATCGTGCAGCGCCAGGGCTATGACGGGCTCGCGCTCGCCACAATGATGGCGGGCGTCATTCTCTTCGCCATCGGCCTGCTGCGCTGGGGCACTTACATAAAATACATCCCCTTTCCGGTGACGGTCGGCTTCACCGCCGGCATAGCGGTCATCATCTTCGCCAGCCAGCTCAAGGAGATTTTCGGCCTCTCCATCGCCAATGAGCCGGCCGCGCTCGGCCCCAAGCTCACGGCGCTCTGGGAAGCGCGCGGCACGCTGAAGCCGGCGACGATCGGCGTCTCGGCGCTGGCGCTGGCGATCATCCTCGGGCTGCGGCGCTGGCGGCCGAGCTGGCCCGGAATGCTGATCGCCGTGACGGTCTGCGCGGCGGCGACGGCGGCGCTGCATCTCGACATAGAGACGATCGGCTCGCGCTTCGGCGGCGTGCCGAGCACGCTGCCGGCGCCGGCGGTCCCGCATTTCGATCTCGCGCGGCTGCGCGCGCTGCTGCCGGACGCGCTGACCATCGCCGTGCTCGGCGCCATGGAGTCGCTGCTCTCCGCCGTCGTCGCCGACGGCATGAGCGGCCGACGCCATCGCTCCAATTGCGAGCTCGCCGCGCAGGGCGTCGCCAATGTCGTCGCGCCGCTCTTCGGCGGCATTCCGGTGACGGGAACCATCGCCCGCACCGCGACCAATGTGCGCTCGGGCGCCAAGGGACCGGTCTCGGGAATGCTTCATGCGCTGTTCCTGCTCGGCTTCATGCTGGTCGCGGCGCCGCTGGCGGCTTACATCCCGCTCGCCTCGCTCGGCGCCGTGCTCGCCGTCGTCTCCTGGAACATGGCCGAGAAGAAGGAATTCGTCGCTCTGTTCCGCGCCTCGCGCGGCGACGCTCTGGTGCTGGTCTCGACCTTCCTGCTCACCATTTTCGAGGATTTGACCGTGGGCATAGGCGTTGGCGTGACGCTCGGCGCCTTCCTCTTCCTGCATCGCCTCGCCGAGAGCGTCGAGGTGCAGACCGGCGAGGCCTTCCTCGACGAAGACCGGGCGGATGATTACGGCGGCCATCGCCCCGCCTATGATTCCGCTGCCGCCTCCGACGCCGAGGTGATGGTCTATAAGATCAGCGGCGCGATCTTCTTCGGCGCCTCGGCGACGGTGAGCGCGGCTCTGGACGAGATCGGCCGCTATCCGCATGTCTTCATCTTCGATTTCAGCGAGGCTCCGCTGATCGACAGCACGGCGGCGCGGGCGCTGGAGAGCTTTGTCGCGCGGCTGCGAAAGGCGGGAACCGTGGTTTGCGTCGCCGGGGCGCGGCCCGCCGTGCGGCGGGCGCTGCTCTCGGCCGGGCTGCATGAGCCGGAGACGCTCTACGCCGGCACGGTCGCCGATGCGCGCCGCCGCGCCACGGCGCCGCAGCCGCCCGAAAATCGCGCCCCGCGTCTGAGCGGGGCCGCCCTTCCCGGCCGTGCGTGAGGCGCGCGGCAAGGTGTTTGCTTGGCCGTCAGCCGACCACTCACCCGCGAAGCCTCATGCCCTCAGAACCTTTCTTCCTGCCCGAATTCGGCCAGACAGACCCCGGCCTCGGCCTTCTCCGCATGGCGGCGCTGCTCGCCGAGACCGATGACGATCCCGGCGAAGAGACGCTCGATCTCATGGCCGAGCAGGTCGAAAGCGGCTGCCTCGCCGGCCTCGACCCGGCCGATATCTGGCCGGAGCTGCTGCTCTCGCTCGGCGGGCCGGCGCCCGGCAAGGCGTTCCGCGTGCTGCGCATCTGCGGCGCGCTGCAGATCGTTCTGCCCGAGGTCGACGCCCTTTTCGGCGTGCCGCAATTGTCGGACGGCCAGAACGAGGTCGATCTCGGCGCCCATTTGCTGCGTTCGCTGGACGAGGCCGGACGCAGAGAGGCGCCGCTTCCCGTGCGCTTCGCCCTGCTGGTGATGAATGTCGGCAAAGGGGATTCGCCACGCGAGCATCTCCCGCATCATTACAAGCACATAGACCGCGGCGGCCCGCGCATAAATTCGATCGCCGAGCGCTTCGGCGTTCCAGAGGATTGCGTCCCGCTGGCGCTGACGGCGCTCAGCGAATGCGAGCGCGTGCATCGCGCCTCGGAAGTGCGCGCCGGCCCGGTGGCGCAAATGCTGGAGCGGCTCGGCGCCTTCGACGCGCCGGAGAGCTTCGCTCTGCTGATGGAAGTGTGCAGCTGCGATTTCACCGCCCATTCCGGGCGCTCCGGCGAGGCCTATCCAAAGGCCGTGCTGCTGGAGACGGCGCGCGACGCCTGTCTGCCGATCGAGCCGGCGACGCCCGAGGCGCGCGCCGAGGCGATCGCTCAGGCGCTGCGCTCGCAGCGCTGGTCGAACGGCTGAACGTCGAGCGCCACGGCCTCCGTCGCCTCGCCCGGCTCGACGCCCGCGGCGGGGAGCCGCACCTCGAAGGTCGCGCCGCCGCCCGGCGTCTCCTCGACGCGAATTTCGCCCCCGAGCAGATCGACCAGCTCACGGACGATCGCCAATCCGAGCCCCGTGCCCGACGTCGCCTCGTCCTTTCGCCAGAAGGGCTCGAAAATGCGGGAGCGGTCGGCTTCGGCGACGCCGACGCCATGATCGACGACCTCGATCGCGCATTCGGGCAGCACGCGAACGATGACGACGCCGCCTTCGGGCTCCGCGCGCACCGCATTGGCGATGAGATTGGTGACGATGCTGTCGACGCTCCATCGCGATGCGAGCGCCGCGACTTGACGCGACGGCGCCTCGAACTGAATCTCGCGATTATTGCCGATCGCGATCGGCACATAATCCGCGGCGACCGTCAGCGCGACATCGTAGAGATCGATCTTCTGCGGCGCGATACGCCCGCGTTCCTCGATCTGCGCGAGCAGCAGCATCTGCTCGACGATCGTCTGCACGCGCAGCACATCCCGCTCCATTTCCGATTTGAGCGGGCCCTCCTCCATTTTGCCGACGCGCGCGCGCAAAATCGTGATCGGCGTGCGCAGCTCATGCGCCGAATTGGCGGAGAAACGCCGCTGACGCTCGACGCCCTCGCGCACCCGCTCGAACGCCTTGTTCACCGCTTCGACGAAAGGCAGCACTTCCGACGGCGCCTCCTCGGGCGCGATGCGCTCCTTCAACGAATTCACGTCGATTTTCGCGACTTTCGTCGCGGCGGCGCGCAATGGCGCGAGCCCGCGATCGACGACGAATAGCGCGATGAGACACATCGCCGCCCAATGCGGAAGAAAGATCAGCGCCCCATAGAGCGAGGTCATTCGGTAGGGCGGCAGAAAAAAGTCGCGCCACTGGAATTTCGCGCCATAAGTCGCGATGACGACCTCGCCGATCGGCGAATCGAAAACCGCGGATTCGCCATGGCGCAAGGAGCCGCCGACAGCGATCTCGATAGGCGAGCGGAACAGCTTCAGCCGACCGACGCCTTCGAAGGCCTCCGTCAATTCCGGCGCCGATCCCGCGAGCGCCTTGCCCGTGCGCGGATCGAAAGCGGCAAAACGAAAATCCGGATTTGCGGACATGAATTGCCGCAATTCATCGGTCATCGCGATCGATCTTTCGCCGTCTGCGCCCTTGCGCAGCGCCGCGAGCATGATCGCGCCCACGCGAGGACGCATCAGATCGTCGAGAGACCCGAGCCCGCCCGGAAACCCCGAGACCAGAACGCCGCCGACGACGACCGGCGGCAGAGTGAGATAGCCGAGAATCGAGCCGAAGATCGCATAGACGATCAATCGCGACGAAAGCGACCGCAGCCTCATGGCCCATGCGCTTCGCGGATGAGATAGCCGATGCCGCGCGGCGCGTGAATTTCGACGTCGGCCTGCTGATCCTTCAAACGCTGCCGCAGTCGCATGGCGACCATCTTCAGCGCGCCTATGTGTGAGGGATCGTCCGCCCCATAGAGCTCTTCGAGCAGCGTCGAGAAAGTGACCGCCCGTCCCGCGCGACGCATCAGCGCCCCCAGCAGCACCAGCTCCCGTTTCGGCACGACGAGCGGATGCCCGCCGATGGAGGCGCTCTCCGAATTGAGATCGAAAGCGAGCCGGCCGACGACGACCGGCGGCGCCGCTTCGCCGCCGGGGCGCCGAAGGCTCGCGCGAATGCGCGCCAGCAACTCCTCGGGAGAAAAGGGCTTGGTCAGATAATCGTCGACGCCCGCGTCGAGTCCGTCGACCCGGTCCTCGATCGAGCGGGCCGCCGTCACCGCCAGAATGCGGATTCCCGGCCGAATACGCTTCGCCGCGGCGACGATCGAGAGGCCGTCGCCATCGGGCAGACGCCGATCGAGCAGCATCACCGCATAGTCGCGGGCGCCGAGCGCCCCCGGCACATCCGCCAAAGCCCGGACGCAATCTGGAAAATAGCCGGCGCGCCGGACGCGATCGGCGATCAATGTCGAAATATCGGGTTGATCTTCGACGATCAGAATTCGCATCGAACGACAGTCCCCATCGAGCTTCGACAGGCGAAGATCGTAAGGCGCGAGACGCCGAAAGCGCGCCACTCGACTGACTGTCGCGCCATTATCGAGCGCCGGCCGGCCGGCCGCAACAGAAAATGCGCGCGTCGCTCGCGCGCGCTCACTCGCCGGTCTGTAATAAAGTCCCGGCCCGGCGCGCTGCGGCGAGCAGGCGCACAAAGGCGAAAGAGGCGACGGCGAATAGCGCGGCGTCCAGCGCCAATCCATAAATCATCAGATCGAGGCGAAGCGCATGGTCGACGAGAACGCCGCGCAGCCCCTCGAACACATAAGTCGGCGGCAGCGCCCAGCAGATCGGCTGCAGCCAGGAAGGCAGAACGGCGACCGGATAATAGACGCAGCCGAGCGGCTGAATGACGAACATCAGCGACCAGACGAGACTTTCCGCGCCCAATCCATAGCGCAGCAGCAACCCCGACACGAACAGGCCGACGCTCCAGGCGAAGAAGATCAGAATGGCGAAAAAGGCGGCGAAAGCAAAGCCGAGCGCCCAGAGATTGAAGCCGAAGAACCAAATGGCCAGGATCGTCACCGGAACCATGCCGACCAGGAGGCGAATGAGGCTCATCGCCATCATGGAGACGACGAATTCCGCCGGCCGCAGCGGGCTCATGAAGAGATTGGCGATATTGCGGGACCACATCTCCTCGAGAAAAGAGAAAGAAAATCCCTGCTGGCCGCGCAGCAAAATATCCCACAGCAGCACCGCGCCGATCAGCGAGCCGGCGGCGATCGTCGTCTTATCGGCGCCCGCGAGACCGCCCGGCGCGCGCAGCAGATAGGTCTGCAGAAAGCCCCAGGTGAGCATTTGCACCGTCGGCCAATACATCATCTCCAACATGCGCGGCATCGACGAGCGCAGCAGATAGGAATAGCGCAAGGTCATCGCGCCGACGCGCGCGAGCGAGAATTCCAAAGACGCGCTCATGCGGCGGCTCCATTGCCGCGCCCGCGCGCGACGTCGAGAAACACATCCTCGAGATTGGCGCGGCCATAGCGCGCCAAAAGCTCGGCGGGCGAGCCGTCGTCGACGAGGCTTCCCTCCTTCAGCATCATCACGCGATCGCAGAGCCGCTCCACCTCCGCCATATTGTGCGAGGCGAGCAGGATCGCGCAATTGCGGCGCCGGCGATACTCCTCGAGATGCCCGCGCACCCAATCGGCGGTGTCGGGATCGAGCGAGGCGGTGGGCTCGTCGAGCAGCAAGAGCTCCGGCTCGTTGATGAGCGCCTTGGCGAGCGCGACGCGCGTCTTCTGCCCAGCGGAGAGGCGCCCGCTCGGACGATCGAGAAATTCTTTCAAGGCGAGATCGGCGGCCAGCTCCTCGATCTTGTCGGCGACGCCGCGAACGCCATAGAGCCGGCCGAAGACGGTGAGATTCTGCCGCACGGTGAGACGATGCGGCATGTCCACGTAAGGGCTCTCGAAATTCATGCGGCCGAGCGCGTGATAGCGATCTTTCAAAAAATCACGGCCGAAGATTTCGATTGTTCCCGTCGTCGGCTCGATGAGGCCCATGACCATGCCGATCGTGGTGGTCTTGCCGGCGCCATTGCCGCCGAGCAGCCCCGTCACCGAGCCGGCGGGAAGCGCGAAGCTGAGCGGCTTCACGGCCACGGTCTCGGCGTAGGTTTTGGAGACGCCGGCGACGCGGAGGATGGGGGAAGTGTCGGGCGACATTGCGGGTCCCGGAAAGGTTGCGACGAGCTTCGCGGCGCCCTTATCGCAAAGTCCGGGCGGCGAGATCAACCGGCGCCCTACTCCGCAGCCTCACGCGGCGCACGATGGCGCAGGCCGAACATATAAGCGCGCGCCAGATTGCGGCCGCTTCTGCGATCATGCTCGGTGAGCAGGCGCAGAGCGAGATCGGCCGAGCGGTAGCAATCATGCGCGATCTGCGCGACGCCGATCAATTCGTCATCGGCGAGACGATCGAGGTGCATGAAGTCGCGCACGAAAATCGCGTCGCTCCAGACGATCTGGCTCATGCCGGCGAAGACATTATTGCCGAGCATCAAAGGCTTGAGCACGCGGCTCATCATCGGCGTGAAGCGATGCAGCACATAGCCCTGCGTACGCAGAAACAGCTCTATTTCCGAGAATAGCGGCTGGCCTTCATAGAGCGGCAGGAACTCGACCTCGATATGCAGAACATAGGCGCGCCGCAGTCTTTCGACGGCGTTTTGCAGGATCATCAGCTCCGCGCCCTGCACGTCCAATTCCAGAAAGGTCGCGCCCTCTGTCTCGGCCACATCGTCGAGCCGCACAGTGTCGATCTCTTGCGTCGCAACGACTTCCGACCACACAGGAAAGCCGTGGAACATCTCCATCGCCGCCGGATTGGGTTTCAGCAGCGAGGTCATGTCGCGCGCGGCGCATATGTGCAGCGTGTGGCGTCCGCCATCGCCGACGGCGTAAGGCAGATAGACATCGCCCGGATTTTTGCGCGCGTTCAGCTCTTCGACTGCGGCCTCGTCGGGCTCGAAGCCGACGATGGTCGCCTCGCCGCCGCGTAGCAGAGGCGCATAGACCGGCTCGCCGCTGATATGGCGCGCGCCTATGTCGACGATTCTGTGCGGGACGCTCGCCCCGGCGAGCTCGATGAAGGGAGGGAGCGCGTCCGCATTTTCCATGAAACTCTCCTCCGCTGCGCCCGATGGCCGGCGCGTCGGTCAGCGAGGACGGAGCGCTCAGAATCATCCGCTAAGATGATCGAGCTTTGAGCGCCGCCGCTTGTGCGGGACTGGCGCGCGCTCATTTCTGGCAGTCGCGGCAGAAGAAGCTCGAGCGCCCGCTCTGGATCACACGCGAGACATGGCCGCGGCAGCCGGGCGTCGGACAAGGCGCGTCCTCGCGGTCATAGACGCGGAAAGAGTGCTGGAAATAGCCGAGCGAGCCATCGGTCTGGCGATGGTCGCGCAGGCTGGAGCCGCCCGCCTCTATCGCCTCGCCGAGCACTTGTCTTATCGCCTCGACGAGATCGACGAGGCCGCGTTTCGGCTTTCCCTTGGCGTCGACCAGCGTTCCGGCGGCCCGCAATGGCGAGAGATGCGAGCGGTGCATCGCCTCGCAAACATAGATATTGCCGAGGCCGGCGATGATGCGCTGATCGAGCAGAGCGGCTTTCAGCGGCGCCTTGCGGCCGCGCAGCTCCTCGGCGAGACGCTGCGGCGTCAGCTCCGGCCCCAGCGGCTCGACGCCGAGACCATCGAACAGCGGATGCGTCGCCATCTCGCCGGGCGGGACCAGCAGCATGAAGCCGAAACGGCGCGGGTCATTATAGGTGACGCTGGCGCCGCTCGTGAAATGGAACACGACATGGTCATGCGCCGGCTTTGTGGTGACGGCGCGGTGATAGGCGCCCTCGGGGTCGTCGGCGTCGATGCGGAATGAGCCGCTCATGCCGAGATGCATGATGAGCGTCTCACCGCTGTCCAGCTCGCCGAGGAGATATTTCGCCCGCCGCTTCAGCGCCTCGACGCGCCGTCCCGCAAGCCGCGCGGCAAAGCCCTGCGGAAAGGGAAAGCGCAGATCGGCACGGCGCAGCTCCACCTGCGCGAGGCCCGAGCCGGTGAAGACGGGCTCGAGCCCGCGGCGGACCGTCTCGACCTCGGGCAGCTCGGGCATGGGCTCAGAACCGCCCCGCTTTCCAGGCCGCGACCGCGACCGGGACAATGGGCTCGATGAGCGTCTCCATCGCCTCGGCGTAGACGCGAATCTCATATTGCGCGTGCGGATCGGCCCGGAGCGACAGAAACTTGAATAAATTCAGTAAATTGACCTTTGCGAACATGTGGCTGTAGGTGGACACTGGCAGAACCGTGCGGGCGAGTTCACGCGGCCAGCCCGCGGCCAGCAGCTCGCGATATGTGGCGAAGGCGGCCTCGAAGCCGGCGCGCAGCTTCTCCACCTCGGCGCGGCGCGCCTCGAGATCGCCGCCGGGCTGCCGGCCCTGCTTATTCGTCGTCGCCTGCTCGCCGATGTTTTCCGGATCGGGGAGGTAATAGGTCTCCGGCAATTCGCGGTAGCGGCCGGACAGCTCATTATAGGTCCAGGTGCGGTGGCGGTGCCATTGGCGCAGCACGAAGATCGGCGCCATCACCTCGAATTGGAACTCCACCGCCTCGAAGGGCGTCGTATGGCGGTTCTTCCAGAGGTAATCGATGAGCTTCTTATCCGAGCCCTCATTCTCGCCGGCGCGCCAGGCGGCGTCATAGGAGACGCGGGCCGCGCGCACGATGGAGAGGTCCGAGCCCATATGATCGACGAGGCGGACGAAACCATGGTCCAGGACTTTGATCTGATTTGACATACGACGCCGTTCCGCCCTCCCCTGCTCGCCCCCGCGTTCCATGGCGGAAGGAGCCGAGCCTCGCCCATCGATAACATGTTTTGGGCAGCGCGCCCCTCGCAGGGCTTGCAGATTCACATATCTTCGAATTCACCCACGACGTCCTGGCCGGGCTCGCCCCGGCCATCCACGCCAAGACATTGTGTCTACTGGCTCATTTGGCGCAGCGTCGACGCTCCGGCCGCATTCTGACGGGGTCCCGCGGCGAAGGCGCCCGACACGAGAAGCCGAAATTTGCAGATGGCGGGCGCTGCCAAAGATATCGCCGCCGCTGGGCGTGGATGGCCGGGACAAGCCCGGCCAGGACGACCTTGGAACCTTATGAGATGTGTGAATGTGATAGTCCTCCCCTAGGAGAGGGTGGTTTTCGCCCCCAGCCATAGCCATAGGCGCAAAGGCGCGTTATATCGCCCGGAACGCCACCGGACCCGAGAGATTATGACCTCTGAGCGCGAGACCTCGACCCATTTCGGTTTCTCCGAAGTCGGATTGGACGAAAAACAAGGCCTCGTGGACGATGTTTTCCACAAGGTGGCGCGCCGCTACGACATTATGAACGATCTGATGTCCGGCGGCATGCACAGGCTGTGGAAGGATGTCTTCGCCGCCAAGGTGCGGCCCGCCCGCCGCGGCCCCTTCCGCCATCTGGACGTCGCCGGCGGCACGGGCGACATCGCCTTCCGCATCGCCAAGGCCGCCGGGCCGGAGGCGGAGATCGTCGTGCTCGACATCAACGGCGACATGCTGGACGTCGGCCGCGACCGCGCGCAGGAGCGCGGCCTCTCCGACAAGCTGGAATTCGTCCAGGCCAACGCCGAATCCCTGCCCTTCCCGGACGCGCATTTCGACGCCTATACGATCGCCTTCGGCATTCGCAACGTGCCGCGGATCGAGGTCGCGCTGGCCGAGGCGCATCGCGTGCTGAAGCCGGGCGGGCGCTTCCTGTGCCTGGAATTCTCGCAGGTCGCGATTCCGGGCCTCGACAAGATCTACGAGGCCTATTCCTTCAATGTGATCCCGGCGATCGGCAAGCTCGTCGCCGGCGACGGCGAGCCCTATCGCTATCTCGTCGAGTCCATACAGCGCTTCCCCCGCGCGGACGAGTTCGAGCGGATGATCCGGCGGGCCGGCTTCCGCCGCACGGGCTTCGAGCGGCTGACGGGCGGCGTGGTGGCGATCCACTCCGGTTGGAAGCTCTGATCTTTCCTTAAAACTAAACGCGAACGGCGGCTCTTCGTGCTCATCGGCTTCGGGCATCTCTTCCGACTGGCGCGCGCCGGCTTCATTCTGGCGCGCGAAGGCGTGTTCAAGAGCGTCGACCCGGCGATCCTGCCCGTCCCGGCGCAATTTCTGCTGCGCTTTGGCAATCTCCTCGCCAAGTCCGGCAGCAGCGCCGGCGGCGCGCCGCAGGCGCTGGTGCGCGCCTTCGCGCAGATCGGCCCCTCCTATGTGAAGCTCGGCCAGTTTCTGGCCACGCGGCCGGATGTGGTCGGCGGCGAGATCGCCGACGCGCTGACCGCGCTGCAGGACCGCATGGAGCCTTTCGGCCGCAAGGCCGCGGTCGAGATCATCGAAAAAGCTTTCGGCAAGCCGATCGACGAGATTTTCCTCTCCTTCGGAGAGCCGGTGGCGGCGGCCTCCATCGCCCAGGTGCATCCGGCCCGCGTCGCCTATGCCGAGGGTGAGCGCAAGGTCGCGGTGAAGGTGCTGCGGCCGGATGTGGAACGTCAGTTCCGCCGCGACTTCGCCGACATGTATATTCTCGCCCGGGCCGCCGAGCGTTTCTCGGCGGAGGCGCGGCGCCTGCGGATGATCCAGGTCGTCGACACGCTGGCCCGCTCGGTGAAGCTCGAGACAGATTTCCGCCTGGAGGCGGCGGCGGCCTCGGAATTTCGCGACAATGTGACGGATGATCCCGATATTCGCGCCCCCGGCGTCGATTGGGATCGCACGACGCGCGAGGTGCTGACGCTGGAATGGATCGACGGCGCGCCGCTGTCGGACATCGCCCGCGTCGCCGCCATGAGCCATGATCTCAAGGACCTCGGGCGGAAAGTGCTGCAGTCCTTCCTGCGCACGGCGATGCGAGACGGCTTCTTCCACGCCGACATGCATCAGGGCAATCTCTTCGTCGATCGCAAGGGTCGGCTCGTCGCCATCGACTTCGGCATTATGGGAAGGCTCGGCTTCAAGGAGCGGCGCTTTCTGGCCGAGATTTTGTTCGGCTTCATCACCCGCGATTACAAGCGCGTCGCCGAGGTGCATTTCGAGGCCGGCTATGTGCCGCCGATCCATTCGGTCGAGGAATTCTCGCAGGCGCTGCGCGCCATCGGCGAGCCGCTGCATACGGCGAATGCGCAGGACATTTCCATGGCGCGGCTGCTCACTCTGCTCTTCGAGGTGACGGCGCTGTTCGACATGCGCACCCGCACCGAGCTGGTGCTGCTGCAAAAGACCATGGTGGTGGCCGAGGGCGTCGCCCGCTCGCTCGATCCGACGCTGAATATTTGGCGGACGTCCGATCCGGTCGTGCGCAGCTGGATCGAGGATAATCTCGGCCCCAAGGCAAAGCTCGAGGACGCCGGCCGCGCCGCGATCGAGGTCGCCAAATTCACGACGCGCCTGCCCAAGATTCTCAATGACGTTGAGGCCGCCGTCGAAACGCTGGCCTCCGCAGGCTCGAAGGGCCTGCGCCTCTCGGAAGATTCGCTCGAAGGTCTGGCGCGGGCGCGGCGGCGGTCGGATCGCTGGTTCATGCTGGCCGTCGTACTGGTGGCGCTGCTGGCCATTCACTGGATGAGGTGAGATCGATGATGGCGAAAACGGCGTCGCTCGCGCTCCTGCTCTCCTTCACGCCCATCGCCGCCACGGCCGCGACCCCGGAGGAAGCCTATCTCTCCCTCCGCAACCGCGCGACGGCCAAGCTGCGCAAGCTGGAGGCGGTCGGCAAAGCCGCCGGAGCGGCCGAGGCGGAGGAGCGGAAGACGCTGAAAGACCTCGGCGAGACGATGGAGGCGATCATCGGCCCCGTCTCGGTTCCTGGTTTTCAGAAGCTCGGCAAATACAGCATAGAGACACTGTTCGAGGGCGTCGGCGCGGATCAGCTCGACGGCCTCGCCTTCACCGGCGACGACGAGAAATCGCTGCTCACCGTCTCGACGCAAGGCCTCGCCGAGGCCTTTTTGCGCGCCCGTCGCAAGGATTGGGAGAAAAGCGAAAAGCCGCCGCAAACGCTCGGCGAGGCGCTGGCTTCGCCCTTTTTCTACACTCTGGCGGTGAGCCCGGATGCGGGCGTCGAGAAATACGCCGATCTGCCCATCGCCAAGCCCGCGGCGGCGACGTTGGCCGCCGCCATTCTGGACCTACGCAGCCAGGACGACGCCGGCGGCGTGCTGCCCGACGAGATCATCGTCGCCGTCGCCCGCGAAGGGCGGCTCTACATCGCCTCGACGCCTGCCAAGGCGAAGATCGAGTCTGCGCCCGCTTGCGAGAAAATCTGGGCCGAGCATCAAGCCGAGGCCAAGAAGGCGATGGAGTCCTATTCCGCCTCCGGCCTCGCCAATGAGAAGGATTTCGAGAACTACGCGAATCTGCAGGCGGAGGGCTCGACCGCCTTCCGCCGCTGCTTCGCCGAACATGCGAAATCGGAGAAATTCTTCGCCGCGCTGACGCAGGAGGCGCAAGCGCTCGCCGACAAATTGGCCGCGGCGAAGCGCTGAAGGACGCCACCCTCCCCTCTAGGGGGAGGGTCGGACCGCGAAGCGGTCCGGGGTGGGGTTCAACGGCGAAGACTCGGGGGTTTCACCCCCTCCCGAGCGCATTCGCGCTCGACCTCCCCCCTCTAGGGGGAGGTAAAAGCGCGCGTCGCGTCAGGCCAGCAGGCCGTGGTCGCGGGCGAGCTGCAGCAGATTCTTCTGCGGCCGCGCGCCGACATGGGCGATGACCTCCGCCGCCGCCAGAGCGCCCAGCGAGGCCGCGCCCTCATAGAGCGCGCCGCGCGCGAGGCCCGCCAGGAAGCCCGCGGCGAAGAGATCGCCGGCGCCGGTGGTGTCGACCACTTCCGTCACTGGATAGGCCGGAACGGCGACGCATTTCTTCCCCTCGACGACCACGACGCCTTTCTCCGAGCGCGTGACGACGCCGAGAAGATTGGCCTCGGCGCCGAGCGCCTTCACCGCGGTGGCGAAATCGGCCGTCTCATAGAGCGAATGCAGCTCGCTCTCATTGGCGAAAAGAATATCGACGAGGCCGTCGCGCACCAGCCCCAGGAACTCGCCACGATAGCGATCGACGCAGAAAGCGTCGGACAGCGAGAGCGCGACGCGATTGCCGGCGGCGCGGCTGGCCTTGGCGGCCTTCAGAAACGCCTCCTTGGCGGCCGGCGGATCCCAGAGATAGCCTTCGAGATAGAGGATTTTGGACGAGCGCACGAGCGCCTCGTCGACATCCTCCGGCCCCAGAGCCTGACAGGCGCCGAGGAATGTGCTCATCGTGCGCTGGCCGTCTGGCGTCACCAGAATGAGGCAGCGTGCGGTGGCGGCGCCGTCGGCCGCGACCGGCGTCTCGAAGGCGACGCCGGCCTTGCGAATGTCATGGGCGAACTCGCGCCCGGCGTCGTCGTCCTTCACCTTGCCGATGAAGGCCGCGGCGAGGCCGAAGCCGGCGACGCCGACCAGAGTGTTGGCGGCGGAACCGCCGGACATCACCGTCGTCGGCCCCATGGCCGCATAGATTTCGGCGGCGCGGGCTTCGTCGACGAGCTGCATCGCGCCCTTGTGCAGGCCGGCGGCGACCAGCTGATCGTCCTCCGCGCGCGAAAGAGTGTCGACAATGGCGTTTCCGACGCCGAGGACGTCATAGGTGGCGGACATGAAATCACCTGCTGCAGAACGGGGGCGCGAGCGCCGGAGCGCTCTTCCTAATCGACGCCGCCGGGAGGTCAACCGGCCGCCTCCCCGCGCGCCCGGTCGACGGCGGCGGCGGCGGGACGGGGGGAAACCGTAAATTTCACATAATACACTGATTCAACGTAATTATATAAAATGCGCCAGGGCACGCGGGACGGCGCGCGGCGGCGTCCGAGATTTTTTTTGCGCGGGCCGAGCAAACGCCCGGCTTTTCTTGTAGGAGAATTACAGCGCGGCCTTCCGGCTCGCGCGTCCCGTTCCGGCCTGCGGTGAGCGTCGTCATGTCGATCAAGCATCCGATCATCTCGATCACCGGCTCGTCCGGCGCCGGCACCAGCTCGGTCAAACAGACATTCGAGCAGATTTTCCGCCGCGAGAAGGTGGAGGTCGCCTATGTCGAAGGCGACTCCTTCCACCGCTTCGACCGCGATCAGATGAAAGCGGCCATGGCCGACGCTCAGGCGCAGGGCAATCAG
Source organism: Methylosinus sp. RM1 (assembly GCF_011378635.1). Lineage (NCBI taxonomy): Bacteria > Pseudomonadati > Pseudomonadota > Alphaproteobacteria > Hyphomicrobiales > Methylocystaceae > Methylosinus > Methylosinus sp. RM1. Next base: position 92,964 of record NZ_WOVC01000015.1, read on the forward strand.
CATTTCAGCCATTTCGGCCCAGAGGCCAATCTGCTCGGCGAGCTCGAGACCTTGTTCAAGGAATATGGCGAGACCGGAAGCGGGCAATATCGCCATTATGTCCATGACGCGAACGAGGGCGCCGTGCTCGCCTCGCCGCCGGGCACTTTCACGCCCTGGCGCGAGCTGCCCGCCAATACCGACCTTTTGTTCTACGAAGGCCTGCATGGCGCCGTGGTGACGGAGGACGTCAATGTCGCGCGCTACGCCGATCTGAAGATCGGCGTCGTGCCGGTCATCAATCTCGAATGGACGCAGAAGCTCCATCGCGACCGCAACACGCGCGGCTACACCACCGAGGCCGTCACCGAGACGATCCTGCGTCGGATGCACGATTATGTGTATTACATCTGCCCGCAATTCTCGGAGACGGACATCAACTTCCAGCGCGCCGCGACGGTGGACACATCCAATCCCTTCGTCGCGCGCTCCATTCCGAGCCCGGACGAATCGATCGTCGTCATTCGCTTTCGCGATCCGCGCGGCGTCGATTTTCCCTATCTCGTGACGATGATCGCCGGCAGCTGGATGTCGCGCGCCAATTCCATCGTCATTCCGGGCAATAAGCTCGATCTCGCCATGCAGCTCATACTCACGCCGCGGATCTTGGAGCTGATGAAACGCAAACGTGGCGAAGCCTGAGGAAACGAATCCGATGTCGAATGTTCTGGAGACTGTCGCCGAAGTCGCCGCGGCCGAGGACGAGCGCCGCGCCGCCAACGCCATTCGCGCGCTGGCGATGGACGCGGTGGAGAAGGCCAAATCCGGCCACCCCGGAATGCCCATGGGCATGGCCGACGTCGCCGCGGTGCTGTTTCGTCAATTCGTGAAATTCGACGCCTCGGCGCCGGACTGGGCGGACCGCGATCGCTTCGTGCTGTCGGCGGGGCATGGCTCCATGCTGCTCTATGCGCTGATTTATCTGCTCGGCTATCCGGGCGTTTCGATCGACGATCTGAAAAACTTTCGCCAGCTCGACTCGAAGACGCCGGGCCATCCCGAGTTCGGCCACACGATCGGGGTCGAGACGACGACCGGCCCGCTCGGCCAGGGCCTCGCCACCGCCGTCGGCCTCGCCATTGCGGAGCGGCTGCAGGCGGCGCGTTTCGGCGATGAGATCGTCGACCATCGCACCTATGTCATCGCCGGCGACGGCTGCCTGATGGAAGGCGTCAGCCATGAGGCGATCGATCTCGCCGGCCATTTGAAGCTCGGCCGGCTGATCGTGCTATGGGACGACAATGGCATTTCCATCGACGGACCGACGACGCTCTCCACCTCCACCGATCAGCTGGCGCGCTTCGCCGCCTCCGGCTGGCATGTGCAGCGCGTGGACGGCCACGCGCCGGCGGAGATCGCCGCCGCGCTCGCCGCCGCGCAGCAGGACGCGCGCCCCTCGCTGATCGCCTGCCGCAGCGTCATCGGCTATGGCGCGCCGGGCAAGCAGGGCAAGGAGACGGTCCACGGCGCGCCGCTCGGCGCCTCGGAGATCGAGCTCGCCCGCGCCGAGCTCGGCTGGCCCTATGAGCCCTTCGAGATTCCGGCGGAGACGCTGGAGGCCTGGCGCGCCGCCGGCCGTCGCGGGACGAGCGAAAGGCTCGCCTGGGAGCAGCGCCTCGCCGCCTCCGGCAAGCGCGACGCCTTCGAGAATTTCCTGAAGGGCGACGTCTCCGGCGCGGTGGCGGCGCCGCTGCGCGCGCTGCGCGAGAGCTTCGCCACCGAGCGGCCCAAGGTGGCGACGCGCAAATCCTCCGAGACCGTGCTCGGCGTCATCAACGCCGCGACCGACGCCACGATCGGCGGCTCCGCCGATCTCACCCATTCGAACTTCACCATCACCAAAGGGCTCGGCTCCGTCTCGGCGGAGAATTTCGCCGGCCGCTACATTCACTATGGCGTGCGCGAGCACGGCATGGCCGCTGCGATGAACGGCATAGCGCTGCATGGCGGCTTCGTCCCCTATGGCGGAACCTTTCTCGTCTTCTCCGATTATGCGCGCGGCGCCATCCGCCTCTCCGCGCTGATGGGCCAGCGCGTCGTCTATGTGCTGACCCATGATTCGATCGGCCTCGGCGAGGATGGTCCGACGCATCAGCCGATCGAGCATCTCGCCTCGCTGCGCGCTCTGCCCAATCTCTATGTGTTCCGCCCGGCGGATGCGATCGAGACGGCGGAGAGCTGGGAAATCGCCCTCAATGCGAAGACGACGCCCTCCGTGCTGAGCCTGTCGCGCCAGAATCTGGCGACGCTGGAGCGGCCGCTCGGCGAGAACCTCACCGCCCGCGGCGCCTATGTGCTGCGCGAGCCGAGCGGCGGGCGCCATGTAACGCTCATCGCCACCGGCTCGGAAGTGCAGATCGCGCTCGCCGCCGCCGACCTTCTGTGGACGCGGGGCGTGCGCGCCGCCGTCGTCTCCATGCCCTGCTGGGAGCTGTTCGAGACGCAATCGCCGACCTATCGCGCCAGCGTGCTCGGCTCGGCGCCGCGCGTCGCCATCGAGGCCGCCGCGCGGCTCGGCTGGGACCGCTGGATCGGCGAGCGCGGCGCCTTCGTCGGCATGACGGGCTTCGGCGCGAGCGCGCCGGCGGATGCGCTCTACGCCCGCTTCGGCATAACGGCCGAAGGCGTCGCCGGAACCGCGCAAGCGCTGCTCTGACGATCGGCGTGATCGGAACGGCGCCCGCGGCTTCGCGGGCGTCGCGCCGGCAGCAATGAATAGTCGATTTCGAGCTCGAGCGAATAGACCAAGAGAAACCCTCGCGAGAGGGCGTCGCAATTCTCGGCGAGCGGCCGCGGGAGGTGATGACATCTCCCGCGCTCCGCTATATCGCTATCAGCGGAATCGGCCTGCGCCCCCCGCATTGCTCTGGCGCCGCCGCCGTAGACTTTAATCGAATTCCGGCACTGGGAGGACACCGCAAATGGCGCTCATCACCCTGAGACAATTGCTCGACCACGCCGCCGAGCACGACTATGGCGTGCCGGCCTTCAATATCAACAATATGGAACAAGGCCTCGCGGTGATGGAGGCCGCCGCCTCCGTCGACGCTCCGGTCATCATCCAGGCGAGCCGCGGCGCCCGCTCCTACGCCAATGACGTGATGCTGGCCAAGATGATCGAGGCGCTGGCGATCATGTATCCCGACATTCCGCTGGTCATGCACCAGGACCATGGCAATAGCGAAGCCACCTGCGCCAGCGCCATTCGCTTCGGCTTCACCTCGGTGATGATGGACGGCTCGCTGGAGGCCGACGGCAAGACGCCGGCGAGCTATGACTACAATGTCGCAGTGACGCGACGCGTCGTCGATCTCGCCCATTGGGTCGGCGCTTCGGTCGAGGGCGAGCTCGGCGTGCTCGGCTCGCTCGAGACCGGCGAGGGCGAGAAGGAAGACGGCCATGGCGCCGAAGGCAAGCTCAGCCATGACCAGCTGCTGACCGATCCCGCTCAGGCGGTGGATTTCGTCGCCCGCACCAAGGTCGACGCTCTCGCCATCGCCATGGGCACCTCGCATGGCGCTTACAAATTCTCACGCAAGCCGGACGGCGCCATTCTGGCGATGCATGTGATCGAGGAGATTCACAATCGCCTGCCGAACACGCATCTCGTGATGCACGGCTCATCGTCCGTGCCGCAGGATTTGCAGGACGCGTTCAATGCGGCCGGTGGCGAGATGCCGCAGACATGGGGCGTGCCGGTCGCAGAGATTCAGCGCGGCATCAAATTCGGCGTGCGCAAGATCAATATCGACACCGATTGCCGCATCGCCGTCACCGCCTCCATCCGCGCGACGCTGCTGAAGAACAAGGGCGAGTTCGACCCGCGCAAATATCTGAAGCCGGCGCAGGAGGCGATGCGCAAAGTGTGCAAGCAGCGCTATGAGGAATTCGGCGCGGCGGGCCAGGCGAACAAGATCAAGCCGATCCCGCTCAGCGAAATGGCGAAGCGCTATGCCGCAGGCGCGCTCGATCCGCAATTCGCGGAAAAGAGGGCCGCGGAGTGATGCGGCGAACGGCGCGCCCTAAAACGTCGGGCGCGCCAAAGCTCGCTTCGAGCTTATTTGCACTGATTGAGATCGGGGCGATCGCCGGCGCAGAAATTCGCGCCCTTCGAGCTGGGCTTGCCGCTGGAAGCGAAGCCGCCCGTCAGCGTCGCGCCCTTGAAGGTCGCCGTCACGACTTTGTATTTCGTGATATCCAGGCGGGAATTGTCGCAATGCTTCAGCGCCACGGCGGAGCACTCGGCTTCGCTCTCGGCGGATTCCTGCGTGTCGCACTCCTGCTTGCCGTTGCACTTCTTGTAAGACTCCGCCTCCTGGCCGGCGCAGGCCGTGCGCTTGATGTGAACGACGCAATCGGCGGCGAAAGCGTTCGAGAACGGCAGCGCCAGCAGCGCCGCGAGAGCGATGGCTTTTTTCATGGGATCCCCCCTCTATGTGATGTACGGCGGGCGAGCGGTTTTGAGCGCGCCTGCCATCTCATTGGTGCACCGCCATTACGAAATCTGCGTGACGCAAATCGACGCGGCCCGCCGAATCGCAATCGCAATCGGGGAGCCCCGCCAGTCTCTCGACATCGACATAGACGGAGCCTCTCATATGCCCAATGACATCGTCATCGCTCCTTCCATTCTCTCCGCCGATTTCGCACGGCTCGGCGAGGAGGTGCGCGACGTCGTCGCCGCCGGCGCCGATTGGATTCATCTCGATGTGATGGACGGGCACTTCGTGCCCAACATCACCTTCGGCCCCGCCGTGGTGAAGGCGCTGCGCCCGCACGCCGCCTGCACTTTCGACGCGCATCTGATGATCGAGCCGATCGACCCTTATGTCGCGGCCTTCGCCGAGGCGGGCGCCGACATCATCACCGTTCACGCCGAGGCGGGCGCGCATCTGCATCGCTCGCTGCGGCTCATCCGCTCGCTCGGCAAAAAGGCCGGCGTGTCGCTCAATCCGGCCACCAGCGAGCGCACGCTCGATTATGTGCTCGACGATGTCGATCTCATTCTCGTGATGAGCGTCGATCCGGGGTTCGGCGGGCAGAGCTTCATTCCCTCGCAGCTCGACAAGCTTCGGCGCATTCGCGAGATGATCGGTCGTCGCGACATCATGCTCGAGGTCGACGGCGGGGTGACGCCGCAGACGACGACGGCGATCGTCGAAGCGGGCGCGGACGTTCTCGTCGCCGGCTCCGCCGTCTTCGCCGGCGCGGGCGTTTCCGCCTATCGCGACAATATCGCCGCGCTGCGTCATGCGGCGGCGGCTGCCGGCGCGCTCGCCGTGTGACGGCGCGTCGCACAGCGACGTTGCGAAATCGTCACGATGGAGGAAGAAACCATGGGCGCCTCGCCGCGAATGGACTTCACCGGATGAACGACGCCAGACACAGGCCAACGAGCGAGGCTCGCGCCGAACTCCACGAGCTATCGACCGCTCTGTCGCGCCTGCGCGAGGAGATCATCGCCGACGGCGCCGCCCTCCTCACACGCTGGGGCGAGCCCTTCACGCCGCAGGCCGCTCCGGCGGCGGAGAATCTCGCCCATTACATCGCCTTGCGGCGCCGCGATCTCAGCGCTCTGCAATCTCGCCTCTCGGCCTTCGGCCTCTCCTCGCTCGGCCGCAGCGAAGCCAAGGTGATGGAGGCGCTGGACGCGCTGCTCGCGACGCTCAGGCGGCTCGACGGCGAGGCCGACGCCCCCTACCCCACGCCGGCGGCGATGCGCGCCGGCGAGGACGCCTTGAGCGCCGCGCGCGACCAGATTTTCGGCACCGTCCCCACGAAGCCGCACGCCGTGGTGATGGTGACGCTGCCGAGCGAGGCGGCGAGCGAGCCTGCGCTCATCCGCCGGCTGATGGAGGCCGGCATGGGCTGCGCGCGCATAAATTGCGCGCATGACGACGCCGCCGCCTGGGAGGCGATGATCGCCAATATTCGCGGCACGGAGGCCGCGCTCGGGCGCAATTGCCGCGTGCTGATGGATATCGCCGGGCCGAAATGCCGGATCGAGCAAGTGCGCGCGCCCGAGAAGCTGCGCCTCTACCGCGGCGACCGTTTCGCCATGGTCGCCGCGCTAGATCCGCGCGCCGCCGGGCCGGTCGCGATCCGCCCCTCCTTTCCGCAGGCGATCGACCAGCTCGCGCCGGGCGCCGAAGTGTGGATCAACGACGGGAAGATCGGCGCCCGCGTCATAGAGGCGCGCGCGGGCGCCGTGGAGCTGGAAGTGTTCAGCGCGCGCGGCAAGGGCGAGCGGCTGAAGGTCGAGAAGGGCCTCAATTTCCCCACCATCGATCTGCGCCTGCCGCCGCTGACGCCGAAGGATTTCCGCGATCTCGATTTCGTCGCGGCCAAGGCCGATCTCGTCGGCTTCTCCTTCGTGCAGGAGACGAGCGACGTCGATCTCCTGCAGGATCATCTCGCGGCGCGGCGCGGCGCGCTGCCGAAGCAGACGATCGTGCTGAAGATCGAGACGCCCCTCGCCGTGCGCAATCTGCCGCAGCTCATTCTGCGCTCGGCCCAGCATCATCCGACCGCCGTGATGATCGCCCGCGGCGATCTCGCCGTCGAGCTCGGCTTCGCGCGGCTCTCCGAAATGCAGGAGGAGATTTTATGGCTCTGCGAGGCCGCCCATGCGCCGGTGATCTGGGCGACGCAGGTGCTCGACCAGTTCATCAAGGACGGCGCGCCGAGCCGGGCCGAGACCACGGACGCCGCCATGGCCCAGCGCGCCGAATGCGTGATGCTGAACAAAGGGCCGTATCTCGCCGAGGCGGTGACATTCCTGCGCGACGTGCTGGCCCGCATGGATCGCCATCAATCGAAGAAATTCGCCCGCTTCATGCCGCTGCGCGCCTGGGACTAGAGGCGCGCGAAAAAGTTGCGGAGCCGACGCCGGGGCATTATTGGATAGCCGCCGCCCGGCGACTCGGCCGGTCGGCGCATTGGGGCGTCGCCAAGTGGTAAGGCAGCGGATTTTGATTCCGCCATACGGAGGTTCGAATCCTCCCGCCCCAGCCAGAACTCCGCAAATCATTGGAATTGCTAGAAAATCGCCTCAGCTGGGGCGCGTTTCCACATCCGTGTGACACATGGCTGGTACACCACGGAGATTTTCGTGCCCGCCATCCCCCATGTCGTGCGTCGCGGCGCGTTCTATTATTGGCGGCGGCGACTGCCATCGGCCCTTGCCGAATCGAGAAATTCTGCGACCCTGATTCTCGGCCGGGGCGCCAGCAACCCCGGGAGAGCGCGCTACCTCGCGGGCCAGATTTCCGCGCTCGCCGATCGTTGTTTCTTTCCGGCCGCCATGACCAGTCGCCTCTCCCAGCCGCAAATCCAGAAGGTGTTCCGCATCGTCTTCACGCAGCACCTCGACAAGCTCGAGGCCGTGGCGGCGCGCGAACGCGCGGAGGACGATTTCGATCCTGAGAAGAGCCGCCGCAGCGAGCGCGTGATGGGCCACGTCTATCGCCTGCTC
>NZ_WOVC01000111.1:0-883 GCF_011378635.1 Methylosinus sp. RM1
GCCGGTTGCCGAGAGGGCGCCGATCTGCGCCGAGGTGAGATTGGCGATTTGCGTGGTGGAGAGATCGCCGACCGTGGTCGCGCCGAAGGCGGCGATCTGCGAGGTGGAGAAATCTCCGGCGTCGATGGCGTCGAGATAGGCGGCGGAGAGACCGCCGATCTGCGTTGCGGTGAGGCCGCGCACCTGGGTCGAGGTGAGATCGGCGACCTGGGTGGTGGAGAGATTGCCGAGCGCGGTCGTGGTCAGGCGGCCGAGCTGCGTTGCGGTGAGGCCGGCGAGCTGTGTGGTGTTCCAGGACTGGACGTCGGTGGAGGCGAGCGCTCCGAAGCCGGTTGCCGAGAGGGCGCCGATCTGCGCCGAGGTGAGATTGGCGATTTGCGTGGTCGAGAGATCGCCGACCGTGGTCGCGCCGAAGGCGGCGATCTGCGAGGTGGAGAAATCTCCGGCGTCGATGGCGTCGAGATAGGCGGCGGAGAGACCGCCGATCTGCGTTGCGGTGAGGCCGCGCACCTGGGTCGAGGTGAGACCAGTGACCTGGGTGGTGGAGAGATTGGTGAGCGCCGTCGTCGTCAGGCGGCCGAGCTGCGTTGCGGTGAGGCCGGCGAGCTGGGTCGTGTTCCAGGACTGGACGTCGGTGGAGGCGAGCGCTCCGAAGCCGGTGGCGGAGAGGGCGCCGATCTGCGCCGAGGTGAGATTGGCGATCTGGGTGGTGGAGAGATCGCCGACCGTGGTCGCGCCGAAGGCTGCGATCTGCGAGGTGGAGAAGTCTCCGGCGTCGATGGCGTCGAGATAGGCGGCGGAGAGGCCGCCGATCTGCGTGGCGGTGAGGCCGCGGACCTGGGTCGAGGTGAGATCGGCGACCTGGGTGGTGGAGAGATTGCCG
>NZ_WOVC01000016.1:0-96283 GCF_011378635.1 Methylosinus sp. RM1
CAATCGCTCCGTCGTCTATCATCGCTGGCCGAAGCTCTGCGAAGAGCTGGCGCTCGCACGCGGCGACGGCCGCCATCCGCGGCTTCTGAAATCGCTCGGACGCGCCGATCTGCTCATCCTCGACGACTTCGGCCTCGAGCCGCTCGACGCCGGCGCTCGCCACGATCTTCTCGAGATCCTCGAAGAGCGCTACGGGCGCCGATCGACGATCGTCACCTCTCAGCTCCCCATAGCCTCCTGGCATGAGGTTATCGGAGATCCCACCTACGCCGACGCGATCCTGGACCGCCTCGTTCACAACGCCAACCGTATCGAGCTATCGGGCGAAAGCCTACGCCGAGCGCGCGCCAAAGGAACCAAAAACGCCTTGACCGAAAACCAGAACGGGTGAGACAAATCTCGCCGGTCGACGAACGCGGCGCCCGGGCGGGATCATTCCGTTAGAGGGGGGCGCCATCATCCCGGAATCCCCGGGCGCCATTATCCCGTTAAAGACGGGCGCCTTCGTCGGAATCGCCAACTTCCCGATCATGCTCGTATGCCACTCGCAGTCAGGCCGAAAGTGGCCGTGTCGTCCGCCGTCGCTACAACGATTTTGGTTTCCCAGGGAGGAACTCGATCCCGAAAGCCCGGCTTTCGATCTTCTGTTTCGTGGGGGCAGAGAGGACACGATCCCACGAAAGATCGGTGCCGATGCATGGTTCGATTTCCGCGGGGCTGAGCGATATGAGGTCCATGAACAGTCTTTCTCCCTGCCCGGGAATGAAATTCTAACCTTGCTCATCCTTCCCGACAGCGCCATGGGATAATCCGTCTTCCGTGAAGAGTGGGCGGTTACGCGAGGAAGGGCTGATTTTCTAACTGCCTGTCTCGCAGTGCACGGCTGATTGGATGGCGGAATGGCGATCAGCCATGCGTGACCCCTATTCGGTTTCGAAACCCTGGTTATCGAATTTCAAGGTGCGGCTGTTCTCGGTGACGGTGCGCACGAGCTGATCCGTGGCTCCGTTGGGAAGCCTGGCCTCGATCTCGATAGTGACGGTGACTTCCGCACCCATCTGACCAGCCAGGTGGGCGATCACTTCATCGGCGATGCGGCTGGCATCACGACCCACGCGGGTCGAATCGACCCGCACCGACCCATGGAAGCGCCGAAGCTGCTGGACTGCTGGCGGTGTCGGAAGAGTTTCGCCCGGACCGGTACGAGGATCGGTCCCTCCACCGCCTCCGGGGTTTGGAGTGGCGCCAGGATTACTAGGAGAAGGCGTCTCGGCGTCCAGTTGCTTGGCGGCCACGTCGGGCTTCACGAGGAACCCCGAACTGTCGGCCGAGACGTTGACGCCGTGCCCGGCGTGCAGCCCGCGATAGCGTGACACCGCCTCGTCGTAGCTCTCGGCATAGCCGAACGTATCCGCACGCCAAGTCAGCAACGCGAGCCCGTCCCGGATAGCCTGTACCAGAACCTCCGGTCCGGCGAGCCGCGGCAGATAGAGATAGCGCGCGAAATCATCGATGAGCTGCTTCACCGCGACATGATCGCCGCGCCACAGGGGAACGTCGTCCAAATGCTTGCGCAGGATCGTCGAGCCGAGGCCCGCGACCAACAGCTCGTCGCTGCGAAGCTTCTTGCTGGTCCGCACAGCTAGCGCGTCGCTGCCGGTGAGCCGGGAAGCTTGCCAAATGACTGGCGCCTGCGGAGTCGTTTGCTCTGGAACGAGAAGCCATTGATAGGTCTCAGGCAGCCTTGCCGTTACGGCGCCGTCGGCGGCCTGCTTCTGGGTTTCGGCCTGACGGGTTTGGTGCGGGTCGAGGTTGAGCGCCTCCTTCTCGGCAACGATCGCCGACCACGCCAGATACTTGCGCAGGGCTTCGTCAAGGTCTTGCAGCCGCACTTTATCGGCGGCGAGGAAGACCAGCGCGTTCCGATAGAGACGAGGTGCGTTCCCGCGCGATTCCAGGATTGCTTTCGCCGCCGTCTCGGCGGCGTTGCCGCTTTCCTTGGTGTAGGTCTGCTCCGCAGGGAGAACGACAAGTCGAGCGTCGTAATCGTCGGGCACATCCGCGCCCGAACGCGGCATCGGATGGATTCGTGAGAAGTCACCGGCGCGCTTGAGGTCGGCGCGCAATCGCGCCTCCAGTTCTGCGGCTACCTTGTCGGGATCGCGCTTGAGCTGCTCGGCCCGGTCCTCGGCCAGCTTCGTCACTGTCGGCTGGGTCGCGTACCAGGCGCGTGGTCCGTCTTGGTAGAGATAGGTGGCGGCCGACGCGAGCCGGCGCAACGCGTCCCCGAAAACGGCCGGCGTCTCGCCCGGCATCACGCAGCCGAGTTTCACACGCCGGTCTTCCAACCCGCGATGGGCCGCTGCCGCGGTTGGCGCAGAGCCCAGATAGATGGTGCGCGCGACACGCCGCGTCGCCGACAGCTTACCTAGATTTGGCACCTCCCCGTCGATCCTCAGAGGGAGCGAATTGGGGCCATCGACATCCTTCTCGATAATCGGCACCCAATTGTCCGAGAGGTATCGCGTAAGTTCGAACTGCACCCGTGGATCGTCGATCGGGATCGTCGACGGCAGGATCAGTGGGCTGCGGTCGCCCTTCTCCCAGAGGCTGTGGATCACCGCCGCCATCAGGCGCAGCACGCCGCGCGTCCGCTGGAACTTCACGAGCGTCGACCAATCGGTATAGAGCCGATCGAATATCTCGGGGTGAATCGGATAGGCGGCCTGAATGCGCCGCTCGTAATCGCCCCCGCGGCAATCCGTTGGAAACTCGGCCGCCTGCGCCTGATAGAGGTCGGCGAACGCCCGCGCCGTCAGATCGCGCTGTTTGAACATATCGCCTGCGATCGGCTCGAAGAGTCTTCGACGTACGATCTCAAAGCCTTCTTCCGCTGTCGCCGGCCGCCACGACGACTCGACACGCCCGACGACATTACGAAGGCGGTCGAGAGCCTCGCGGCCACGAACGCCTCCCACTTCCACGTCGTCAGCCTGAGTGTGCGGCGAGCCCGACGTGTCGGACGCCGGCAGCGAGACGACAAGCAGACAGTTCCCGGCCAGCTTGGCCGATTCGGTGAGCGCTTGCGCGAAGGTGAACTGGGTCTCGAACCCACCGGCCGGCAGATCGCTTTGGTCGTGAAGCTGGCGCGCATAGGCCACCCATTCATCCACGAGCACAAGACAGGGCCCATGTTCGACGAACAGTTCGCGCAGCAGGTCGCCGGGGCTGGTCGCCCTTTCGTCATCCTTGGCGATCCGCGCGAAAGCCTTCGTGCCGCCGAGTTGGTACGCGAGCTCGCCCCACAACGTGCGCACGACCGTGCCATCCGGCTTGGTCACAGGATTGCCGGGCGAAATCTTGTTGCCGACCAGCACGACGCGCTTGGCATTCGGCAGGGTCTTCACGCCCGCCTCGGCCATCACAGCGTCGATGCCCACCAGTTCGCCGGGAGCATCGCCACCGAAGAGGTGATAGAGCGCGAGCATGGAGTGGGTCTTGCCGCCACCGAAATTGGTCTGAAGCTGTACGACCGGATCGCCGCCCTGACCGGACAGCCGCTGCATGCCGCCGACCAGAAGGCGCTTCAAGCTCTCCGTCAGAAAGGTGCGGCGGAAGAACTCCGCAGGCTTGCGGTATTCGTCGCTGCCTTCGCCGAGATGCACCTGCCACAGATCGGCGGCGAACTCGGCCTGTTGATAGCGCCCGCTGGCGACGTCGGCATGCGGCGTCACCACCTCGCGCCAGGGCTTCAGGTTTCCGGCCGCCGCAGGCTCGATCAGCGAGCCGCCGGCCTTACGCTTTTCACCGCGCACCTGTTCGTCGAAGATGAGCCGACGCAGCTCCATCTTCATCTTCCCGACCTCGTCGGCCTGGGGAGCCGAGACGGCTGCGAGCAATCGCCCCATCGAATCGAGCGCGCGGTCGGCGTCGTCGCTGGAGAAGGGATTCTGGTGCGCCCATTTGTTGCGCACGTCCCGCAGCTCGCTGACGAGGCTGCGCTCGGCGAAACCCAGCGTGCGCTTGAACACGTCGTTCCAGGTTTCCCACATCAGCTTCAGCAAGCCGGCGACGTCCCACTGCGCGATCGGCTTATTGCCCAGCATCGGATCTTCGGCGAAGCGGCGCACCGCGTCCATCCGCACGGTTCCCGCCTTCACGGCCGATTGCACTTCGCGCTCGACGAACGGGGCGAGGCCAGCCCGCAGCAGGTCCATCGCCTTGCCGACACGCTCCTGATTGGTCATGGCCATGGGTCAGCGCTCCCCCGTAGCGAAAAGGTCCGGCGCGGCTACCGCCGGTCTGCCTCCCACCTGAGCGAGGCGGACGATCTCGGGCCAACTCTGAACCAAGCCGTTATAAGCGAGTGCCTCCGCGGCGCGCTTTTTGCGTTCGCAGATGGTGTAAAGCCGGTAGGCAAGTTCCCGCGCTGTCTCTGCCCGGGCGCCGAGCTTGGCGACCAGATCGGCCGCCGCGCGCTCTCCACCACTGGCGAGCACGCGGATCAGGTGATGGACGATCTCCCAAGAGGTCAATCGTGGGTCCGTTGCCGGATCCCAGCTCTCGGGTAATTCTTCCGGTTTCAGAAGCCGTACCTTGCCGCGCCGTGAGTCCAGGATGCCCGCTTGAGCGAGGCCTCCGACTGAAGTGTTCTTGGCTTTGCTGAGCGTTTCGGCCACACCAAAGTCGCCTTCAACGAAGCCTTGCTGTTCAAACCATGCGACGGCCCAACGTGTGTCTGGGTCGAAATCGCCTTCCTGTTCGGTCAGAGCTTCATCAAGAGTCTGATTGATCAACGCTAGTGCGTCGCCGACGGTGACAAGCCTACCTTCCGCATCCCGCACCTCCGAGTAACGCGTGTACACACCCATACCGGGACCAATAGATGCTTGCGCAAGATCAACAGGCGCAATATTGCCTGCTTGCAGTTCACGCAATGCCGAGGGCAACTCGGCTTTGAGCACCGCCATGAACTCCCGACGTGTCGCCGAAGCCGCATCAGGGAGCCTCTTTCGGCAAACAACAAAGATTGCTGAAGCTAGGGCGTTGTTCCCTATTCCAATCATCCTAGTGTTTGTAGTGGTGCGCACGGGCCAGGTAGCAACAACCGATAATCCTGCATCGATCAAGCCCCCCAGAAACACCTCCCAACCCGTCGAGACTTGACCACCATCGTTTTCATCGGTCTGTTTAAGCGCATATACTATTAGGATTGGAAATCTCTGGTCAGCTTTGTCAGCCAGGTCACGAAAGATATGAGAGAAGCCTGATCGAAAATATTCATCAGCCTTCTGTGTGTTCCCATCATGCCTAAACGGTGTGGCAATAAGCTCTTTCTCTTTTGGTGTTGCCATAGTTGCCAGCAGGTGCGGAAAGACTCTTCTGAGAGCTGGACGGATCCACTGATAGAAAAAATCCGAAAGATCCGCGTAGCCAATATTGGAATAGTACGGTGGATCAGTTGCAACCAGAGCAGGCCCTGAAAGGCTCAAGCTCACGTCTCTGGCGTCGGATTGCTGAACACTGGCCGGGCTCGCCTGAGAAACGCAAAGGTCCAAGGATCGTAACGCGGTTTCCAAAACCGGCCCCGTCCAATCGCCAACAGAGCCCCCAAACGGATTCGTCTCGACAAAATCCCACACCATTGGTACGGCATGGCGATCAAACGACGGGGTAGCTTTGCCACTGCCATTTCGAGGGTCTACAAACCACCGCACAAGAATATTGTTGCTCTGTGCCATCTTGCCGACGCAAAGGCCAAGCATGCAGGTTATGGCGTCTGCGTAAGCTTCTGCGCCATTTCCACCTTCATGGAGTCGCCTCTTGTCGTCTGGAAACCGGGCTTCTCGTGCAATATCGGCAATCTCTTCACGAATTCGTTCTACTTCCTCCGCGAAAACTCCCAAAGTGAGCGCTTGCCGTTTTGTGAATAGTCCGAGAAAATTATGAATGCCGTATTGTTGCACACGAAAACCTAGCGCTGCGTCCGGCATCTCAATCCCGGAGATATCCGCCTCACGGATAGCCATCGCGGCTTGAATTTGAATATCGTCTGGGGCTGAGTACGAAACTCCGGATGCACCCCTAGCGGCCGTCGCTATCAAACACTGTCTCAGGCGACCGGCTCGCCCCTCAGAGCGAATATAATCGAGCGTTATTGGACTCCCACTGATCAGACAGGTGGCGCCAGAACGTCCTGTATTTCCTTTCGGTGGCGTGCCAGAGTTTGAAATAGAGAATTGCGAATTATTGTCTCCATTGAACGCAATCCACGCCTTCAGTGATTTGTGCTTCGAGAGCACCCAATCCGAAACTAATGGCGTATACCGTCCCCTTGCTGACGGATCGGGGCTCGCTACCGACCAAGCCCAGCGATATGCTGTTGGAACGGTGCCATTGACAGACGGATAGTGTGTCTTCAGGCGTTCCCAGGCCCGTGTACGAACGATATTCGCAAAGTACCGAATGTCGGATTTCAGCCCATCAAAGCTTTCCCAACCGCCGATAGCAGGTTGTCCAGCCTCAGGATTAATTGGCTCGCGTGTACCGAACAGCGGAGCGATCTGGCATAGCGCTGTCGTGATCAGTACAGGGATTGGGTTTAGATCGGAAGCCCTCGTTTTTAGACCAAGCCGCTGGGCTTCCAATATCGTGCTGCCTCCACCACAAAATGGGTCGACAATTTCAACATCTATGTTTCCGAGTTGGTCTCGGATTTCGGCCTTGGCCTCCTCAAGGAGGCAGCGGTCCTTGTAGGCATCAAAGCGCGAAAGTCGTTCTATGATTCCAAAGAGTCGATTTTTCTCTTTTCCGCCATCACTGTTGTCAGGCTCATCCACCAGAGCGGCAAAGAGCATCGCCCGCCACGAGGGCAGAGGCATCGGCGCGAACCACTTGTGCAGGTTGCGAATATGGCCGGTTTTTCGGTTCTTGTCCTCTTCGCAGCCTTTATTGATCGCTTCTAACGGTAGAGCGACTTCGATCAGCTTCTTCTTTGTTTTAGGGGCCATATCGGTTCTCACGACGGGGAAACCGCTTCGGCGAGCAATTGCGCGAAGGGGAAATTGACGGTGGCGCCGGCGAAGTCGGTGGTAACGCCCTTCTCATGGAAGGGGCGGCGCAGATAGCGGACCTCATGCGATCCGTCTGCGCCGAAAGCGACCATCGCCAGAATGAAATCGTCGGGCTTGTTCAACGAATAGAGGATTTCGTTCTTCGTCACGGTGACAGTGTCCGCCTCCGCGACGCGGCCCTTCACCTCGATGAAACGCAGACGCCCTGTGCCGGGGATCGCGCTTTCGATGTCGTAGCCGAGCTTTTCGAACTCCCGATCGACCGGGACGAAGCCGAGACCGCGCTCGACCTCCATGACGATCTCCCGTGCGCGCGCCGCGGCGGCCTGCGCGTCGACCACAGTCTGGGCCGCCCGCGGCCGCCCGCCCATCGCACAAATCAACCCGGCAGGCGCAACCAGAAGGCCACCGAGCACCACCGGAGGCAGAGGAGCCAACTGGCGCTCGCGCTTGATTTCCTCCATGCGTTTTTGCAGCCGGGATTGTAGCTCATCGGCTCGCTTACGGGCCTCGCCAGAGTTGAGCCGCGCGTTGGCTTTGCCGGCGCGTTCCTGCTCCTTGAGCTGCTCAGCCCGGAAGTCCCAGTAGTTGATCTCCTTGGTCAGGCGGTCCTTCACCGCCGCCTCGGTCTTGACGAGCAACGCGAGCTTGCGGTCCCGCACCTCAGTCAAGTGCTCTGGCACTACTTGGGCGATGGCGTGCGCCTGCGCTTTGCTTTCGAGGTCGCGGCCGATCCATGATGCCTCGGGCCGGACCAGGAGCGCTTCCGCCGTCGGTTCGCCGTCGCCGAGCGGGCGATAGTCGAGATAAGGCGCATAGTTGAGGTGCCGCGCTGTTCCATTGGCGTCGATCTCGACGAACAGCAGTCGCTTCGAGACGACGCGCCGTTCGCCTGCCTTGGTGACACTCGCATCCTGGATCGCGTGTTCGAGGAAGAACAGCACGCGCGGGCTCGTGCCTGAATCGCGTTCGTCGACCAGCACGGCGCCGCGTCGCAGCAGGTCGCGATAGCGTTCCAGGCTGATGTCGATCACGGCGTTCAGCAATGGATGACCCGGGCAGACGAAGGCCGCCAGCGGCTGCCCTGGCGGCGCCACGAGCGCCTTCTCGAACGAGACACGTTCGTAGCGCGGCAATACCGGCTCGCCAAAACCAATCAGGCGATCACGGTTGCGCACCGGCGCCGGCACATGCGTGATCTCGTAGCGCCGCGGCTCACGCTGCCGAATGGCGCCGCCGAGCCGCTTGAAAGCTTCGAGGAAGAAGGATTCAACATAGTGAGGCTGGAGCCGGCGGGCCTCGGCCCGCTCCATCTCCTCACGGATGCGATAGACCCGCGAGGCATCCATGGAGTCCTGCGCCAGCGCGCGGTTTTCCAGAAGCTCACGCAGGGCGTCCTTGTCGAAGGCGTGTTCGACGACCTTGGTCAGCCGCGCTCGAACTTCCGGCTGATCGCCATAGCGGATCGCGTCGATCAGCAGCTCACGCAATGAGCGCCCTTCGAACTGCACCTTGCCGAGCACGTCGAAGACCTGTCCGCCCAGCGCGCTGCGCGCCTGCGCCAGCTTGTCCAGCAGCTTGTGATAGACATCGCCCTCGCGAGTCTCCTCGGCGACTAGGTTCCAGAGGTGGCAGACTTCGGTCTGGCCAATGCGGTGAATGCGTCCGAAGCGCTGCTCCAGCCGGTTCGGGTTCCAGGGCAGGTCGTAATTCACCATAAGATGGGCGCGCTGGAGATTGATGCCTTCGCCAGCGGCGTCGGTCGCCAACAGCACCTTGACCTCGGGATCGTGGCGGAAGGCTTCTTGGGCCTTCATGCGCTCCTCCCGACCCATGCCACCATGAATGACGACGATCGCCTGATCACGTCCGAGCAGCGTGCCGATCCGCGATTGCAGGTAATTCAGCGTGTCGCGGTGCTCGGTGAAAATGACCAGCTTCTGGTGTGGCGAGGGTGTGGGCTTGGGCGGCTCAGGCAAACCCGCGTCATAGGCTGCGGCTTCTTCCGCGAAGCCGTTCGTGATCGATGCTGGCGTGAAAATCTCGCCGAGCAGCGCCGCCAGCTCGCGCCATTTCTTGTCCTCGCCGCTCCGCCGGATCGAGAGCGCTAGCGCTTCAAGGCGCTTCAACGTCTCGATCTCGATCCGGAGCTCTTCAATCGAGCGCGCTGCCGTGGCCTGATCGAGGACCTGCTCCTCGGTCGCTTCCAGTTCGGCGTCGGGCGCGTCGTCCAAGTCCTCGACGTCTTCCCGATCGAGCAACGGGGTGCGCGTGTCGAACACGCCGCCGACCTGACCGGCGCGATGCAGCACCTCCAGCTCACGCAGCCGGCTTTCAAGCCGTTCACGTCGGCGCCGCAGGGACTGGTAGATCGCCTCGGGGGACGAGGCGAGACGGCGCTGAAGGATGGTCAGCGCGAAACCAACCGTTCCGGCGCGCTTATCATTCTCCAGCGCCTCCGCGCGATTGAATTCTTCGCGCACATATTCGGTGACAGCCTTGTAGAGCGCGGCCTCCGCGTCCGAAAGCTTGTAGGGGACGGTGTAGGCGACGCGCTCGGGGAACAGCGGCGTCGCATCGAACTTCAGCAGGTTCTCCTTCACCATGCGCCGCATCAGGTCTGAGACGTCGGCCACATGCACGCCATCGCGGAACCTGCCCTCGAAGCGATCACCATCGAGGAGCGCCATGAAGAGCTGAAAGTCCTCCTCCTTGCCGTTGTGCGGCGTCGCAGTCATCAGGAGGAAATGCCGCGTGAGCTGCGAGAGGAGCTGCCCGAGCCGGTAGCGTTTGGTGTATTTGATCTCGCCGCCGAAGAAGGTGGCGGAGAGCTTGTGCGCCTCGTCGACCACGACGAGATCCCATCGGCAATCGGGCGCTTGCAGCTTGAGTTGGACGTCCTCGTTGCGAGCGAGCTTGTCAAGCCGCGCGATGGCGAGGTTGGTCTCCAGGAACCAGTTGCCGGTGCGCGCCGCCTCCAGCTTGTCGTTGGTCAGTATGTCAAAGGGCAGATTGAAGCGGCGATAGAGCTCGTCCTGCCATTGCTCCGCCAAGCTACCTGGGCAAACGACGAGACAGCGTTGTAGGTCGCCACGGGCGATCAGCTCCTTGATGAGGAGTCCCGCCATAATGGTCTTGCCGGCGCCCGGATCGTCGGCGAGCAGGAACCGCAGCGGCTGGCGCGGCAACATGCTCTCATAGACGGCCGTGATCTGATGCGGCAGCGGCTCGACGACGGAGGTGTGAACCGCCAGGACCGGGTCGAACAGATGGGCGAGGTGAATGCGCTGGGCCTCGGACACAAGCCGGAAAAGGGCGCCGTCCCCATCGAAGCTCCACGGCCGTCCTTCCTCGACGATTTCGAGATCCGCCTCCCGATCCCGGTAGAGCAGTTCGTTACCGACCTTGCCCGCCGCGTCCTTGTAGGTCAGCTCGATGGCGTCGGATCCGAACCATTGAACGTTTACCACCGTCACGAGTCCGCTGGGCAGGACTCCGCGGATCGATCCGCCGGGCTTGAGGTCTTCGAGGACCGCCATTCAGCCCTCCACCGCCGTCGCCCCGACGGCGGCGAGTTCCGGCCCCCGGTTCAGGAGTACGATCTGCTGATCCTGGGGGCGCCGTACGGCGGGGGCCGTGTCGAGACCGAGACGCTTCAGTGCATAGTAGAGCAGCGCCTTCCGTACACGGATTTTCGCCTTATCTCCGCGCATCCCATAATCGAGAGCGACGACCTTTTTCTGTGTTTCGGAAAGCTCGGGATGAGGACCGATCTCAAGGGTGACGAACTCGTGCCAATCGGCATCGGTGTCGGGCGCGACTTCGCTCGTCCTCGTGTCGCGCGTCTCCAGCATCCGCGAGAGCAGGAAATCCTTGAACGTCCGGTCGGTCTCGCAGTAGGCCCGGGCGTGCCACCGAAAGCCGTCAAAGCCGATCGCGTGCGGCGCTATCCACCGCCAACGAGGTTCGGGGCGGGAGAGCGACTGGTAGCGAATCTCGATGGCCTGTGACATACGGATTGCCGCCATGACGCTGCGCAGGATCCCTGCGTTCACGCCGCGAACAGGCGTGGGCGCAGCGTCGTAGGACGGAGACTGCCCGATCCAGGCATGGGATCGGTCGATGATGCCTTCGAAAACCGATCGGAGCTGGTTGAGATAGGCAGCGGGATCAGGCTTCATAAAACACGGCTGGAAGCGGTTGCTGGCGACGTAGCGCTTTGCGCTCTTGTCGTAGATTGCATTGTTCGGCGCACGCTCCTGATAGAGCGTGAGGTCCTTCGAGGCTTGCGGCACCGACACGTCGAACATCTCCATGATGTCGGCGCGATTGACGCCGCCCTCCCAAAAGAGGCGGAACTCGATGAACTCGAGCCGCTGCTCCACCCCCCATTTCAATGCCGCGGCGGCTTGCGCCATCAAGCTCTCTCCAGCCGGCTACCGAATAGCTGCTATCCGGACACAATTAATGTATCCATATACTTTTTAGCCTCACCGTGCTGCGCAGGTCAAGGGCGGGGTCAGGATGGGGTCAAATATCATCTGGGGAATGTCTTACCATTCGGCCAAGCCAGCGTCTCGGCCGACCTCATCTGCAAGGGGAGCCCCACCCCTTTAGAGTGGGAGTGCGGATCGGGTTTCCGTGGACGGGTTGAGGGCTGGAGGAGAGGCCTCCGGCGCCCGTCGTGGAATGCCCCAATGACCAAGGTGCAAATTCTGGACGCCGTGCGCGATCATACACACGGCTACAAGGTAGACGTGAGCCGCGGTGAGCGCGTCGGCCGCGTATCGTCAGAGTGGTTCTCCCGGCCGCCAGACGAGCGCTTTCAGTCCCTGTCGGACCTCTACGCGGCAGTGCGCGGACGGACCGAGCGCAGCCGGACCCGAACGGTGGAGAGCGCGGCGATCCGCGTGGAAGCCGACCGCTGCAACGCGGAGCGCCTCACTCTGACATTGCCCGGCGCCGACGCGCCGGTCGCGCCGACGCATTGGAGTTTCGGTCAGCTCGCGGGCCTGGTCGGCGCGCCGGCCGCCTACCTCCGCCAGCTCCCGGCGCCGCTCGCCGGCATCAACCTCCAATACGGCTTGACGTCGAATCGTGCCGAACAGGTCAAGACGTTGGAGATCGAAGATGGCCGCGTTGAGCTGCGAGCCGTCACCGGCCCGGACTACGGCCGCATCTACGACCATGAACTCGTCGAGGCGGTGCAGCGCATCGCGGGAAACGGCACAGGCGACACGCGCTGGAAGGTACCGGGTGTGCTCGATTGGTCGACCGGCGTCTACCACCCACGCGTCGATATCACGCAGGATACCACGACACTCTACGCCTCGGACCGCGACGTCTTCCTATTCCTGGTCGATGATCTCAACCCGATCGAGGCCGGTCGGCTGCTGGACGGCTCGCCTGATCTTTATTTCCGAGGCTTCTACTGCTGGAATTCCGAGGTGGGCGCAAAGACGCTCGGCATGGCGAGCTTCTATCTCCGCGCGGTATGTCAAAATAGGAATCTGTGGGGCGTCGAAGATTTCGAGGAAATAACCATCCGACACTCGAAATACGCCGCCTCACGCTTCGCGCATGAGGCCGCCCCGGCGCTGACCCGCTTCGCTGATTCCTCACACATGCCATTCGTGAACGGCATCAAGGCGGCGCGGGAAAAGATCGTCGCGCGCAATGACGAGGACCGCGACGAGTTCCTGCGACGGCGCGGCTTTTCGAAGAAGGAGACCGCGAAGATCATCGAGACCGTGTTGGCCGAGGAAGGCCGCAAACCCGAGAGCATCTTCGATTTTGTGCAGGGCATCACCGCCGTCGCACGGAACAAGACAAATCAGGACGCCCGTCTCGATCTGGAGGCGCGCGCCAAGAAGCTCCTCGATCGCGCAGCCTGAAATCCGGAAAGCTGGAGACGCGGAAATCCGTATCTCCGGCTTCGTGCATTTCCGCATCTGCTGATCCTCGATCCCGCGGCGCCGTCCTCAAAGTCAGAGGGCGGCGCCGTGCTTCGTGACGGGTTTGAGTCGAGAGAGAGGCTTTCGACCGCCCGTCACGGAGTTTATGCCGATGGCTACAGCCGCTCAGAAGATCACATTGTCGTCTTCGCGCGACATTCCGTTCAACAAGCTCGTCCTCTCCCAGGCGAATGTCCGGCGCGTGAAGGCCGGCGTCTCGATCGAGGAACTCGCCGAGGACATCGCGCGCCGCACACTGCTTCAGAGCCTGAACGTACGGCCGGTGCTCGACGCCGATGGCGCTGAAACCGGCATGTTCGAAATTCCAGCGGGCGGTCGCCGCTATCGGGCGCTCGAGCTTTTGGTCAAACAGAAGCTGCTCGCCAAAACGGCGCCCGTCCCATGCGTCGTCAGGGATCCCGCGAGCGATATCCTCGCGGAAGACGACTCGCTCGCCGAGAACGTCCAGCGCGCGCCGCTGCATCCGCTCGATCAGTTCCGCGCCTTTCAGGCGATGCGGGCCAAGGGGAAATCCGAGGAGGATATCGCCGCAGCCTTCTTCATCGGCGTCAATGTCGTGAAGCAGCGCCTGCGGCTGACCACCGTGTCGGAGAAGCTCCTCGACATCTATGCCGAAGACGGAATGTCGCTGGAGCAGTTGATGGCCTTCACTGTCTCATCGGACCATGCTCGCCAGGAGCAGGTCTGGGTGGCGCTAGAAAAGTCGTGGTCGAAAGAGCCCTACCAAATTCGGCGCATGCTGACGGAAAAAGCCGTGCGCGCCGCCGATCGGCGAGCCGTCTTCGTCGGCCTCGACGCCTACGAAGCAGCGGGTGGACTCGTCATGCGCGACCTGTTTCAGCACGACGATGGCGGCTGGCTGGAAAATGTCGCGTTGCTCGACAGCCTCGTCATCGAGAAGTTGAAGGCGGCGGCCGAAACGGTCGCCGCCGAGGGCTGGAAATGGGTCGAGGTCGCGGTCTCGTTTCCATTCGGACATACGAATGGACTGAGAGAACTCGTCGGCGCGCCCACGGAGTTGACCGACGACGAGCAGGCGACGATCGACTCGCTCGAGGCCGAACATGAGAGCCTGGAGACCGAATATGAAAAAGTCGACGAGCTGCCGGAGGATGTGGACCGGCGCCTGGGAGAGATCGAAACTGCGCTCGCCGAGCTGCAAAATCGACCGCGGAGCTTCAACCCGGCTGACGTCGCGCGCGCCGGAGCATTCGTCAGCATCGACGCCGAAGGCCTTCTCTCTGTCGATCGCGGCTATGTGCGGCCCGAGGACGAGCCGCCCGCTCATGAGGAGAACGCGAACGAGGATGCGGGCACAGGCGAATTCTCACCAGCCATTGCTCCCGCCACACAGCAGGCCGTCATCACGATCGAAGGCCGCCCGGTCGACTCGGAGGAAGATGAAACCGACGCGCTCGCACCATTGCCTGAGCGGCTGATGATCGAGCTGACGGCGCACAGAACATTGGCGCTGCAGAACGCCGTCGCGAATAATCCGAACGTCGCCATCACGGCGCTGCTGCACAAGCTCGTCGCCGACACCTTCCATTACGCGGCGACTTCGGCCTCCGGCTTGGAAATTTCCTTGCGGCAGATCGCCTTTCCGATCCAGCCCACGGATCTGAAGAACAGCGCCAGCTCACATGCGATCGCGGAGCGGCAGGACGCTTGGAAATCGAACATTCCCAGAGACGACCAGGAGCTCTGGGATTGGCTCGTCGGCCTCGACGACACGCATCGCCTGGCGCTGCTCGCGCATTGCGTCAGCCATGGCGTCAACGCCCTCCATGAGAAGACGGACCGCTATGGTGGCGGCGCGGTCACGTCGCATTCGGTGCAGCAGCGCCTGAAGAATGCCGACCGGCTCGCTCGGGCGGTCGGCTTGAACATGGTTGACGCCGGTTGGAAACCGACCGTCGATAATTATCTCGGTCGCGTGCCGAAGCGACGAATCCTGGACGCCGTCCGCAAGGCCAAGGGCGAACGGGCCGTCCAGCTCATCGAACATCTGAAAAAGGGCGAGATGGCGGTCGAAGCCGAACACCTGCTCGCCGACTCCGGCTGGCTGCCGGAGCCTTTGAGGCTCGACGACGGTGTGCAGGTCGAGCTCTCCGCAGGCGAAGCAACCGACGAATCCGAAGAGCTGCCTGAATTTCTTTCGGACGATGAAGCGAACGAGAGCGCCGATTCCGATTGCGGCTGAATGATCTGTCGGCGGAGCGCTGCAGAGTGCTCCGCCACTTTTCATGCCGACGATCGAGAGCCCCACTAGGCACTCGCGACCGCATGCACCTTTCGGTCAAGTTCGGAACGTTCCGCAAAGGTGAGGTGACGGGGCATGCAGATTGGTTTGCAGGTCACGGGATCGAAGAATGGATTGTTGAGATAATCCCCGCTCATCCGTGCAGCAGCAATGCGCGATGCCATGCGCCAGAGCATTGCAGGAATACTAACCTGCTTTACCCGCGATAGATCGCCGTGACCGAATTTCGTCCAGACGTGCCCTGAAGATGGACCCAACGCCTCGTCGCGCTGTTCAGCAGGAAGAGCACAGAGCGGAACAGATAGAAACGACAGTTTCGATGTGTCGTACGTATTGGCCACGGGTGTATTGCAATGTGAGCAGTACCAGCGGATCAGACGCCTGTTTGTCATCCGCACGCAGATGAGATTATCGAGACCGCGGCTGAACATCAATCGTGAAGCCGGCAATTGGTAGGCGTCGGTGCCCCCGTTGGCATCGAGCAGCCTGTTTGGCCGCCCGATAAAGTGCGCGAAAGCTTGGCAGTCATCGCAATGACAAACGTAGCGAATCCCGGCTCGAGGAATTCTTTCATCGATTGACCATGCGATTGCATTGCACTCACAGGCTAGGTTGACCATTTTCGCCACCTCTTTTTCGAAATTCCTCGAACTTCAGAATATCCCTTTTCACGTAATATTTCGGCCCTTCGATGGGTTGCCGCTCGGCCTCGGCCTTCTGCTTCGCCAACACCGTGAGAGGAAGAGTTTGGCCGGAGGGATTTGAGCCCGGCGGGTCCGAAAGAGAGCGCCAGCCGGCTCGTCCGCTCCCGCTCTCCCGAGACCTCTTCCATGTCCAAAATGTCTGCTTCCGCTGCCGCTGACGCGGCAGTGTCGCCCGGCGACCATCGCACGTCTACCGGCTCCGCGATCGCCGGCGCGGCACGCCGCCTTCTTCCCCATCTCGAACAGAGCCGACGCGTCGACGCCGCAATCCTGCGTGCGGCGATGGAATCCGCCTTCGGCGCGTCGGACGCCTCCGGCGCCTGGGACTGGAAAATGAGCTACGACGCCTGCGAGGCGGCGACAGTCCTTTTCCTGCGCAAATACGGAAAGGCGCTTCTCCGCAAAGCCGGATCTCCGGCCGCCGCCCTTCCGATGCTGTCGAAAATCGCAGACCGCTTGCCGACGCATACGCGCCGATCTGAGGAGAGCGAGTCCTTCCAGCAATTCTCGACGCCGATCCCGCTCGGCCTTGCGGTTCTCGCCGCGGCGGCGATTTCACCCGCCGACCGCGTTCTCGAACCGTCTGCCGGCACGGGATTGCTCGCCGTTCTCGCCGAGATGGCCGGCGCATCCGTCATTCTCAACGAGCTCGCCGAGACCCGCGCGGAGCTTCTCTCTCTTCTTTTTCCCTCCGTTCCGGTCACCCGTTTCAATGCGGCGCAGATCGACGATCACCTCGATCCGGCGATCGTTCCTTCCGTCGTGCTGATGAACCCGCCGTTTTCGGCCGTGGCGAATGTCTCCGGCCGAATGGCGGACGCCACCTATCGTCACATCGCCTCCGCGCTGGCGCGATTGGCCGACGCCGGCCGCCTGGTCACGATCACGGGCGCGAGGTTCGCGCCCGACGCACCCGCTTGGCGAGACGCCTTCATCTGCCTTCAGCAACGCAGCCGCGTCGTCTTTTCCGCCGCGATCGATGGCGCCGTCTACTCAAAGCATGGCACGATGATCGACACGCGCTTGACCATCATCGACAAACTGCCAGCAGACGATCCGACTGTCTTTCCGGCGTCGCCCGGCACGGCGCCCGATGTCGCAACGCTCCTCGCCTGGATCGACGAGCTGGCGCCGCCGCGCCTGCCGGTCGCCTTGTCGGCGCCGGCCATCGGTCCGCGGCGGCGCACGGCGCCGGCCGTTTCCGTTCGAAACGCTCCGGTTCGCCGAGAGACGCTCGACCGCGCGCCCGAGGGTGCCGCGCTCACCTATGAGACCATCGACTGGGCGCCGCCGGAAGGCGCTCACCTGACGGATGCGATCTATGAAGAATACGGATTGCAGTCGATCCGTATTCCCAGCTCTCAGGCGCATCCCACCAAGCTGGTGCAGTCCGCCGCGATGGCCTCCGTCGCGCCGCCGAAGCCGAGCTATCGGCCGCGGCTGCCGGCGAGCATTGTCTCGGACGGCCTTCTCTCCGACGCGCAGCTGGAAACAGTGATCTACGCCGGCGAAGCTCATTCGGCGTTTCTCGCCGGCTCATGGACGGTCGACGAGACCTTCGACGTCGTCGCCGCAGCGCGCGACGGCGCGGAGAACGCCGTCCGCTTTCGCCGCGGCTTCATGCTGGGCGATGGGACCGGCGCCGGCAAGGGCCGTCAATCAGCAGGCATCATCCTCGACAATTGGATGCAGGGCCGCCGCAAGGCGCTGTGGATCTCCAAATCCGACAAGCTTCTCGAGGATGCGCAGCGCGACTGGTCGGCGCTCGGCATGGAACGCCTGCTCGTCACGCCGCTTTCGCGCTTCCCCCAGGGCAAGCCGATCTCCCTGCAAGAAGGTATCCTATTTTTGACCTACGCTACGCTGCGGTCCGACGAGCGCGGCGAGAAGGTTTCCCGCGTGCGGCAGATCGTCGAATGGTTGGGTCCCGATTTCGACGGGGTCATCATCTTCGACGAGAGCCACGCCATGCAAAACGCCGCCGGCGGCAAGGGCGAACGCGGCGACCAGGCCGCCTCGCAGCAGGGCCGCGCAGGACTTCGTCTCCAGCACGCGCTGCCGAACGCGCGCGTCGTCTACGTCTCGGCGACCGGCGCCACCACGGTCCACAATCTCGCCTACGCCCAACGTCTCGGCCTTTGGGACGGCGAGGATTTTCCGTTCGCGACCCGCGCCGAATTCGTGGAGGCGATCGAAGCCGGCGGCGTCGCGGCGATGGAGGTGCTCGCCCGCGATCTTCGCGCCCTCGGCCTCTACACGGCGCGCTCGCTCAGCTACGACGGTGTCGAATATGAGCTGGTCGAGCATCGGCTGACGCCGGAGCAGACGCGCATCTATGATTCCTACGCCGAAGCCTTCGCCGTCATTCACAATAATCTCGACGCCGCCATGCAGGCGGCGAACATCACCGGCGCGACGGGGACGCTCAACCGGCAGGCCAAAGCCGCCGCGCGATCGGCGTTCGAATCCGCCAAGCAGCGTTTCTTCGGCCATCTGCTGACGAGCATGAAGACGCCGACGCTGATCCGCTCGATCGAGCGCGATCTGGCGGAAGGTCACGCCGCCGTCGTCCAGATCGTCTCGACCGGCGAAGCTTTGATGGAGCGCCGTCTCTCGGACATTCCGACCGAGGAATGGAACGACGTCCAGGTCGACATCACGCCGCGCGAATATGTTCTCGACTATCTCGCTCATTCCTTCCCGGTGCAGCTCTACGAGCCCTTCACCGACAGCGAAGGCAATCTGTCATCGCGACCCGTCTTCCGCGACGGCCAGCCGGTCGAGAGCCGCGAGGCGGTCGCCCGTCGCACTGCGCTGATCGAAAAGCTCGCCTCCCTGGCTCCGGTTCCCGGCGCGCTCGACCAGATCGTCCAGCGCTTCGGGACCGACATGGTCGCCGAAGTGACCGGCCGCTCGCGGCGCATCGTGCGCAAGGGCGACCGCCTCGCCGTCGAAAGCCGCGCCGGCTCGGCCAATCTCGCCGAGGCCGCCGCCTTCATGGACGATCAGAAGCGTATCCTCGTCTTTTCCGACGCCGGCGGCACCGGGCGCAGCTACCATGCGGAACTCTCCGCTCGGAATCGACGGCTTCGCGTCCATTATCTGCTCGAGCCCGGATGGAAGGCCGACACGGCGATCCAGGGCCTCGGTCGCACCAACCGTACCAATCAGGCGCAGCCGCCGCTGTTTCGGCCGATCGCGACCGATGTGAAGGCGGAGAAGCGCTTTCTCTCCACCATCGCGCGCCGGCTCGACACGCTCGGCGCGATCACCAGGGGCCAGCGTCAAACGGGCGGCCAGGGCCTGTTCCGTCCCGAGGACAATCTCGAGAGTCACTACGCGCGCGACGCGCTGCGCCAGCTCTATCTGCTGCTCGTCCGCGGCAAGATCGAGGGCTGCTCTTTGCAGACCTTCGAAGAGGCGACGGGACTGGCGCTGACGGATTCAAATGGGATCAAGGACGACCTGCCGCCGATCACCACCTTCCTCAATCGACTGCTGGCGCTCACCATCGAGCTCCAGGGCATGCTGTTCACGGCCTTCGAGCAATTGCTGAACGCCAAGGTCGAAGGCGCCATCGCCGCCGGCGTCTATGACGTCGGTCTCGAGACGCTGCGGGCCGAGAGTTTCCTCGTCACCGACCGCCGGACCATTTACGTCCATCCCGGCACAGGCGCGGAGACGCGCCTGCTGACGATCACGCAGCGCGAACGCAATCATCCGCTGACGCTCGATCGGGCGCTCGATCTGCAAACCGATCGACACGCCGTCCCGCTCGTCAACGAGCGTTCCGGCCGAGCGGCGATCCAACTGCCTGCACCGTCGCTGATGCTCGATGATGGCGAGATCGAGCGGCGCGTGCGCCTCATTCGGCCGATGGAGCAGCATTACGCAACTCTGAAGATGATGGCCGAAAGTAACTGGATCGAGGCCGATCGGGACGCCTTTGCCACTACGTGGAGCGCCGAGGTCGCCGCCGTTCCGGAATTTTCCGACAGCACGATCCATATCGTCGCAGGCCTGCTGCTGCCGATCTGGAAACGCCTCCCGAAGGATTCGACGCGGGTCTATCGCCTTCAGACCGATGACGGCGAGCGCATCATCGGCCGCCGGGTCACGGCCGCCTGGGTCGCCGGAACTCTCGCGAACGGCGCCGCCGAACTGTCGGCGGAGGACGCATTCGCTGCTCTGACGGATGGCCGCGCCATCCTCCACCTTGCCGAAGATCTCCAGCTTCGCCGTGTCCGCGTCATGGGCGTGCACCGCATCGAGCTGTCGGGGTTCACCGACGCGATGCGCGAACGTCTCTCCGCCTACGGGCTGTTCCACGAGATCATCTCCTGGAAGCTGCGCATGTTCGTGCCCGTCGACGCGAACGGTTCGGCGGTGCTGGCGAAGCTGATGGAGCGCTATCCGCTCCAGCGCGTCAGCGAAAAGGAGGCCGCGTGACATGGCTCGTCCCGACGCTTCCGATCTCGCGCAGCGTCTCGGCCGTCAGGCCGAGGCGGTGTGCCGTCATTATCTCCACAATGGGCATCGCGAAGGCCGATATTGGCTGGTAGGCGATGTTCGCAACACGCCCGGCCGCTCCATGTTCGTCCGGCTGATCGGGACGAAGAGCGGCAAGGGCGCCGCCGGCAAATGGACCGACGGCGCGACTGGCGAGCATGGCGATCTTCTCGACGTCATCCAGGAGAGTTGCGGCTTTGCCGAATTCAAGGACACTGTGGACGAGGCGCGCTCGTTCCTGAGACTACCGCGTCCGGAGCCGGCGTCGATGACGAAGAGGACGAGATCGCGTTCGACACATGCTGACTCTCGGGAGTCGGCGAGGCGGCTCTTCGCCATGTCGCAGCCGATTACCGGGACTCTCGCAGAAGCGTATCTGCGCAATCGCGGCATTACGGCTTTGCACGAATCCGCATCGCTCCGCTTTCATCCGCGCTGCTATCACCGGCCAGACGAGCACTCCCCGACCGAAATCTGGCCGGCGATGATCGCCGCCGTCACGGACCTCGACGGGCGCCTGACCGGCGTGCATCGCACCTGGCTCGATCCTCGCGGCTTCTCGGAGACGACGCTCGGAAAGGCGCCGATCGAAACGCCGAGACGAGCGATGGGCGATCTCAACGGCCATGCGGTCCGTTTTGGCGTGGCGGGCGAGGTCATGGCGGCGGGCGAAGGCGTCGAAACTGTTCTGTCGCTGCGATCTGCGCTTCCGACCATGCCGATGGCGGCGGCGCTCTCGGCGGCGCATCTCTCCGCCATGCTCTTCTCCGACACTTTGCGCCGACTCTACATCGCGCGAGACGACGATCCGGCCGGTGACGGCGCGGTGACGGCGTTGATCGACCGGGCGCACCAGCTCGGTATCGAGGCGATCGTGCTGTCTCCGGCGCTCGGCGACTTCAACGAAGATCTACGGCTGCTCGGGCTCGATGCGCTTCGGGCCGCCATACGTGTGCAGATCGCCCCGCAGGACGTCGCGCGCTTCATGGAACTGGCGGCATAGGCCCGGGCTGAAGAGCGGACGGTCGCTTTCGGCGCATTCACGTCATGGTGAATGATGACGTTTCCTGAATTGTCGGAGAGGTCCGCCCCCACGGCCTTCTTCAGAGGGCGATCGATCGGCAGGCGGCTCGGATCGGCAACGGCTGCGGCCGGCTATTTTCCGGCGCGGCCTGCGGCCGCTTTCCATCGCGAGACAAAATAGCCGGCCTTCGCCGTCCTCCGCTGCGCTGCGGCCCTTCGCTTCGCTGCGGGTGCAGATCCGCTCCGCCTGCCGCTTTCGTCGCCATGAAGGCCGCGATGGGCGCGGTCGATCCGACGAAAGGAAGCGCCATGATCACCGATCGCGACGATGACCGCCACGAGCCGCCGCACGCGTCATCCCCGACCGACCATATTCTCCAGGAACTCCAGCTCTACGGCTATCGCCCCTTTCAGGACGAACCCGATCCGAGGCCATTGCCGGAAGGGCGCATCGTCTCGGGCGCCGTCGCCGACATCTTCGACGCGCTGATCGCGGCATTGCAGGACACCCGCCTCGAGCCGGATCTCGGCGACCTGCTCTGGTCGACCGTCAATCTCTTTCACCGCGCCGTGGAGCGGATCGAGCGCGAACTCGACGACAATGAGCAGGCGCAACGCCGCTCGCAGCGCGAGCAGGATGGCGGCGAGGTGAAATCCGTCGAGCTGGAGCGCCTCACGGCCGAAGGTCAGACGCTCCTCGAGCGCCGGGACGCTTTCGAGCTGATGCGCGATCAGGCCGCCGAGCATTACGAACGCCACACCGGATCGTCCTGGCGACCGCGCGGCGGATCGATGGTCAATCACCGCAATCTCACTTCGGCGATGATCGACAGCCGGGACTTTCTCGCAGCGAAGAAGCGCTCCGAAAACGAGGTGCTCCTGCCCCCCGGTCCGAAGATCGCCGTCACCGGAGGCCTCGACTTCAATGACCATCGCCTGATCTGGGCCAAGCTCGACCAGGTTCACGCCAAGCATCCCGACATGGTGCTGCTGCATGGCGGCAGTCCGAAAGGCGCCGAACGGATCGCCGCACGCTGGGCCGATCACCGCAAGGTTCCGCAGATCGCCTTCAAGCCCGACTGGGCCAAGCACGCGAAGGCCGCGCCCTTCAAGCGCAACGACGCGATGCTGGACGTCCTGCCGATCGGCGTCATCACCTTTCCCGGAACTGGCATCCAGGAAAACCTCGCCGACAAGGCGCGCAAGCTCGGAATTCCGGTTTGGCGCTTCGGCGCAGGCGGCGCGTGAGCGCCGCCGACCATCAGAGCCGGAAATGCCCCGAAACGCAAAAGCGTGTCGCCGCGTTTCCGTAAAGCCGTATTTCAGTCGGGAGAGCCGAGCACGGCGATCCTCGCGGCGCGCGTGTAATACGCCAACTCGGCATCATCGTCGATGATCTCATCGAGCAACGCTTTGATGTCGCTTAAATCCGAGTTGGACTGAAACGGCCCGGGCTGCCCCTCGATCGTCAACGCTGCGATGGCGAGCGCCTTCTTCACGAGATGCAGATCTCGCCCCGTGAACTCCGTCATGCCGATCTCCTGAGCTGTTCGCTCTGCAGATGCACGTGACCCGCCGACAATTGAGGAGGTTCGCGCGATCCGCGACCGGGCTGCATGATTTCGAAGCGATCGCCTCCTGTCGGCGAGCGCCACCCCGCTCTGATCGGCGCTGATCCTCTATCCGGCCGATGGCCTGACGCCATCAACCCACGAGGGGTCGGCTACGCGAGCGTGCCGCCGCTTCGGTTTCACCTGCGCGGTGATCGCGGCCATCGGCCGGACACATCGGGCGCCTGTCGCGCGGGGATGGCCCCCGCCTCAGCACAGGAGCTGATCGATGTCTCGAAACCTCACATTCGCCCACGCTCGCGGTTGGGACCTCGCGAACACCCTCATGATCTGCGTCGTCGTCTTCCATGATGGCGCGGGAGACTACGGCGTCATGCCGTCGACCGAATACGACGGCGATCCCGCCGACATCATACATGAATTTGATCCCTTCCCATCATGAAGGAATCTGCCACCACGAACGGCGAAAATCCTACGGGGATTTTCGCTCGCCCTGTCTCATCTTTCCGGCTAGACTCGCCGCTGCGCCGCGGCGGTGGTGGAAGGCGCGCTCGTCAGACCTTTGTCTTACGGAGACCACCGCGATGATCATCTTCGGACCTCTTCTCGTCGTCGCCGGCATCGGGTTCTTCTGCTGGCTACTGTTCACGCTCGCCGTCTTCGCGCTCCCCTTCTATGCCGGCCTGACGCTCGGTGCCTGGGCTTTTCACACCGGCGCCGGCTGGCTCGGCGGAGCAATCGTTGGCGTCATCGCCGCGGGCGTCACATTTGCGGTCGGGCAACTGGCGCTCGCCTTCGCTCCCTGGACATGGCTCCGGCTCGCCATCGTGCTCGTCTACGCTGCGCCGGCGACAGTCGCCGGCTATTACGCCACGCACGGAATTGCCCAGATGGCTATGCCCTCCACGACATGGCAGATGATTTTTTCGCTCGTCGGCGCGGTCGCGGTTGGCATCACCGCTTTGGTCCGCATCGCTGGAGCGACCCCGCTGGGACGGGGAGAAACACGTCTCGCGCGGGCCTGACGCCGCTCCAGCTGCTCCGATCGACGCATGTCGATCTGCATCTCTCCGAGGTCATCGTCGTGACACGGCGGCTATGATGGCGGCGAGTTCCAATCGTTGTGGCGCGCCGGTCGAATTGTGATGCACCTTCCTTTGGCGGCTGCGATCTTCTGGTCGGGCGACAATCGGCAGTGCCGACGGCATTTCGATATGCGGCTCGGAAGTGACGACGAAATTTTCCAGCCGGACAAAGGATTGTCATCATCGTCGGCACTCGTCGCCGAATCTTTCCGGTCGCACATGGTCGCCGAACTCTCCCCGATATCCGTCGGGCCGAGCGCTCCATAACGGCCTCTTTGATGGGCGCATCTGGCCGAAGGCCGGGCTACGCCTCGATCGCCTATGCGGCAATGGCGCGATCGACTTTCTTCCCCTGACGGCTACGCCGTCATTCCTCGCGAGGCAACAAAGTCGCTCTTGCGCCATCCTCCGCTGACGCTGCGGTCGCGAGCGATGCCGCGTCGATCGCCTCCGGCCCTTCGATCGCCATCGAGGCCGCAATGGCGCGGGCTCGGAACTTCAGATCGAGGAGAATTCCAATGGCGACCATCGGCACCTTCAAAAAGACCGGCAACAACGAGTTCACTGGCGAAATCGTCACCCTTTCCGTCCAGGCGAAGAACGTTCGCATCGTTCCCGAAACCAGCCGATCCGGCGAGAATGCGCCCAGCCACCGCGTGTATGTCGGCAGAGTGGAGCTCGGAGCCGCCTGGTCCAAGCGCTCCAACGAGGGTCGCGATTATCTCGGCCTCAAGCTCGACGATCCGAGCTTCAACGCCCCGATTTTCGCCAACCTCTTCGACGACGAGAGCGGCGAGGGCTACAGCCTGATCTGGTCCCGCCCGAGCCGCCGCAACGGCGACTGACCGATATCGCGCCCCGCCTTCCCGGCGGGGCGCGTGCCCTGCAATCGAGCGTGCTTTGTCTCCACGAAAGCGAAAAAATGACCCCTGAGCGGTTATCGACTGAGGCCATCGCCTTGGCGGATGCACTCGAGCTTTCCGAAATGGCTAAGCCTTGTCAAAGACGGCGAGTTGAATAAGAGTTGCATGTGAACAGCCTTGCATAGGAAGAATCCGGGTTTCGGGGGGGGGGGCGCATGGGTTTAGTGCGTAATCTGTCAGTCCGAGTGCCATGGCACGACCGTGCCTGGGACGGTCATGTCTGCGCGGACCCATTGGGCAACAGCTCCTGTCTTGCCCTCAAGCTTATTGCCGAAAACCGTAAGGACGATATCGAGGTAAAGATCCCGAACGAAGCGTTCGATGGACTGCAACCAAATCGGATGCCTCCTTGCCTGAGAGCAAGCGGAAGCTTCCTGAGCTCTCGGTCCTACTCGTTCGAGAGCGTGATGTCGTACTCCACGTGGAGCAAGGACCATAAGCACATACAGCCGCGCCCGGTTCATATACCGGCTTGGGGTGCGCTCACGATTCCCTACCGATGGATGCTGAAAGAGAGTGGCTTCGCGATTGCCGATGAGCTGGAACTCGAAGCCGATAAGGACCGGGAGCCGGATAGCCCAGACTGGCTGGCGCGCACAAGCTGGATACAGGGTTTTGGCAATCAGGAGGCGCTGCTTGACGCTTTCGCGGCGCCCTTAATTGAGGATGAAAGCCTTGTCCTGTTTTATGCGACACGGACGCCCCTGTGCGATGATGAGCGCCGCGTTGTGCTTGGCGGAGCCCTGCTAAGCAAAAAGCATGGCTTGCAAGAATACACCTACGACAATGCACCGAAGTTGGCAATTCGGGCGATGGTATGGGAGCGGCCGATTCAGCATTCGATACGCCCATCAAAGAACGGCGGAGGTTTCACAGGCGGTTTCGTGATGCCCTATCATGAAATGCTCAAGGAGCTGGAGAAGCGACCCGAGCTGAATCCCGTCGACTATATAGCCTTCGCTCCAAATGACTCGCGGCTTCAATTCTCATACGGCAGCGAGCATGTCAGCCATGGGGCTGCCGCTGCGGCACTCGTTGCCGCCCGCAACGCGCTGGAGCGGACATCGGAAGTCCTGACGGGACCTTGGGACCGCTACATTCGGTGGATCGATGAGCGGTTAAGTCGCCTGTGGAAGCTTCAGGGTCCGGCTCCGGGTTTAGGCGTCGTGCTGTCTGCCCTACACTCAGGTTTCAACGGCACACTGTTCGCAATGACACTCGCTAATGAATTAGAGCTCAACGTGGACCCATGGCCGATCATCGATAAGATTTTTACTGGAAAACAGAAGCCACCCGCAAGTGCGCCCGAGATTACCAGTATGATGCGAAGGCGTTGGGAGCGCATCAAGGCCGACGGCGAGAAAATGGATTCCCTGAAGCTGCTTGCGCGCTTGGAGCTGAAGGGCGAACAGGCTGAGCGCGCGCTTGAAATCGAGGCAAAAATCCTCCTCAACAATCCCTATGTGCTGTTCGAGAATGACCGGACGGCGTACGAA
Source organism: Methylosinus sp. RM1 (assembly GCF_011378635.1). Lineage (NCBI taxonomy): Bacteria > Pseudomonadati > Pseudomonadota > Alphaproteobacteria > Hyphomicrobiales > Methylocystaceae > Methylosinus > Methylosinus sp. RM1. The sequence goes on from NZ_WOVC01000016.1 coordinate 26,623, forward strand.
CCCATCTCGTTCGGCACTGTAGACCGTGGGATTTATCCGGGAAAAGAAGTCGCGACCGCGCATCCATTGCCACCGAAGTGCAATGCGATTCTCACTGAGTATGACAACGAACACCGGTTGCGTGCTGCCTGCGTCGAAATCCTTGAGAACAGCACACAGGACGGCCACACGTACCTGCCGATCGACAAGGTAAAGGACGCAGCAAAAGAACTATCAGTGGTTCACGACATTCCTCTGGACAAGGACACGGTGGACATATGCCGCGATGACTTCGTCCCAGTCGTCGCGGTCACTGGCAAAGGTGACGGCATAGCCGTGCAGTTGGATCGGTATGTGACAATTGGCAGGCTGCTAACCGGCGCCATAAATGACCGCATGCAGAACGCGCCCAAGCCCATATCTGTGGACTGGCGCGCGCTGATGAAGGAGAGGTTTGGCGATATTGCCAAGGGAGACGTTGACGAAGACCGCGCGCGGATGGAGAAGTCGTCGGCTCTCGAATGCCTTGCCGCCAATCGCGTCAGCATGTTGATCGGACCTGCTGGGACCGGAAAGACCACCGTCATTCGGTTCTTGCTATCGCAATCGGATATTGTCGGTTCCCGTGTGCGGCTGTTGGCGCCGACGGGCAAAGCGCGCGTTCGGTTGGCGCAGGAAACGGATCAAAAACACGTACAAACCGTCGCACAACTCCTGCTCGGGACACGGTTCGACGCCGATACCGGGCGCTACTACACAAATGCGGCGGCGCCTAAGACGGAAGCCACAACCTGTATCGTGGATGAATCGTCGATGCTGACAGAGGACATGCTGGCAGCAATTATCGATGCCGTCCCAGCGAATTGCAGGCTTATTCTCGTGGGCGATCCGTATCAGCTACCGCCTATCGGCGCCGGTTGTCCCTTCGTGGACATCATTGAATATCTGAAGAAAGCGCATAACGGCAAAGGGGTCGCGGAGCTAAGGACGCCACGGCGCCAGGATGAGATTTCAATGGGCAAGCGCGAAGGCGTTACGCCTGTGCTTGAGCGGTCGGACGTACAACTCGCCGCGATCTTTTCGGGCCGCGACCTGCCGCCCGGCGATGACGAAATCGTAGTCAACGCTATTGCGGGAAAGAACGATGAAACCGTTCGCTATCGCCGTTGGGAGAAGGTTGCCGATCTTCCTGACCTCATTGATGACGTACTGTTGGAGGAGTTCAATTGCAAGAAAGACGATCTAGTCGCCGAGGTCGAACTGTCCCTCGGTGCGACTCGTAACGAAAAAGGCTATCTGAATTTCGATCGCGCCTGTTCCGAGGCAAGCGCCAACTGGCAGATTCTGAGTGTCAACCGGAATGGCCCTGGCGGGTCAATTTATCTCAATAGGCGAATCAAAGAGCGCTTGCGGGCGAAACGGCTGAATGACGCAATCGACTCAAACAAGGTCCCCCACTACCGCGACTGGATGAGGTTCATCAAACCCCGCGGAGCAGAGCAGATCGTATATGGCGACAAGGTGATCTGCGTGCGCAATCACAAGCGCGCAGCTTATGTCTACGGAACGACGGACAACGGGGAAAAGGAATTTCTTGCAAACGGCGAGATTGGAATGGTGATTGGCCAGCGCGTATGGGGAAAAAGAAGTCCGTCATTCACTCACATCGAATTTTCTGGGCGCCACGACCGCAATTTTTCGTTCTCGCGCTCGGCCTTCTCCGAGGATGGCCAACCTTACCTCGAGCTCGCCTACGCGATCACTGTGCATAAGGCTCAGGGAAGTGAGTTCGGCGTGGTTTTGCTAATACTCCCTTCCGACAGCCGCCTTGTGTCACGCGAGATGCTGTACACGGCGCTCACTCGCCAAAAGCGGAGAATTTGGATTCTGCATCAAGGGGCGTTCGATAAATTCCTCTCACTTCGTCAGTACGTGTTCTCGGACATCGCCGGTCGGTTTACGAACTTGCTCCACACTCCGAATCTACAGGCGCCGCGTCTCGTGGCAGATGTGCCACTCGGCCTAAAAGGATCACAACGAGGATTTCTCGAAGAGCGCCTGATTCACCGGACGTTTCGGGGCGAAATGGTCAGCTCAAAGAACGAGCTCATTATCGCCAACATCCTCTATGAGCTGGAGAAGCAGGGACATCTGAAGTACCAGGTCGAGCCGCGCTTGCCGTTCGACGACGGGCGTGGACGTTGGGCGGACTTCATCATCGAGGCCAATGGCAAGAGTTGGTACTGGGAGCATTGCGGCCGGCTGGACGACCAATCCTACCGCAATCGGTGGCAGCGGAAGCTGAAGCTCTATGCTGGTAACGGATATGCACTGTATTCCGATAAGAATCCGGACGGGCGGCTGATCGTCACCGAAGATGGCCCCGAACAGGGCATTGATTCACCGGCAATAGCGGAATTGGCGCGGAAGCTTTTCGCCACGTGATGGCCCGCCTTGATGAGTTAGTGCTTTGCGGACAGGCTAATGCCGCTGAGATTTTCTTTTGATCGACGACGCCGCCGCCGAAACGGATACCAGGGCCTTCAGAGCGAGCGTCCCTGCCTGGCGCCAAATAGACGTCACGCCAGTTCCGGCCGACCTTCGGCCGTCTGGCGAGTTCAGCCGCGAATTTTCGGCTTGCTGCGCTTGAAAAGCTCAGCGGGCTCGACGCCGAATGCATCAGCGATCCGACCGACAATATTCACCCTCGCCGACACATCGGCGCGCTCAATCGCGCCAACATAGCGAGAACTCAGCTGCGCCTTCTCGGCGAGCGCTTCCTGCGTCCATTTCCTGGCGTTACGCAGGCGACGCACATTTGTCGCTATGACCTCCTCGATTTCCATGGTGGCATGGAAACCGAGTCAAGAACGTTCATTCCAGGAACGAACATTCCTATTCGTCGGCGACCATGCTACGCTCGACATCCGCTGACGCTGTGGGTCTTATCCAGATCGCACAACGCGATGCGCCGATTGCATCACCCGTGGAATAGAACACCGACCAATCCTGGGATATAATCCCGCTGTCTCGCCATGAATTCGCCCGCATAGAGCGACAGGCAGGTCCGCAATGAGTGTGCCAGCCTTCGACGATCGTCCGCCTCTCACCGAGCACGTGAACGCCTACGACGAGCGTCACCTCACGACCTACCTGCGACTGCTGGACGCCGCCGAAGAAGGCGCCGATTGGCGCGAGGTCGTCGCGGTGATTTTCGGGATCGATTCAGAGCGCGAGCCGGAACGGGCGAAGATCATCCATGAAAGCCATCTGGCCAGGGCGAGATGGATGTCTGCAGCCGGCTATCGGCAGCTCTTGGGCACGCGCCCGCAATAATCTCTCGTCTCGCCTGCCATAAAAAGGTCATGGGGGCTTGCGGCACGCGATGCAGCCCTTTGGGCTAGTTTTGGTTCTGACATTCCGGAATCGTCGTGACCGCCGCTCGAGCTACGAGGCCAAGCCGAGGAGCGCTTCATGCCGACGAATTTTTGGAAATCTCCTGATTCTATCAAGCAATTGAACGACCTGGACCCTTCCGGTTTCGCGCTCGAATTCCTGCGCCGGAATCCCAAATATCGCCAGGATTATCGCGAGACGCTGAGGCGGATCGAACGCGGCGCCGCCGACGAAGCGACCGCGCTTTCGAGCCTCGCGCGTCGCTGGGGGTTGCAGTTTCGCTCATGACCCGGAATCTCCGGCAGGAAGGGAGCCAGCGCTCTGGCTCCCTGAGGTCGATCCCGGCACGCTGATCATCGCTTCGGCGCCGCCCCGCTTCGCGGCGGATGGGACCTTCGATCCGACGGCCTTCGGCAAGGTCGTCGCCGACAGGTTCGACGACCGCGACAGGCGGGTCGTGATCAGCGAGGTTCGAGGCGAGATTCATGTCTGGATGAACGAAGGCGCGCCGCGCCATCCAGCGATCATCTTGCCGCTCGACGCGTCACTCGAAATCCGGCTCGAAAGCGCGTCGCGATTCGTTCGCCTCCTTCAAGGAGGCGCCGCAGGGCCGCTACCTCGCGCGCTACAGTTGACCGCGCAGCGACGCGCGCGTCTCATCCTGTTGCTGCACGCTCTGGATTTCCGGCTCGGCGGCGCGGGACCACGCGACATCGCCGCGGCCCTGATCGACGCCGAGGACGCGGCTCTTCCCGCGCTCGAGTGGAAGAGTTCGGCGACGCGCCGCAAGGCGAACCGTCTCATCCATGATTCCATCGCGCTGATGAACGGCGGCTACAAGCGGCTGCTGCGTGGCGGCTGATGAACCTTCCGCATTCTCCGTTTCCTAGGACATCCCAGCGTGCGCCTCGCGGAAGGGGGGACACGGACCGGCCTCAAAACTTCGTCCTCCCCCTGCGCTTCTCTTCTCCGCCACGGTGATCTCGAAACGCCGCGACGTCCCTGCGGCGCACCTCGCCACTACGGAGGCGTCTCTTGCGCGACAAATCACCCGAGGGCGCCACGCGCTTTGTCCGGACGCACGAAGCCGCGCGAATGCTCAGCCTCTCCGCGCGCACGCTCGAAAAATACCGCTGTCACGGCGCCGGCCCGACGTTCCGCAAGCTCGGCGGGCGCGTCGTCTATGCGATCGAGGATCTGCAGGCCTGGGCCGATGGGGCCGCCTGCCGCTCCACGTCCGACCCGCAATATGTCGAAGCGCGCGACGCCGTCCGCGTCGACACCGGCGTGCGCATCGCCCGCCCGAACTCCCACCGCTGAGGCGACGCCGCCATGTCGCGCCGCCTCCCCGTCATCTCGAGCGAGCGAAGCCGGCTCCACCCCTTCGTCATCGCGACGGGGGACGCATCCCCCCGCGATCAGCGCGATCTCATGGAGCGGCCGTTCTTCTCGCTCGCCAAGGCGAAGCGCACGACGCCGATCTTCTACGAGGCGGCCGGCGCGCGCGTTGAAGTCTTCGCCATGCCCGAGCACGGCATGGCGACCATCTGGGATGCCGATGTGCTGATCTGGGCGGCGAGCCAGATCGTCGAGGCCGAGAACCAAGGCCTCACGACTTCCCGTTTTCTGCGCTTCACGCCCTATCAGCTCCTCAAAGCGGTCGGACGCGCGACCGGCGCCCGCGACTACAAGCTGCTGAAAGGCGCGCTCGCCCGCCTGCAATCGACGGCCATCTGCACCACCATTCGCAACGGCGAGCACTGGCGTCGTAGCCAGTTCTCCTGGATCAACGAATGGGAAGAGTGCGTGACGCGCGACGGCCGCGTCGAAGGCATGGAATTCGTTCTCCCGGAATGGTTCTACCGCGGCGTCGTCGACCGCTCGCTCGTGCTCGCGATCGACCCAGCCTATTTCCGGCTGACAGGCGGCGTCGAGCGCTGGCTCTATCGCGTGGCCCGCAAGCACGCCGGTCGACAGAGGCAGGGCTGGATTTTCGACATCCCGCATCTGCATCAAAAATCCGGCAGCCTCGCGAGGCTCAGGGATTTCGCGATCGACATCCGGCTCATCGTGTGCCGGCAGTCGCTGCCCGGCTATCGCCTGCGGATCGAGCACGAGGGCCGGCGCGAGCTGCTGCACATCCTGCCGGCCGACTTATCCACAGCCCCTGTGGATAAACCTGTGGAAACACTCGGGACTTCGGGCGCGCATGCTATCGGGACTTCGGGCGCGGCCCTATCGGGACTTCGGGCGCGCGGAGGGCAGCTAACCCTCTGGCCCGCTGAAAAAATCCCGGCTCTTAACTTAGAGTCTAACAGAGACTCTAACTTTTGTTTGCGCCCGGCCGGTGTGGAAATCACATCCGAGCGTTCGCGCGCACCGAAACTTCCGTCTGAAAAGAATACGCCTGATACGACTTTCCGTAAATCCGGCTTTACGGACGATGCGACTTCCGAAGCGCCTCTTCCTTTTGGCGAAAGCGAAGGACGCGCGTCATGATCGTCGCGCTGCTCAACCAGAAGGGCGGCGTCGGCAAGACGACGCTCGCCCTGCATCTCGCCGGCGAATGGGCTCGGCAGGGAAAGCGCGTCACGCTGATCGACGCCGATCCTCAGGGCTCGGCGCTGGACTGGTCACAGCAGCGAGCGCGCGAGAACCTCTCGCGGCTGTTCACCATCGTCGGCCTGCCGCGCGACACGCTCCACCGTGAAGCGCCCGAGCTGGCGCGCGGCGTCGACCATCTCGTCATCGACGGTCCCCCGCGAGTCGCCGGATTGATGCGCTCGGCGCTGCTCGCGGCCGATCTGGCGCTGATCCCGGTGCAGCCGTCACCCTTCGACGGCTGGGCGTCGGCCGAGATGCTGGCGTTGCTCGGCGAGGCACGCATCTATCGCCCACAGCTCGCCGCCCGTTTCGTGCTGAACCGCTACGCCGCGCGCACCGTCATCGCGCGCGAGACGGTCGAGACGCTCGCCGATCACGATCCGCCGGCGCTCTCCGCTACGATAGGTCAGCGCATCGCCTTCGCCGACGCCGCGCAGACCGGCAGGCTCGTCTGCGAACTCGCCGACGATACGCCGGCCGCGCGCGAGATCGTCGCGCTCGCCGCCGAGGTCGGGAGGATCGCGCCATGACGATCTTCGCGGGAATTATGCACGACCTCTCGTCGTCCGACGACGGAGGCGCCGCATGAACGAGCGCACTGCAAAGCGCGGCTTCGCGGCGCGTCCCGGCGACGCCGAGGACTGGATCAAATCGGCAAACGCTCCCGCCCGGCGCGCGAACGACGCCAGCGGATTCACCGCACGCCTGACGATCGACGTCACGCCGACGCAGCGCGGCCGCATCAAGGTCGCCGCTTTTCGGCGCGGCGTCACCGTCGCCGACATGCTGCGCGACCTGCTCGCACGTGAATTTCCCGACGATCCCGGAGAAACATCATGAACGACAACGAGCCGCAATCCGCTCGCGTCGAAGCGCCGCCCCATCGCGGCGCCGCGCCTCTCACCCATGTCGAGCTGACCTGGATCGAAAAGAAGATCGAGTTCCGGATTCGCTTCGGCCATCGCGCGGCGGACAAGATTCTCGACCGCCGCCGCCGCATCGCCAGCTTCGCTCCCGGCAGCATCTTCTGCTTCGTCCGTTGGGCGTCGAACGACTTCGGCACGGTGATTTCACGGATGGACATTGTCCGCGCCGTCGGAGCCGGCGAGCGCTATCAGACGCTGCCCTTCGTGCGGCCCGGCGGCGAGATCCTGCTGCGCGTCGACGCCTGGCCGAGGGTCGAGCGAGCGCTCCAGGTGATCGACGCCATAGAGGCGATCGGCGTCGACCCCACCGACGCGTCGCCCGACTATTGGCGGCATTTACACAACCGTCTCGCCGTCGGCGACGAGCCACGCGCCTACACGCGCGAGCAGCATGACGCGTGGCTGAAGCGCCGGAGCGTCGCGCCATGATCCGCCTCGGCTATGTCACGGCGACGCTCTCCTCCGTGCTGCTGATCGGCGGCCAGTCCTTGGCTCCCGCCACACCATGGCTTGTCTGGAACGCCACGGCGAGCACGCCGACAGGACTCTATGCGCTTCAGGCCACGGGCCGACTCCGCGCTATGCAGCTGGTGGCAGTCCGCCCGCCGGAACCCATCGTGAGCTTCCTCGCTGACGGCGGCTTCCTGCCGAAAGGCGTGCTTCTCTTGAAGCATGTCTTGGCGCTCCCCGGACAGAATGTATGCCGCGCCGGCTCCACCGTCACCGTCGATGGCGTCGACGTCGGCGAAGCGCGAGATCGCGATCGCCTCGGTCGTTTGCTGCCGAACTGGACCGGCTGCCGGACGCTGAGGGTGGCCGAGGTTTTCCTCATGAATCCGACCGTCCCGGACAGCCTCGACGGCCGCTACTTCGGTCCGCTCCCCGTCGCATCGATCGTCGCTCGCGCAGTTCCGATCTGGACCGACGAAGGAGGCGACGGCCGCTTCGTCTGGCGCGCCGCCGTCGACTGACACCCGCATGATTTTACCACCCAAGGAGAACTCCGATGACGCAGATCGGTCGATTCATGCGCACCAAATCAGGCTATTCCGGCGCCGTCCGCACGCTGTCGCTCGACGCCCAGATCGTTCTCGTTCCCGCCGACCATAGTGGCGCGGAGAACGCGCCAGACTACCGCATCCTGCTCGGCGACGAGGAAGGGCCGGAGATCGGGGCGGCATGGAAGCGCATCGGCAAGAAAGCCGGCGACTATGTTTCGCTGCTCCTCGACGATCCAGCCCTGACGCAGCCGATCCGCGCCAATCTGCTCCAGTCGAGCGAAGACAAGTCCAGCTGGATTCTGCACTGGACCCGACTTCAGAAGCGCAACGAGCGGGGCTGACCACATGCGCTCCGCACTCCCGCTCATGTGCAAATCGGACCGCCCAAACCGTGCCTGCACGCGCGCGCGATTCACGCTCCTTCTTCTTATCGGCCTCGCCTCAGCCTGCACACTGGGCGGAGTCATGCCCGCGAAGGCAGCGCCGTTCGATCGTCCGACCGATGGCGAGCCCTATGCCGTCCACGTCACAGAGGCGGCGCGGCGTTTCGGCATTCCCGCGGCATGGATTCGCGCCGTCATGGCGATCGAAAGCCGCGCCCGACGAGACGTTATCTCGCCCAAGGGCGCGATCGGGCTCATGCAGATCATGCCGGACACTTGGACGGAACTGCGCAGCCGTTACACTCTTGCCGGCGATCCTTTCGACGCACACGACAACATTTTCGCCGGCGCCGCGTACCTGCGCGAATTGCACGATCGCTACGGCTCGCCGGGCTTCCTCGCGGCCTATAATGCAGGACCGCGCCGCTACGAGGATTATCGCGACGGGCGCCGGTCATTGCCATCCGAGACCGTCGCCTATGTCGCGGCGCTGCTCCCTCTCATCGATGGAAATGGTAGCGCTCGACCTGTCATTCGCACTGTCTCCGGTCTTTCACCGTGGACGAAGGCGCCGCTGTTCGTCGAACAGCTCGACAGCGCACATACCGCCAATCATCCGGCGCTAGTCCAGACAGCGACCGACACGACAGCTGTTGCCGTCACGCGCGATCTGTCCGCCATCGCGCCTCGCTCCAACGGCCTGTTCGTCGCGCTCTCGTCGACGGAGCACGCGCAATGAACCAGCATCGCTGTTGCCGTCGGACTGCCGACATTTGCGCACTGAGGGACCCCGTCGCCGCCACTTGCCCTGCGAGGAACGCGTGCGGGCGCATTGCGAGCGCGGTTTGTGAACAATTCGCACTCCAGCGTTTCCCAACGCAATGTGGTGAAGAGAGAACGGCGAAAGGCAATTCAGCGCAGATCACGACCGGACTACGGCGAGATAAAAGCGCCTGCCACGCCGGCAGACAAGTCGCTGTCGCGACTCGTCTTTCCTCTGGCAGGCCGGTCGGTCGTTGGCAGGTTTCGGCAAATCCACGTGGAGTTACAAGGCTTCGACTTGCACACCACGTTCTCGGAGCCGCCGTTCGTTCCGACGAGGCGTTCCGATGAGCCGGGAGGAGAAAGACTTCCGCGTCCGGCCGGGGCGGGTCCGCACGACGCGCGCGCAGAAGCCGAAGAGCTTCGTCGCTGAGGTTCTGAAAGCCGCGCGCAAGGCCGGACCTGCGACGCCGCATAGCGGCGCGCGATCCGCTGCCGCGGGCGGCTCCGGCTTCGGGCGCGGGCGCTCCGCCTTCGGCCGCGCCCGCCTCTTCGATCCGGGCCGCCGCGTCGTCGTCAAGGCGCGCGTCGTTCGCCACAAGGGCCGCAGCTTTCGATCGGCGCCGCTGTCCGCGCATTTTTCCTATCTGAAACGCGACGGCGTCAGCCGCGACGGAGAGAACGGCGTCATGTTCGACGCCGCGAACGATCGCGCCGACGATCGGGCCTTCGCCGAGCGATGCGAAGACGACCGGCATCATTTCCGGTTCATCGTCTCGCCCGAGGACGCCGGTGAGATGACCGACCTCAAAGCCTTCACCCGCGATCTCGCCGGCCGGATGGAGGCCGATCTCGGAACGAGGCTCGATTGGATCGCCGTCGATCATTGGAACACCGCCAATCCGCATGTCCATCTGCTGGTGCGCGGCGTCGACGAGACCGGCGCCGATCTCGTCATCGCCCGCGACTATATCAGCCACGGCCTGCGCTCACGCGCGGAGAACATCGTTTCCATCGAACTCGGCCCACGCTCCGAACATGCGATCCGCACGGCGCTCGAGCTCGAGGTCGACGCCGACCGCTGGACACGGTGCGACGCCGCCATTCGCTTCGCGGCCGACGAGACGGGCCTGGTCGACCTGCGCCCGGCGAGTCCTGGTCCAGACGATCCCGAATTGCGCCGCCTGATGGTAGGCCGCGCTCAGAAGCTCGAGCGAATGGGACTCGCCGCCTCCGCCGGTCCCGGCCAGTGGATGATCGGCCTGGAAGCGGAACGAACCTTGCGCGATCTCGGAATGCGCGGCGACATCATCACGACCATGCACCGCGCCTTCGCCGAGCGCGGCCAGGACCGTGGAGTCGGTGATTATGCCCTCGATGCTGCGCCTTCGGAGTCGCCGATCGTCGGGCGGCTGGTCGACAAGGGACTGCACGACGAGCTGAGCGGAGAAGCCTATGCCGTCATCGACGGGACTGACGGCCGCGCCCATCATGTCCGCTTCCGCGGCGTCGAGGCGTTCGAACATGCCCCGCCGATCGGCGGCGTCGTCGAGGTGCGGCGCTTCGGCGGCTCCGACGATCCGCAGCCGACGCTCGTCCTGGCGACGCGCTCGGACTTCGATCTCGACCGCCAGATCGGCGCGTCTGGGGCGACATGGCTCGATCACCGTCTCATCGAGAGCACGCCGACGCCGCTGGCGATGGGTGGATTCGGCGGCGAGGTCCGCGCGGCCATGAAAGCGCGCGCCGAGCATCTCATCGCCGAAGGACTGGCGCAGCGCCGAGGCGGACAGGTCATTTTCCAGGGCGACCTGCTCGCGACGTTGCGCGGCCGCGAGCTGAATGACGTAGCCGCGAAGCTCTCGGCCGAGACCGGCCTTCCGCACACGCTGGCCGCCGCCGGCAATCAGGTCTCTGGCGTCTATCGTCAGCGCCTCGTGCTCGCTTCCGGACGCTTCGCCATGATCGACGACGGTCTCGGCTTCCAGCTCGTGCCCTGGTCGCCGACGCTCGAAAAGAAGCTCGGCCAGCATGTCGCCGGGACGACGCGAGACGACGGCGGCATCGAATGGAGCATCGGCAGAAAACGAGGATTGGGCTTGTGACGATCGGTGAATCTCGATCGCCGGTTCACGCGCCAGTATTTTTTCGTCTCGGTTCGCCACGCTACGATCGCGACGCGAACACGCTTGAATGCGCTCGGACCGCGTCTTTGTCTCGACGCCTCGCTCTATTCGAATGGAGGCGTCCATGTGGGCGACCAGGATTCTTTGGGGCCAAATTCTCGTCGTATCGCTCATCGTGCTGACGACGATATGGACGGCGACCGAATGGACCGCCTGGCGCCTCGGCTTCCAGCCGCAGCTCGGACATCCCTGGTTCGAGTTCGCCCATTTCCCCTTCTATCCGCCGCCCGCCTTCTTCTGGTGGTGGTATGCCTTCGACGCCTATGCGCCAGCGATCTTCGTCGAAGGCGGCTATATCGCAGCCTCGGCCGGACCACTCTCCATCGCGGCGGCGATCGCCATGTCGATTTGGCGCGCGCGCGAGGCCGACGACGCCGAGACCTATGGGTCCGCCCGCTGGGCGCGGCCCGACGAGATGAAAGCCGCTGGCCTGCTCGGCCCCGACGGAGTCGTGCTCGGCCGGCACGAAAGCGCCTATCTGCGTCACGACGGACCCGAGCATGTCCTCTGCTTCGCCCCGACACGCTCCGGAAAAGGCGTAGGGCTGGTGGTGCCGACGCTGCTCACTTGGCCGGGCTCGGCCATCGTCCACGACATCAAGGGCGAGAACTGGCAGCTCACCGCCGGCTTTCGCGCCCGCCATGGCCGCGCCCTGCTGTTCGATCCGACCAACGGCGACTCGGCCGCCTATAATCCACTGCTCGAAGTGCGCAAAGGCGAGTGGGAAGTTCGCGACGTGCAGAATGTCGCCGATGTTCTGGTCGACCCGGAAGGATCGCTCGAGCGCCGGAACCATTGGGAGAAGACCAGCCACTCCCTGCTGGTCGGCGCCATCCTCCACGTCCTCTACGCCGAAGTCGACAAGACGCTCGCCGGCGTCGCCGCCTTCCTCTCCGATCCGAACCGGCCGATCGAGACGACGCTACTGGCGATGATGACCACCCGCCATCTCGGCGACGCCGGTCCTCATCCCGTCATCGCCTCGGCCGCGCGCGAGCTGCTCAACAAATCCGACAATGAGCGTTCGGGCGTCCTCAGCACCGCCATGTCGTTCCTCGGACTGTATCGCGATCCCGTCGTCGCGAGAGTGACTCGCCAATGCGACTGGCGGATTGCCGATCTCGTGTCCGACGCGCGTCCGGCCACGGTCTACCTCGTGGTGCCGCCCTCCGACATCAGCCGCACCAAGCCGCTGATCCGACTCGTGCTCAATCAAATCGGACGCCGCCTGACCGAGGAATTGCGTCCGACCGGCCGACGTCACCGCATGCTGCTCATGCTCGACGAATTCCCGGCGCTGGGACGGCTCGACTTCTTCGAGAGCGCGCTGGCCTTCATGGCCGGCTATGGCATCAAGAGCTTCCTGATCGCACAATCGCTGAACCAGATCGAGAAGGCCTATGGGGCGAATAATTCCATCCTCGACAATTGCCATGTGCGCGTGTCCTTCGCGACCAATGACGAGCGAACCGCGAAGCGGGTGAGTGACGCGCTCGGCGCCGCGACCGAGATGAAGGCGATGAAGAACTACGCCGGGCATCGGCTTTCGCCCTGGCTCGGTCATTTGATGGTGTCGCGCTCCGAAACGGCGCGCCCGCTGCTCACCCCCGGCGAGATCATGCAGCTTCCACCATCCGACGAGATCGTCATGATGTCGGGCCTGCATCCCATCCGCGCGAAGAAAGCCCGCTATTATGAGGACCGCCGCTTCGCCGATCGGATTCTGCCGCCGCCGAAAGACGCGCCTCACGCGCCCCGACCGGATGACTGGTCTACCCTGCCGGTCCAGCGCCCAGCAACCGACCTCCTCGCGCGGTCGACAGCGGAGGACGAGGCCAATGGCGGGTTGCGACGTGAGCCGGAGTTGCCCGACCATGTCGCGATCGTGAAGGAGACGACGCCGTCGCATCGAGGCATGAACGAATTCGCCATGGTCGACGATACGCCCGAGCAGGCCGTGCGCCAGCAAGAAATCATCCGGCAACGCATGGGCGGCGTCGCGCGCCAGGGTGCGATGGACCCGGCCGACGGCCTCGATCTGTAGGAGGCCATGATGCGCGACCGCCTCAATGTCTCGCTTCCCGTGGAGATGATCGCGAGGATCAACGAACTCGCCGCTCAGAAACGCCTGACGCGCTCCGCCATCGTCGAGGCTGCGGTCGCATCCTTCCTATCGCCTGACGGCGCGGATCGAATGGAGGCCGCCTTCACGCGCCGCCTCGACAGGCTGACCCGCCAGGTTCAACGCCTCGAACGCAACAGCGGCCTCACGACCGAAGCGCTCGCGCTGTTCGTCCGCTTCTGGCTGACCGTCACGCCGCCCTTGCCGCCGGAGGCGCAGGCCAGCGCCCAGGTGAAAGGGCGCGAGCGCTACGAGGGCTTCATCGAGGCGCTGGGGCGACGACTCAATCAGGGACGGACATTGCTCGACGAGATTCCGAGAGACATGCTCCGAGCCCGGGACTCTGATGAAAGTGCGAAGAATTCTCTCGACTAGACCGCTCAGACGATTTGATCGAGATGAGGGCGCATGTGAGGGCAACAATCAAGACAGTTTTTTCTGCCCTCTTTCCGCCGTTTAACGGAGACATGTGAGACGCATTGTTTTGCCGAAGGTCCACTCGACGCACCCCCAGCGGCATTGAGAAGGAATTAGCTCGTCTTTACTCGTTGAGCGATCTCGAAGTGGTCAAACCGCGGGAGCACCGACGAACGCTTGACACATATCATGTGATCGTCGAGTTTTTGCCTCTGTAGTATCGGACCGCTCGTTATCAATGGCGACGAAGGCCCACAGGTCTATCCCGCCATCTGAGAAAAGGCGTATCGTTTGGACTTTCGGATACAGGGCAGAACGGCTGTCGTTTGCGGCGCCTCTCGGGGACTTGGTATGGCATGCGCCTTGGCACTTGCCAGCGAGGGCGCTCATGTCACGCTCGTCGCACGGCGGGCCGAGACGTTACAGGCGGCCGCCGACCGAATTGCGGAGGCGACCGGACTTCGGCCCGCCTTCGTCGTTGCCGATGTCGGCACTGCGCAAGGGCGCGCTGCAGTCCACGCGTCGACCTCCGAGGCGGACATTCTCGTCACCAATGCCGGCGGCCCGCCGGCTAGAGATTTTATGGATTTGACGCTCGAGGATTGGGAGCGGGCGCTCAACGTCAATTTTCTTTCTGCGGTCGAGATGATCCAGACGTTCGTGCCCGGCATGCGCACGCGGCGTTTTGGTCGGATCGTCAACATCACATCGGCGACCGCCCGAATGCCGGTGGAGAGACTTGACCTCTCCACATCGGCTCGGCTGGCGCTCACCGGGTATGTGGCAGGCGTCGCTCGACAGATCGCCAAGGATGGCGTGACAATCAACAACCTGCTGCCGGGCACCATCATGACGGAACGACTCATCGAGCTCGGCGCAACCGCCGACGCACTGATTGCCCGTGTCCCCGCCGGGAGAGCTGGAAAGCCGGAGGAATTCGGAGCAGCATGCGCGTTCCTCTGCAGTGAGCAGGCGGCCTTCATCACGGGCCAGAACCTTCTCATTGACGGAGGATTGTGCGCGCTGACGATCTGACGGTGCGCAAATTCTGTCCTCTAAGCGCAGCAGGAATGCTGAAAAGCGACGGCTTCATGAAAGCCGTCCACATGGCCTTCCGAGCAAGTATTTTTTCGCTGCGCTTCGACGGGCCGCTACGACGCCCGCTGGCTTGTTGATTTCATCGTTTTCTTGCCTTTTCTAATCATCCCCGTGGCCGTTCGCCTTCGCGAGATCGGCGGAAGCGGGGGCAATCTTGGCGGCATCTCTTCTCCATTCGCAGGCTCATGCACGCGGCGCGCGTATGCTGCGCACCGCGCTCGGACCTGCCGTCGCGAGCTTTCTCGAAGATCCGACCGTCGTCGAGGTGATGCTCAATCCGGATGGCAGGCTCTGGATCGACAGACTATCGAGCGGCCTCAAGGACAGCGGTTGCAGAATGTCGGCGGCCGATGGCGAGCGCATCGTGCGGCTCGTCGCCCATCATGTCGGCGCCGAGGTGCATCCGCTGGCGCCACGCGTCTCGGCGGAATTGCCCGAGACGGGAGAGAGATTCGAAGGACTGCTCCCGCCCGTCGTTGCGGCGCCCGCCTTCGCAATCCGAAAGCCTGCCGTCGCAGTGTTCACGCTCGACGACTACGCGCGCGAAGGCGTGATGACAGTCGGTCAAGCCGACTCCCTGCGAAAGGCTGTTGCGGATCGCAAGAACATTCTCGTCGTCGGCGGCACCTCCACCGGCAAGACGACGCTCACCAACGCGCTGCTCGCCGAGATCGCGCACACGGCCGATCGCGTCGTGCTGATCGAGGATACGCGTGAACTGCAATGCCGCGCGCCGAATCTCGTCGCTCTGCGCACCAAGGATGGCGTCATCTCCCTCTCCGATCTCGTGCGCTCGTCGCTTCGACTGCGGCCCGACCGCATTCCGATCGGCGAAGTCCGCGGCGCCGAAGCCCTCGATCTGCTGAAGGCCTGGGGCACCGGACATCCCGGAGGCATCGCCACCATTCACGCCGGCACGGCGGTCGGGGCGCTGCGCCGTCTCGAGCAGCTCATTCAGGAAGCCGTGCTCACCGTGCCGCGCGCGCTGATCGCCGAGACCATCGATGTCATCGCCGTTCTTCAGGGCCGCGGCGGCGAGCGGCGCCTCTCCGAGCTCGCGACCGTCGACGGCCTCGATCCATCCACCGGCGATTACCGAGTCCTTTCGATTGCTGCACATGTCGCAGGAGACCAATCATGACGCCCTTTGTTCCGCATAGCCGATCTGGCCGCCGTATCGCCATTCTCGCCGCCATCGTCGGCTGCGCGGTGATCTCTTCTTCTTCGGCCCACGCCTCCGGCTCTTCCATGCCATGGGAGACGCCGCTCAACCAAATTCTCGAATCCATCCAGGGTCCGGTCGCCAAGATCATCTCGGTCATCATCATCACGGTAACCGGCCTCACACTGGCGTTCGGCGACACGTCAGGCGGCTTCCGCCGGCTGATCCAGATCGTCTTCGGCCTCTCGATCGCCTTCGCCGCCAGCTCCTTCTTTCTCTCCTTCTTCTCTTTCTCCGGCGGAGCGCTGATCTGATGAGCGGCTTCAACAGCGCCGAGGACGTCCCCGGCTTCTTCGTCCCCGTGCATCGGGCGCTGACCGATCCGATCCTGCTCGGCGGCGCGCCGCGAGCGGTCGCCATCGCCAATGGCACGCTCGCCGCGGCCATCGCGCTCGGCCTTCGCCTCTGGCTTCCCGGCGCTCTGTTCTGGGCGGTCAGCCACAGCGCCGCGGTCTGGGCGGCGAAGCGAGATCCGCAATTCGTCGAGGTCGTGCGCCGACATCTGCGCTATCCCGCTTATCTCGGTGTGTGAGGCTCCATGCTGAATCTCGCTGAATATCGCGGCCGCCCGACGAGCCTCGCGGACTTCTTGCCCTGGGCCGCTCTCGTCGCCGAAGGCGTCGTCCTCAACAAGGACGGCTCGTTTCAGCGCACCGCGCGCTTCCGCGGACCCGATCTCGACAGCGCGACGCCGGCCGAGCTCGTCGGCGTGACCGCTCGCCTCAACAATGCGCTGCGCCGCCTCGGCTCCGGCTGGGCGATCTTCGTCGAAGCCGATCGGACGTCGGCGCAGCATTATCCGCATGACCGCTTTCCCGATGCGGCTTCTGCGCTCGTCGACCTCGAGCGGCAGAACGCATTCGAGGAGGCCGGCGCGCATTTCGAGAGCAGCTATTTCCTGACTCTCCTCTGGCTGCCGCCGGAGGAGGACGCGTCGCGCGCCGAAAACTGGCTCTATGAAGGCCGCGCGCAAGACGGCGTCGATCCGTGGGAGCTGCTGCGGGGGTTCATCGATCGCGCCAATCGTGTGCTGCAATTGGTCGAGAGCTTCATGCCCGAGGCCAAATGGCTCGACGACGGCGAGACGCTGACCTTCCTGCATTCGACGATCTCGACGCGCCGTCAGCGCGTCCGCGTCCCCGAAACGCCGATGCATCTCGACGTGCTGCTCGCCGACGAGCCGCTCACCGGCGGGCTGGAGCCGCGGCTCGGAAACGCGCATCTGCGCATTCTGACCATCGTCGGCTTTCCGACCGCGACTCACCCCGGCATTCTCGATGAGCTCAATCGTCTCGCCTTCCCCTATCGCTGGTCGACGCGCGCCATCCTCCTCGACAAGACGGAAGCCGTCAGATTGCTGACTCGGATCAGGCGGCAATGGTTCGCCAAGCGAAAATCCGTCGCCGCCATCATCAAGGAGGTGATGACCAATGAGGCTTCGACCCTCGTCGACTCCGACGCGGCGAACAAGGCCGCCGACGCCGATGTCGCGCTGCAAGAACTCGGCGCCGACGATGTCGGCGAAGCCTATGTCACCGCCACTGTCGCCGTCTGGGACGAAGACCCGGCGATTGCGACGGAACGGCTGCGCCTCGTCGAGAAGGCGATCCAGGGCCGCGACTTCACCTGCATAGCGGAAGGGGTGAATGCGGTCGAAGCTTGGCTCGGCTCTCTTCCCGGTCACGCCTACGCCAATGTCCGCCAGCCGCCGATCTCGACGCTCAATCTCGCCCATATGATTCCGCTCTCCGCCATCTGGGCCGGAGCAGACGGAGACGAGCATCTTCGCGCCTCTCCCTTGCTCTTCGGCAAGACCGAAGGCTCGACGCCGTTTCGCTTCTCGCTGCATGTCGGCGACGTCGGCCATATGCTGATCGTCGGTCCGACGGGCGCCGGCAAATCCGTGCTGCTGGCGCTGATGGCGATGCAGTTTCGGCGCTATGCCCGCGCGCAGATCTTCGCCTTCGACTTTGGCGGCTCGATCCGCGCGGCGGCGAACGCCTGCGGCGGCGATTGGCATGATCTCGGCGGCGGCCTGTCGGCGGGCTCAGAGGAGAGTGTGGCGCTGCAACCGCTCGCCCGCATCGACGACGCGGCCGAGCGCGCCTGGGCGGCGGAATGGGTAGCCGCCATCCTCGCCAAGGAAGGCGCCACCATAGATCCGATCGCGAAAGAGCATATCTGGTCCGCGCTCACCTCGCTCGCCTCTTCGCCGCCTAGTGAACGCACACTCACCGGCCTCGCAGTCTTGTTGCAATCGACGGCCCTGAAGCAGGCGCTTCAGCCCTATTGCGTGGGCGGCCCCTTCGGCCGGATGCTCGACGCCGAAGAGGAGCGCCTCGGCTATTCCAATTTCCAGGCTTTCGAGACGGAAGGCCTCATCGGCGCGGGCGCCGCAGCAGCCGTGCTCACCTATCTTTTTCATCGCCTCGAGCAGCGCCTCGACGGAAGGCCGACCTTGCTCGTCATCGATGAGGGCTGGCTCGTGCTCGACGATCCCGCCTTCGCGCGTCAGCTGCGCGAATGGCTCAAGACCCTGCGGAAGAGGAACGCGTCCGTCGTCTTCGCCACGCAGTCGCTCGCCGACATCGACAATAGCCCGATCGCGCCGACGATCGTCGAGAGCTGTCCGACCCGCATTTTCCTCCCGAACGAGCGCGCGATCGAACCGCAGATCACCGTAATCTATCGCCGCTTCGGCCTCAACGATCGCCAGATCGAGATCATCGCCCGCGCGACGCCCAAGCGCGACTATTACTGCCAATCGCGACGCGGCAATCGCCTTTTCGAACTGGGGCTCGGACCGATCGGCCTCGCCTTCTGCGCCGCCTCATCCAAGACCGATCACGCCGCGATCGAGCGCATCCTCGCCGATTATGGTCCGGACGGCTTTCTCCGCGCCTGGCTGATCGAGCGCGGCCTCGAATGGGCCGCCGATTTCATCCCCGACCTCACCAATCTGGAGTTTTCCTGATGGCTGCTCCGTCTCATTGCCGCGACGCCCTGTTCGGCGCAGCCGCTCTTTGCTTCTCGCTCGTCGCCGATTTGGCACCCGCGCAGATCGTCGTCTACGATCCGAGCAATTTCTCGCAGAACGTGCTCACCGCCGCGCGCGAGCTGCAGCAGGTCAACAATCAGATCCAGAGCCTCGCCAATGAGGCCCAGATGCTGACCAATCAGGCGCGCAATCTCGCGAGCCTGCCGCTCTCGACGCTGAGCCAGCTCCAGACGACGATCCAGAAGACGCAATCGCTGCTCGCCCAGGCGCAGCGCATCGCCTTCGATGTCCAGCAGATCGAGACTGCGTTCGCGACGACCTATGGTTCGGCGTCGACCAGCTCCTCCAGCTCCGGACTGATCGCCACGGCGCAGACGCGTTGGCAGAATTCCGTCGCCGCCCTCGAGGATTCCTTGAAAGTGCAGGCCGGCGTCGTCGGCAATATCTCGAGCAACGGCTCCGCCATGTCGTCGCTGTCCTCCGCCAGCCAGACGGCGACCGGCGCGCTCCAGGCGGCGCAGGCGGGCAATCAGCTGCTGGCGCTGCAATCGCAGCAGCTCTCCGATCTCGTCGCCGTGGTCGCAGCCAAGAGCCGCGCCGATGCGCTCGAACAATCGCGCCTCACGGCCGCCGAGTCACAAGGACTGGAGCAATATCGGCGTTTTTCGACGCGTTCCGGCTATCAGCCGGACAATGTCACCATGTTCCACGGCAATTGAGGCGCGGCCATGGGACCAGCGGACATATGGCGCGCCGGCGCGATCCTCATTCTGATCGCCACATTGGTCGCGACGCTCTCCGCAATCGATCTCGATGCGCCTGCGCCGTTCATCGGTGACGCCGGCGCTGCCTTCGTCAACGATCCAGACGATCTTTCCGCCGAGTTGCGCCGCTGCAGCGCACTCGGTCTCCAGGATGCCGAAGACAAGCGCTGTGAGGCGGTCTGGACGGAGAACCGCCGCCGCTTCTTCGGCAGGCCGGCGCGGCCGACGCCTCCCACGGCCGCGCCGGCCGCTGCTACATCGAAAGGCGCTGCGCCATGAACAATGTCGGCGTCATCGACTCCTTCCTGAACACCTTCACGACCTATATCGATTCCGGCTTCGGCCTGCTCAAGGGCGACGTCGCCTATCTCTCCTCGACGCTGATCGCGATCGACATCACGCTCGCCGGCCTGTTCTGGGCCTGGGGCGCCGACGAGGATGTGATCCAGCGACTCGTGAGGAAGACGCTCTATATCGGCTTCTTCGCCTTCCTGATCACCAATTTCAACAAGCTCTCGGGAATCGTCTTCAACAGCTTCGCCGGCGTCGGCCTCAAGGCCGGTGGCTCTTCGGTGTCGACCACCGATTTCCTGCGGCCGGGCCGTCTCGCTCAGGTCGGCCTCGACGCCGGCCAGCCGCTGCTCGACGCGGCGAGCCAGATGATGGGCTTTGCGTCCTTCTTCGCCAATTTCGTTCAGATCGCCGTGCTGATGATTTCCTGGCTGCTGATCGTCATCGCCTTCTTCATCCTCTCCGTGCAGCTCTTCGTCACGCTGATCGAGTTCAAGCTGACGACGCTCGCCGGTTTCGTGCTCATTCCCTTCGCGCTCTTCAACAAGACTGCCTTTCTCGCCGAGAAGGTGCTCGGCAATATCGTCGCCTCGGGCGTGAAGGTGATGACGCTCGCCGTCATCGTCGGAATCGGCTCCGGACTCTTCTCGCAATTCACGACGAGCTATGGCGGCGAGCAGCCGACGATCGAGCAGACGCTCTCCGTCGTGCTCGCCGCGCTCGCCATGCTCGGACTCGGCATATTCGGTCCCGGCATCGCGACCGGCCTCGTCTCCGGCGCGCCGCAGCTCGGCGCCGGCGCAGCGGTCGGAACCGGAGTCGCCGTCGCGGGCGCCGGAATGGTCGGAGGCGCGGCGCTCGGCCTCGCCGGAAGGGGAGCGACGGCCGCCGCCTCGGGAGCCGCCGTCACCGCGCGCGGTGGCGCGAGGCTCGCCGGCGGGGCCGCTTCGGCCTATGCGCTCGGCTCGGCCGGCGAATCTGGGCCTTCGGCTGTCGCCGCCGGACTCGCCGGTGTTGGCAAAGCGGCGGGCGCAGTCGCAGCGGCGCCCTTCCGGCGCGCGGCCGCTCGCGCGACGAGCTCCCTTGCCGAGAACTATTCCGCCGGCGCACGCGCCGCCTTCGCAGCGACCGGCGGCTCGTCGACGACAGGCGCGGTCGGCGACGGCGCGACCAGCGTTCCGCCAGGGAATGCGCCGCCCGCCTGGGCGCGGCGCATGAAGCGCAATCAACTCGCGAGCCACGGCGCGACGACCGCCGCGCATGTCATTCAGTCCGGCGACAGCCATGGCGGCGGCCATTCCGTCGATCTCTCACAAGAGGAATAGACCCATGTTCCGACGCGCCTCGGTGCGCTATGGCCGCACGCCCGAACCGGAGACGCCCTATCAAAGAGCCGCGCAGGTCTGGGACGAGCGCATCGGCTCCGCACGCGTCCAGGCGCAGAACTGGCGCTTGATGGCTTTCGGCTCGCTGCTCTTATCCTGCGGTCTCGCGGCTGGTCTCGTCTGGCAGTCGACGCATGGGACCGTCGTCCCCTGGGTCGTAGAAATCGACCGGCTCGGCGAGGCGCGCGCCGTCGCTCCGGCGACCGCAGATTACACGCCGTCCGATCCGCAGATCGCCTGGTATCTCGCTCGCTTCATCAAGGATGTGCGTGCCGCTCCGGCCGATCCTGTCGTGGTCCGGCAAAGTTGGCTGCAGGCCTATGACTTCACGACGACGGCGGGCGCCGCGGCGCTCAACGACTACGCACGCGCCAATGATCCTTTCGCCAAGCTCGGCAAGCAGCAGATCGCCGTCGACGTCTCCAGCGTCATCCGCGCCTCGACCGACTCGTTCCGCGTCGCTTGGATCGAGCGCCGCTATCAGGAGGGCGCGCTCGCCGACACCACGCGATGGACGGCGATCCTCACCATCGTCATCCAGCTGCCGACCGACGCCGATCGTCTCCGCAAGAATCCGCTCGGCGTCTACGTCAACGCCATCAACTGGTCCAAGGAGCTCGGACAATGACCCGGCCGAATTTCCAGAATGCCGGCGATCCGGCTTCGCACATCGCCGTAAACCTGCGGTTCCGGAAAAATGGAAACGCATCTTTCCGTAAAGCCGGCTTTGCGATTCTGCTCATTTCCGTGCCCTCGCTGGCCGGATGCGCGAAATTCATTCCGCCCGACATTGATTACGACGACGCCGCGCCGGCGCGGCTCTCCGCCGATCCGCCGGCGCCGGTGAAAATCGTCACCCTCGCCAAGCCGCTTCCGTTACCGGGCCAGTTGAAGCCGCTTTACTCCGGCAAGACGCCGCCCGAGCCCGCCGATCCTGCCGTGCGTGTCAATCTGGCCAACGCCGCCGCCCGCGTGCAGCCGGTGCGCGACGGATTCATCAACGCCGTGCAGGTCTATGCCTTCTCCGGCGGCGCGCTCTATCAGGTCTATTCCGCGCCCGGACAGATCACCGACGTCGCTCTGCAAGAGGGCGAACAGCTCGTCGGCTCCGGGCCGGTTGCGGCTGGAGACACCGTCCGTTGGATCATCGGCGACACGGAGAGCGGCGCGGGCGCGACCAAAAAGATCCACATCCTCGTCAAGCCGACGCGGCCCGATCTCGTCACCAATCTCGTCGTCAACACCGATCGGCGCACCTATCTGCTCGAGCTGCGATCGACGGAGAAGACCTATATGGCCTCGGTCTCCTGGCAATATCCAGAAGACCAGCTCATCGCCTTGCGCCGTCAGAACGTGGTTGCGGAATCCGCTGCGCCGATCGCGACGGGCGTCGACGTCTCCGCGCTGAATTTCCGCTATGCAATCCAGGGCGACACTCCGGCCTGGCGGCCATTGCGCGCCTTCGACGACGGATCGAAGGTCTATATCGAATTCCCGAGCGGCATTCGCCAGGGTGAGACGCCGCCGCTCTTCGTCATCGGTCCGGCCGGCGGCTCGGAGCTGGTCAATTATCGCGTGAGCCGCAACTATTACGTCGTCGATCGCCTCTTCGCGGCGGCAGAGCTCCGCCTCGGCGATGCGGATAGCGAGCGGCGCGTGCGCATCGTCCGTACCGACGGAAGGCCGCGGTCATGACGCCGAACTCGAATGACGAGCGGTTTGCCGCATCGCCGCCGATTGCGCCCGACCTTCGCCTCCGCGGCGAACGCCCGCGCGTGACGCGGCTGTCGCGCAAGGTGCTGATCGGCATGGCGAGCGTCGCCGCTCTCGCGATCGCCGGCGCGCTCGGCTACGCCCTCCAGCCCCGCGAGCGGACCGGCGCGGCCCAGGAACTCTACAATACGCAGAACCGTCCTGCAGCCGACGGCCTCGCGAACCTCCCCAAGGACTATACCGGAATGCCTCGGCCGGCGCCGCCGCTCGGCCCGCCTCTCCCGGGCGATCTCGGGCGGCCGATTTTGAATGCTAGCGCGGCCGGCAATACGACGATCGTCGGCGGATCGGCGTCCGACCCCGAGGCGCAACGTCGCGCGCAAGAAGGTGAGGCCGCGCGCGTGAGCCGCCTCTTTGCTCAGACGAACGAGCGCGAGAGGCCGAGCACGCCGAGCGCTCCGACCGCGATCTCTGCTGTCGATGCAGGCGCTACAGCGGCGCCGTCTGTCGACGCCGGTTCCGCGCAGAACATGCAGGATCGCAAAACCGCTTTTCTGACTGCTGCGACCGACAGGCGAACCGTCAGTCCCGACCGGCTCGCCAAGCCCGCGTCGCCCTATGTCGTTCAGGCGGGAACCGTCATCCCCGCCGCGCTCATCACCGGCCTCCGCTCCGATCTGCCGGGACAGATCACCGCCCAAGTGACCGAAGCAGTCTACGACAATCCGACGGGGAAATTTCTGCTCATCCCGCAGGGCGCGAAGCTCATCGGCCAATACGACAGCTCCGTCGCTTACGGCCAAAGGCGCGTGCTCCTCGCCTGGACCCGGCTCATCATGCCCAATGGAACCTCGATCGTGCTTGAGCGGCAACCGGGCTCAGACGCCGCCGGCTATGCCGGCCTCGAGGACGAGGTCGACAATCATTGGGACATGCTGATCAAGGGAGCCGCGCTCTCGACGCTGCTCAGCATCGGCGCCGAAGCGGGAACCACAGGCAGCGAGAGCAGCCTCATCCAGGCGATCCGCCGCGGTGGCTCCAACAGCGCCAGCCAGACCGGCCAATTGCTCGTTCAACGCCAGCTCAATGTCCAGCCCACTCTCACCATCCGGCCGGGCTTCCCCGTCCGTGTGCTCGTGACGCGGGATCTCCTATTGGCTCCATACAAAGAAGGAATGGCGCCGTGACGAAACTGAAGCTCGGTCCGCTCGCCGACGACAAGCCCGTCAAAATCACCGTCGAGATTCCCGCCTCTCTGCATCGCGATCTCACCGCCTATGCCGACGCGCTCGGCCGAGCCAATGGGCAGACCATCGCCGATCCGCTCAAGCTGATTGTCCCGATGCTTCAGCGCTTCATCGCGACCGACAGAGCCTTCGCGAAGACTCGGACGCGTCCGAAACCTCAACCCGATGTCGCGGAAACCGAAAGGTCGGGATAGCGGGCGCGCAACAGATCGAGAAATGGCTGCAGCATCGGACTGCTGTTCGTCTCTTTCCAATAGGCCGCGAACTGAAGCCGCATTTGCCCACAGTCGCCATGCAGCTCGCGATGGGTCACTCCGGGGCAGCCAAATCCGGCGGCGCCTTCGAGCAGTGGCGCGACGCCATAGCCGGCGCCGACGAGGCTCAGCAGCCTGTCGAGGCTGACATCCTGATAGCTGATACGCAGAGAGCCCGAGCCTCCTGCCTTCACGCTCAGCAATTGCTCGAGCTCAGAATCGACGCCGCTCCGCGTCAGCAATATCCGATTGTTGCAAAGCTCTCGCCATTTGATCGCTGGTCGATTATTGAGCGGGTGATGTTCCGGAACGGCCACGACCACCCGCTCGCCCCAGAGCGGCAGAACACGGTCGTTCCACCTTCCGCCGCCGGAGGTCAATATGGCGACGTCGATCGCGCCGGCGGCGAGCTCGCCGAGCAATCCCTCCTTGGCGCCGTCGACCAGGAGAATATCCGCATCCGCGATCTGGCGGCGTAACTCCGCGAGCGTCTCCCGCAGATTGCCGGCTGAAAGCGACGAACAAATCCCTATTCGTAATGGCCTGCTTCCGCCGTTGCGTCGCGTTTTGAATGTGAGGAAGAGACGGTCCGCTTCGTCGACGATGGGCCGCGCCAATTCCAGAAACTCCCGACCGACCGGCGTGAGCTTCGTTCCGCCGGTCGTGCGCTCGAACAAGTCCACGCCGAGCTCACATTCGAGATCATGCAATCGACGGCTGAGGGTGGATTGACGCGTATTCAGCGTCTCCGCCGCTTGCCGAAGACTTCGATGCCGTGAGGCGACAAGGGCCCATCTCAGCTCCCTGAGATCCAAACGTATTGCTCCTTCCCAAGTAATTCCACACACGATCCGTCCGATCGGGGCACTCCTTAGGCGGCGTGGACAAATTAGCGATGTCTGGCGAATAGGTCTCGCTGGGCTTGATTGACCGAGCGATCATCCCAATCGATTTCGCGCTTCGACGGCGGGATATGGTCCCGTCGATGTTCATTGTCGTAGAATAGCGTCCCATGGATTCCGAGCGCATCACGCTTCAGGATCGGGCGGTTCCAAAGCGGTTTCAGCACGGAACCTGCGACCTCGTCGCCAAGCCGTTCGATTAAGTCTTCGACCAGTTCCATGTCTCGTCCGTCCGGGAAGATGGCAACGAACTCTTCCTCTGTTGCCTGAAACACGCTGAAAGTGGCGTTTGCAGCACCGTCGATGATCTGGATATTTTTCATGAAGAATTTTCTGGCACGACACAGCAATGGTGGCAATCGGACCTGATTGACTTGAGCCAAAAGCATTGATTCAAGACTGCTTTTTGGAGGCAGACTTGAGCAGAGGCGACCTGAGCGAAGCAGAATGGCGTGTTTTGAAAGGCTTGCTCCCGATCGAAGCGTCGAACCGAGGTCGAGGCCGACCTCCTGAAGAGAACCGCTCGATCATTAATGGGATACTGTGGCGACTTCGCTGCGGCGCTCCGTGGCGCGACGTGCCGTCCAAATATGGCAACTGGAACACGATCTATCGGCGGTTCCGACGTTGGAGCGAAGCCGGGATCTGGGAAATGGTGGCTGTGACGCTGGCCGAGATCATGGCAGACAGCGGTCACTACAGCATCGACAGCACCACGGTTCGCGCCCACGTCTCGGCAGCGGGCGGAAAAGGGGGGCTCATCGACGCGCTCTTGGCCGCTCGCGGGGCGGGTTCACCAGTAAGCTTCACTGCCTGGCTGATGCTCTCGGACGACCGCTCGCCTTCCATCTGACAGGCGGTGAGTCAGCAGATTGCAAGGCGTATGATGCGTTGATCGATTTGCCCGAACGCGTGCCAGACGCACTGCTCGCAGACAAGGGCTACGATGCCGATGCGATCCGTTCTGACCTTGCCGCACGCAACATCGAGGCCGTAATTCCGGGACGGTCCAACCGACGCGTGAAAATCGAGCACAACCGCACCCTCTACAAACAGCGCAACCGCATTGAGCGCATGTTCGGTCATCTCAAAGTCAATGTAAGCATCCGGCGTGGGCCGCATGCGGGATAGGCTGAAGCGTCAGGCGCCGGCGCGCGACTTCCGGTCTTTGTGGATTTCGATGAGCTCGACGAGAGTTTCGATGCCGAAGTCGGTGAATGCGAGAACGCCGTCGTCTCCGATGCCGTAGACCCAGATGACGCCGTCCTCGGTGTCCATTTCGAGAGCGACGTCGTGGATGAAGTCGACGCTCTCGCCGAGGCGTTCTGCGACGCGCTCGACGGTCGTGACGTGATCGACCTTGTTGACGTGCATGCTCAGGCCGCCAGCGCCGACGCGCGCGGAGCCGACGCTCGCCAGTTCCACGGCAGCAGTTCATCGAGCCGATGCGCTGGATGTCCGGCGATGCGCGAGAGAACGTCGGCGAGCCAGGCCTGCGGATCGACGCCGTTCATCTTGGCCGTGATGATGAGGCTGTACATCGCGGCGGCGCGCTGGCCGCCGCGGTCGGAACCGCAGAACAACCAGCTTTTCCGGCCAAGGGCGATGCCTCTCAGGCCTCGTTCGGCGGCATTGTTCGATAAGCATACGCGTCCGTCATCGAGGAACCGCGTGAAGGCCGGCCACCTCTTCAGCATGTACTGGATCGCCTTGGCGAGATCGTGCCCGCGCGAGAGTTTGGCGAGTTGCTCGCGCAGATAGACTTCCAGCGCATCGACGAGCGGGCGGCTCGACGCGCGCCGGACGGCGAGACGTTCCCCGGCGCTCTTGCCGTTGATCGACCGCTCGATCGCAAACAGCGCGTCGATCCGGCGCACGATCTCGACGGCGATCGGAGAGAGCGGGATTTCCTTTTTCCCCGCGGCCTTGCGCCGCGCATTCTCGTCGACATCCGCCATGGCGAAGAACGGGCGCCGCGCATGGACCCAGCACGCGGCCTCGCGGATCGGGCCGGGCTTGCGCTCCGCCAGATACAGCCGGTTATAGCCGTCGTAGGCGTCCGCTTGCAGGATGCCGGAATACCCCGACAAGTGAGTCTGCGGATGTTCCCCGCGACGATCACGCGAATAATAAAAGATCGCGGCCGGCGGCCCGGCTCCGCCGAAAGGCGCGTCGTCGCGAACATAGACCCAGCACCGGCCGGCAGCGGTCTTGCCCTTCGCCAGCACGGGCACGGTGGTGTCGTCCCCATGAAGCCGCTCCGCCGCCAGAACATGCGCCTCGACGAGGCGCCGCAGCGGATCGAGCGCCGCACACACGGAGCCGACCGCGTCGGCCATGGTCGACAGCGCGATCGGCGCGCCTTCGAGAGCATAGCGCTCGGCTTGGCGGTTGAGCGGCTGATGCTGGCCGAACTTCTCGAACACGATCATCGCCAGCAGGCTCGGACCCGCCCAGCCGCGCGCGACGACATGGAACGGCGCCGGCGCCTGGGTGATCTTCTCGCAGTCGCGGCAGGTGAACTTTTCCCGCACGGTCTCGACGACCTTCCACTGACGCGGCGTCGTCTCGAGCGTCCGCGTCACATCCTCGCCGAGCTTGCGCAACCGCGCGCCGCCGCAGCAGTCGCAAGTCGCCGGAGCTTCGATTACGACCCGCTCGCGCGGCAGATGCTCGGGAAAGGTGTCGCGCTCCTGCGGCCGCTTGCGCTCGAAGCTGGCGACCGTCGTCGTTTTGGCGACGGCGCGCTCCGCCGCGAGCTCGTCCTCGGTTGCGCTCGCCTCCAGCTCTTCGAGTTCGAGCGACAACTGATCGAGCAGCCGCGCCGAGCGCTCCGACTTCTGCCCGTAGATCTGCCGTTGCAATTTGGCGATCTGGAGCTTTTGCGCCGCGATCAGCGCCATGTCTTCCGACGCCTTTGCAAGCGCGACGGCGAGCTGCGCCTTCAGCACGGCGTTTTCGTCGAGAAGGGCTTGGTTCACGGCGTCCATGAGGCGAAGTGAATCACAGATCGCGCGATTTGCGGCGCCCCAAAATGCAGTCGACCCCAGCTTTTTCTCACCCCGCGCTTTGCGGCCTGTAGGTGAGTTGCGGATTCCGCCAGTCGATCCCTTCGAGCATATAGGCCATCTGAGCGGCCGAAATCGCCACCGCGCCCGCCGTCGCCGAGGGCCAGATGAACTTTCCGCGGTCGAGCCGCTTGGCGTAGAGCGACAGGCCGATCCCGTCGTGCCAGAGGATTTTGGCGAGATCACCGCGACGCCCACGGAAAATGTACAGGTCGCCCGCGTGCGGGTCGCGCTTCAACTGTTCTTGCACCTGAAGCGCCAGCCCCTGCATGCCGCGCCGCATGTCTGTGTGGCCGGTCGCGATCCACACTCGGCAGCCCGCCGGCAACGGGATCATCGGCGCAGCGTCTTCACGACCCGCGACAGCGCGGCTGCCTCGACGTCTGCCCACACGATGATCCGATCACCCTCGGCCAGCACGATCTCCATCTGGCCGGTCGACCCTGGAGCGGAATATTCCGTCGCCGCGTCCGGCGTGATCGTTACGGGCAGGATCGGCGCGAGTTCCTGCGGCGCGGTCGGGACGACGCCGAACTGCCGACGCCAGGTGAAGAGCTGGTTGGTGTTGAGGTCGTGCCGCCGCGCGACCTCGGCGATCGAAGCTCCCTCCTCGAGGCTCTCGTCGACGATCCGGCGCTTCTCATCCATAGCCCATGATCGACGCTTGCGCTCGAGCGCCGGAGGACCATCATCGTTGCGCGACATAGGCGATAGTGTCCGCTTGTAACTGAAGTGGACACGATCATCGCGCCACCCGTCAGGCAGCTATCTCAAAAACCGAGGTCACCGCCAGGCGGCCGCCGCCGGAGGGATACAAGTCAATCGCGCCATTGCTACCCGCTACGACCAGCTCCCCGAAACCTTTCTCGGCATGGTCAACATCGCCACGGCCAGATACTGGCTCAAATTTGTCCACGCCGCCTAGGAAGCGAAACCGACGCTTGATTCCCGAAACCTTCAGTATCGGAATTGCAGACCCAATGAGATCGATCGCGGCTCGCCCCTGAACAGCGCGCCATTCGACGTAAAGTTCGCCCGATCCATCAGATTGGACGCATTGACCTCAAGCTTCATCTTATCATTGACGCGACAGCTCAGCGACGCCCCGAGCATTCGCTGCGACGCCACGGTAAATCCATATGCGTTCGGAAGAGTGGCCTGAGCACGGCTGGCGTAATAATAGCTGGCTCCGATCGCGAGGCCGGCAAACGGACCAAAATCGAAATCGTAGTTCGCAGAAACGCTATACACGCGTCGCGGCGCCCCCAGAAGATCGCTCCCCAGCTGGGACCGAGAATTCGAGTCCTTCGACACCACCGCGTGGACGAAGGTCGCCGCCCCTTCGATGCGTAGATTCGGAATCAATTCGGCGCTGGCATTCAATTCCACACCGTGACTGTGCTGCTGCCCCGTGACGATCGAGTAAAATCCCGACGGATTAGCCGGATCGACAATCGCGACATGGTCGCGAGTGACATCGAATAGGCCAATTCCGAATACGAGATTATGATCTGGAAACCCCTGCTTCAGTCCGAGCTCGTATTGTGTATCTCGTTGCGGAGCGGGCGCATCACCCCCCCGCAGACGAACGCCCGTATTCGGAATGAGAGATTGTCCGAATGCCACGAATAGATGCGTACTGCTCCAAGGACGATAGAGAATCCCGCCTCTGGGCGAAAAATAACCATTTATTCCCTTGCTCAATCCAATGGTCGGCTCGCCCGCCAGAACGCCGAAAGGATCAAACATTCGTTCTCGCTGGCTCAGAAGATCATAGCGGCCGCCGACCATCAGTCGCCAGTGATCATCGAAATCGATCATATCCTGCCCGAACACGGATTGGCTCCATGCACGCGCGACGCCATTGGCCCAGTACGCTCCGTCATAATTCACGGCGACAGGATAGATCGGGCGAAAGATATCAATCGGGGCGAGCGCCTCCCGGCCGATCTTGTGATCGTAGGCATAAAAATAGTCCCAGTGCTCTGCGCCGACAGACACTGAATGTCGCCAGGAGCCTGTCCAGAAATCGCCATCCAAACCGACCTGCGCAGCGAAGCTACGTATGGAATAATGAGTCCGCGCCGGCTGTCCCAACGTGAGAGACCGCGAGCCATCATAGCCCCACCCCAGGAACCAACCGTAGCGCGTCGATCGAAGGTAATAGTCTAAATTCACACGACCGCGCCAATGTTCGTTGAACGAGTGTTCGAAAGACGCTGCTATGTCATCGTAGAATGGGGTCTCATTTTCGTTGGCCGGCACACCGCCGTAAAACTCGCGCGGAACGTGGAAAAAAGACGGATCCGCGGGGACGCCATCACGATAGACGAGCCTCGACGCGTTGTGCTCTGCACGCAGGCTCCATCGATCGCCCCTCTCATCGGTGAATGCCACTTTCGGCGCAATATCGAATCCGCGCGACCGCACGAAGTCAACGAAACTGTCCGTCGACTGCACCGAGCCTGTCACCCGAAGCAACAGCTTCTTATCATTGTTGAGCGGCGCATTGCCGTCGAGAGTCAGACGCCGAAGCCCAAATGATCCGACCGATATATTCCCCGCCGTGAAGGCCTCTTCTGTCGGAGCCTTCGTGATATAATTGGCCACTCCCCCGTACCCGCCGACGGCCTTTCCATACAACATCGAGCTCGGTCCTTTGTAGAACTCCACATGGTCAACCGTCGAAAGATCCACCTCCTGAGAGGTGAATCCATGCGACGTGCCGTCGAACAACGCTAGTCCGTTTGGAAAGCCCCTCATAACGAAATTCGGTGAGTAACCGGAGTCTGAAGATGGACCGTTGATAAACACTCCCGCCGTGTCCTTGCCGAGATCTCGCGCATGGACAGACTTCTCGCTTCCGGGCGAACCGCGCAGCTGCTCCCTCCGATCTGCAGTCGCGCGATCGCCAGAATCCTGCTCCGCCATCACGCTTCCGACGAACATCGTTTGTGTGATTATGATCACTATGTTGCGGACGACCCGAGATCGCAGCTCGTCGGAACTCATGTAAGATACTCGCCCTGCTCATCGAATGCGCGACGACGATAGCCGATTGGGGGTCAGATCCGCACGTGCATCGGCAAAGTGTCGAGAGATGCGAGATCCCGTGACCTCAACGACGACAACGGCAATGAGACGACCGGCGCCGGACGGAATAAGCGGTGCTTCGTCGTCTTGGGAGGAAATAGACGTCCCTGGCGCGCCCGCGCGATGATATCTTCTGGAAAGGCGCTATGGCCCTCTCTCATGCTGATGACAGAAACCATGTCATAAGACAGCATGAGGCACGGCACGACTGTCAGAGCCATCGTCAATGCGGCGGCTCGCCGATGATGCCCATCCATTACCACCAGGCTATCTCGATCGACGTATAAGAGCGTCGTCCAAACGCCTTCCTGCGCGATCGATTTCCTGAGCTCGACGACATTGTCGTCGACAGTCTCTTCGTGCGGAAGAAGCCGCGCTGGATTTATGAACTCAGGCCTGAACTCGTTCATCTCAAGCATCCCGCAGAAGCCAAGAAAATCGCCGATGCTCTTCGACCTCGACGTCGAAGATCCGCGCGATGACGCGGCGCCTACGGCTCCAATTCGCCCAATCTAAGCACAGCAGTCTCGAACGGATGATGTCCGTCGCTCGCGCTATCGAATTGGAAAACATGCGTTCGCCGCGCTCGCGGAGGCAGCAGCATATCCGTCAGCTCCTCCCAGACGCTCGGCTCATCCAGCGCATGGGCTCGAATCCAACTGTCGTCGAACACCGTATTCAAATATTTCTCTCCGCCGTCGCACACTATCGCGACGATCAGCTTTCCCTCAGAAAGCTGCCTCGCCCGTCGCAAGGCGCGATAGATCACGCCACCTGCCGATCCACCCACGAGAAGCGCATGATGGCGAGCGAGATATCGCGCCGTTCCGAAGGCTTGTGCGTCGGAGACTTTTTCTCCTTCGTCGATCACATTGTAGTCGATGACCGCGCCGATTTCCGCTCCTGCCGGTGTCCCTGTGCCTGACTGATGGTACGGCGCTCCGACGCCGCCGAAAATGACGGATCCCTGGGGCTCCACGCCGACGACCACGAGTTCTGGAATCCGCGTCTTCAGCGCGCGAGCCGTTCCGCACAGAGAGCCCCCCGTTCCCACAGCTCCGAAAAGGTGTGTAACGTCCGACCCTAAATTCGCAAAGACCTCGTCGGCGAGCTCCCGATAGCCGTTGGCGTTGGCCGGATTATTATGTTGATGCGTCCAATAGGCGCCGGTCTCGATCGAGATCCGCTCCGCCATAGCATCGCGATCCGCTGTCGCCAGTCCCCCATTGTCGTCACCCACATAAACGAGCTCCGCGCCAAATGCTTGCATCGCGCGCAATTTATCGACGCTCGCGTGACGATCCACGACCGCCGTGAACTGGTAGCC
Source organism: Methylosinus sp. RM1 (assembly GCF_011378635.1). NCBI lineage: Bacteria > Pseudomonadati > Pseudomonadota > Alphaproteobacteria > Hyphomicrobiales > Methylocystaceae > Methylosinus > Methylosinus sp. RM1. Next base: position 59,761 of record NZ_WOVC01000016.1, read on the forward strand.
GCGCTCCGCGGCGATGAGCGCCAAGCCCATCCCGGTGTTCCCGGACGTCGACTCTACAATCCTACCGCCGGGACGAAGCTTTCCTGACGCTTCTGCTTCGTCGATCATTCGACGCGCCATGCGGATCTTCGCTGAACCCGTCGGATTGAACTGTTCGAGCTTCAGCAGGAGACGCGCTCCCGAGCCCTTCAACGGCATTTCGAGGAGCGGCGATCTCCCCACGAGTTCAGAGATGAATGAGTTGATAAGACAATCGCTATGGTACGACAACATGGCAGCCTCGATGTTCATATCAAATCGATCAAACCTTTTCGCCGATGAATTCGACGGCTGCGGTCTTGTCGTGCTCCCAAGAAAGCTGCGGGATACGCGCTGTCGCTCTAGCGAGCGCCTCTAAGAACATGTCATTGTCTCCACGTTCGCCGATCGTCACACGCACGAAAGACTCGAAGCCGATCTCCCTCCAACCTTTCACAATTACTCCATCCTTCAGGAGCTCCCTCGTGACGAGATCAGACGGTCGTCCGGTATCAACGAAAAGAAAATTGGCGAGCGATGGCGCTACGACGAACCCTGCCTCGCGCAGACGACAATTCAGATAGTGTCGCTCCGCGTCGATGAGATCGATGGTTCTCCGCAAATGCTGTTCGTCTTCGAGCGCCGCGATCGCGGCCCTTTGCGCGAGATGATTGACGTTGTACGGCGTGCGAACGCGGTCCAGCGCGTCGACGACGCTCGAATGAGAGGCGACTCCGTAGCCGACGCGCAACCCCGCCAGTCCATATGCCTTCGAGAAGGTCCTGAGAACCATCCAGGCTCGCGATTGCGCTCGCAGCTCTTCTAGAGCATCGGGAAAGGAAAGAGAGCCTTTGGCAAATTCGAAATAGGCTTCGTCGATCACCAAGAAGACGTCTCTCGCGGCGGAATTCATAACGAAGCGGAACTCGTCCTTCGTGAGCGCAGCACCGAGCGGGTTCGACGGATTGCAAAGCATGATCATCTTTGTCGGTGAGGAGAGCGCGCGCTCCCATGCCGAGGCGTCGAACGAAAAGTCGTGCCTGGGCCGAACTTTGTCGACATACGCGCCCATCATCATCGGAAAAATTTCATGCAAGCCGAAACGGGGCGTCTGCGTGACGACGCGATCACCGGGACTGAGAAAGGCTTGGCAGAGCAACTCCAAAATATTTTCAGAGCCATTTCCGATAATGATGCGATCCTTAGGGACATCGAGCCGAGCGGCCAAAGCCCTCCGCAGCGAATTCGCTGCCGGATCCGGATATTTCCCGCAATCGCATATTTCCTCCGCGAGCGCCGCCATCGCCAATGGGGATATTCCCAAAGGATTCTCGTTGTTCGATAACTTCGTGACTTTCGATACGCCGGACTCGGCCTTCACCGCAGTCGGGTCGGCCCCCGGATCGTAAGGGGGAAGCGCCGTGACCTCGGGGCGCAGGAGCGATTTGCACAAATCAGAAACAATGGCATTCCGCATCTCGGATCTCCTCTCGTTTACGACGCTTGAACATTCGCGTTACAACAGGTCCGATTCATCAATTCGGCGACGCGCTTTTCGAACAAGATCACCAGGAGCAAGGTAGTGGCGGCAAGTCCGATGGTCAGGCCGATCCACACGCCGTAGACTCCGTAGCCGGCCGACACCCCGAGCGCATAGGCGCTGGGCAGGCCCACGAGCCAATAGCCGATCAGCGAAATTTGAAAGGGACCGGCCGTATCTCCTGCTCCGCGCAAGATGCCGCCGCCGATATTCTGACCAGCATCGAAGATCTGCAGCACCGCGGCGATGCTGAGACCCGCGATGATCAACGCCACAGTGTTTCCATCCTGCGCCATATCTGCGGAAATGAAGACCAAGGCAATGCGTTCCGGGACCATCATAAAGACCACGCCGATGATACACATCATCAGCACCCCGATGCCCAAACCGAGATAGCCGAGTCGTCTCGCTCTGGAGAACTCAGTCACGCCGCACGCCTCACTTATGTGAACCGACGCCGAATGCGATATTCCGGCGGAAATCATGAAGACGATGTAGACGATCTGGTTGATGACCGTTTGAGCGGCGAGCGCCTGTACTCCCATTGAACCGATCAGCAATGTCACCACGCTAAAAAAGCCGGCTTCCGAAGCGTAGGTTCCCGCGATCGGCAAACCCATCCGCCACACGGAGGCAATTGCCCCGGCGCTCGGCAACGACCATCTTAGCCTCATATGGGCTGACAACATTCGATCCTTGCCGATGACGCCGACGAACATCAAAAACGAAAGGTAGAAGACTATCGTCGTCGTCACCGCAACGCCGACGAATCCGAGCGCCGGAAGGCCGAAACGCCCATAAACGAAACCGTAGTTAAGGCCCATTGTGAGACCGATCGAAACGATAGTGATCATGAGAAGAGGCCCTGGCCGCTTTAGACCGACCGTGAAGTGCCTCAGGGTCTGAAACCACAGACACGGAAGCAGCCCCAGAGCCCCTATGCGCAGATAGTCCATGGCTTGCGCCACAACGAAAGGATCCTGTCCGAGCCATGTGAGCGGCCGATCAAGCAAAAGAAAGACGAAAACGAACGTGAGCCCGGCCACGGTGGCCCAAAATAGGCCCGCCTTGAACAGATCTTGGACAGCGACTTCGTCTCCTCGGGAGTTCGCTTCCGCGACCAGATTGCTCACCCCCGTGACGAGGCCGGTCCCGGTCGTTCGGAACTGATTGAACAACGCGATGGCAAGGCCTCCCGCGGCGACGTCCTTCGCGCCGAGAGTGCCGAGCACGACGATATCGATCGTCGTCAGCGCGACATACGCGAAATTCGTGAGGATCAACGGCCAGGATAAAAGAATGATCTGCACGGCCTCCTTCTTCCATGAAGAGGAAGCCTCCGTGCGGGATATCACCATAGCTTTACCCTCTCTCCGAGATCTTGCGCCAGCGCGCGGTCAGCGAGATACCGCCCCAGCGCCACATCTGTGACCACCATCCCGCTGTTGTACGCAAAGACGACATCTCGGTCCGAACGCCGAGCCATCGCCCTGCCGAGCAAGATGTCCGGCAGTTCAGCATCTACGGTTGGGATCTCGCCGTTGGGACCTGCGAGATCGTTGCAGGTCACGAGCATTTGGGAGGTATCGGTCGCGATACGAAAGTCGGCGCCATGGAACACGTCTGCATCGACTCCATATCCGAGCAGAACTGCGACCGCGCCGGGCTTCATCCATCCGTGCCGAACAAATTGCTTCGATGAAAGTCCAGCGGCGCCGACGACAATGTCGGCGTGCCTGGCTGCTTCCTCCAAATCGGAGACGAATTCGACCGTTTGTCCAGGATAGCGTTTCTCGACGTTTTCGCGCGCGACGTGCAGGCCCGCTTGGTGGGTTCCGAAGATCTGCAGCCGGCTCAACCCCGGGATTGCCGCGACAAGCATCGGCAGGGCGATTTGCCCCTGTACGCCGGAACCGACGACGAGCGCGTTTGCCGCGCACGGATGCGCCGCTCTCGCCATGAGAGCCGATGTCGCCGATGTTCTGAGCGGACCGAGTTCGACGACGTCCAGCATCGCGATAGGCATGCCGGTCAGATCGTCACACAAGAAAATGAAAGAGTGGAAGCGATAGGCGTTCTTAGTCCGCTCAGGGTCGAATTCGTATACGACTTTGAAGCCAACCGTCTTGCTCGCGCCGTCGCGGCCGACCATCGAGTATCCGAGAGATCGCTTGTCCCGTGGCTGCACGATCGTCTTCAATGGATTTTCCGAGTCGCCAGTTCGCAACGCGATGAAGGCGTTCTCGACGACCCGGATTACCTCACAATAGTCGATTTCCAGTCGCCCAAGCGTCGCTTGAGAGAGAACCGGCAAGGCCCCGTCTGTAATTTGTCGAATGCCGTCGCTCATTTTCGCACTCCAATCATCGTTCAGGCGAGGCCGTCTAGCCGCCATCGAATGCGCTCATGTTCGAATTCGAGCACGACCTTGTGAGGCAGCTTTGCTTCGTGAAAAGGCGATTCGTTGGAATCCATCTGATATCCCGCGGTATTGAGATAAACGATGAGGTCGCCGACGCCGATCTCTCGATCAAACCGGATCTTCCGCCACGTCAGCATATCGGATTCGAGACAAGTCGCGCCGCCGATGCAGGCGGCAAACTCTCTTCGCGGCCGCGGATGCGAGGAGATCAATATGGGGTCAGGCAAATATTCGCTGTTGAACCATTGCTCCGACAAATTGAAACTAGAGCCCTCGACAGTGACGATCGCATACCCACTGGTCGCAGTCCTGTCTTTCACACCTTGCACGCGGAAGGCCGTCATTCCGGCTTGGTCGAGCAGGGCTCTCCCGGGTTCGACCACGAGCTTCATCTCGCGTCGACGGAATTTCTCCCCCAGAGTGATCGCGCCATCGAGGCAAAATCCCAAAATATCGGCGAGCGCCTGGGCTTTGGCCCTGGCGCCGCCATAGGGGTAAAATCCACCGAAGGTTTTCGACGCGTGATAATTTCGCGGTGAGTCGAGACACTGGAATGCCTCCCAGTCTTCAGGTTCGACATAACGGATCGGAAGGCCTCCTCCTATGTCGACGCTACGGCATTCCTTCAGTCCCATGGCCCTTGCCCGATCGCACAAATCGATCAGCGCGCTCGCGGCTCTGGCTCGCTCTCCAATGCAATAGCCCGAGAGATGAAAGGAGAGTCCCAGCAGGCGCACTCGGTCCGGCTCGCTCAAACAGGTGGTGAAGGCGACGTCGATTTCGGGGAACGAAAGGCCAAAGCGGCTGCTGCTCTGATTGTCGGTCTGGCATCTGAGGACGATGTGAAGCTGTCGGCCGCATTCGCGCGCGACCACGATCGCATGGTTGAGCTCTCCGAGGCTGTCGATCGCGATCATGCACCCGTGGGATGATGCGATAGAGAGCAGCTTTCGCGACTTCGGCGGGCCAGATACGCCGATCAGAGTTCCTGGAACTCCAGCGGCGAGAGCTTTTTCGAGTTCGCCGAGGCTCGCCACATCCATCCCGACGGCGGCGTCCATGCATCGTTCGGCGAAGCAGGCCGCCTTATTCGCCTTCTTGGCGAAGAGGATCATCGTGTCGATTCCGGACTTATCCGCCGCTCCTTTGAGCTCGGATATGTTTTCTGCGAAGATCTGGGGGAACACGAAATGCAGCGGCGAACCGATGCCATCGACGAGCTCTTTTATGAGCGTCGTGTGATGATCCAGCAGCGAGCGTGTGAATCTATTTGTGATTGCTGGCAATCGAGGATCGAAGCGACATGCCTCGGCCAAAAGCTCATTGCGAACAGAAAGGTGCATCGTCTCCGCTCCTTCCACGTCATATTTGCGCTCAGAACAAAATGGTTCACATCGCGAAGCTCAGGCGTGCGTTCGCTTTTCGTGTACAAAAGAAATCGTCTCTCGCAATCGACGCTCGCGTCGAGCATGTTGCTTCCTGAGCCAGATGACCAGACCCGACAGTGCGAGAGTGGGCACCACGACTCCGAGCGCGCAGACAAAAAACCGGTATGGCAGCCCGAACACATTGGCCATGTGCAACGCGTAGAGCCAGCTCGTGATCGTGTTTCCCATATACCTACCGGTCGGGAGCGAGAACGCAACCAATTCTCCTGTCGCGCCATCGGCAATCACTTCGGTCACGCCGCGTCGATCCTGGATGTCACGAGACGAGCGGAACTGGAGGCTGAAGACGTTGCCGTCGCTCGAATAGCGCATTGAGGTTGGCTCGAACGCCTCAGTGTCGAAGCTACGCGACTGCTCGATAGCGAGGCGACGCAGGGCCGCCTCCGCCGCGCTCCATGATAGACGGCGATCGGAAGAGACTCTCTTTTCGAGCGCCTCCCAGGTGGGATGGTAATCAAACAGTCGACGAGTGACCTGGAAATAGACGGTGTCTCCGAAATTCATATAGACACCCGACCATGCGAAGATGAGCAGAGCGGCCCAGAGCCATAGTCCTCCGGCCCTGTGAGTGTCGAAAGCTATTCGATAGGCGCCCCCTCGCCATTTGACACGCCAGGACTGTCGCCAATCGTACATAGCCGAGATCGCGTGGCGTATGCCGCCTCCCCACATGGAGGCTGGAAACGTCAGATAAAGCCCGATGAAGCAATCCAATGTCCATCCCAAAGCCACCAAGCCGAGCGCCCAACCTCCAAGTCGGCCGAGCGCGAGTTCATAGTGAAGCCGATAGATGAAGGGCATCAGATTGACGCGCCCTTGTCTGATGTTTCCCCATTCGTAGCGGCCGAGCTCGGAGCCGGTGTAGGGATCGAGCAGCAGTGTGTCGAAGTCGCTCTCTTTCGAAGATGCATCAGCGGCGAGCGCTCGCGGCCGCATGCGAATTTCGGCGCGCTCCGGCTCGCGCAGATAGACCGAATTCGCCTCCATGTCGGGGACGATCGTCCCAGCCCGATCGACGAGTTCCGCTATCTGCAGACGAGCAACCCCGGGACGAGGCGCAGGGTAGAGGCTCGGATTGAGTAGTCGATCGAGCTCGGAGTAAAAGGCGAGCAGCCCCCCTGTCAGGCCGACTATGACCAGAAAGACCGTCATCGCCAATCCCGCCCAGCGGTGCGCAACCACGATTTTAGGGCGAAGACGCATTGTTCCTCTCCAAGCTCGAAATACATCGCCGAACCAGGCGCGAGAAGCTAGAAGTCGACCCGCAGAGAACCCATGACCACGCGCGGGGCCGCGGGCATGTTGCTCCAGCGCGAGCGCATGAAAAAATATTTTTCGTCCGTGACGTTCTGCACGTTGAGGCGCGCTGTCAGAAATGCGCCCGCGAGTTCGAACTTGTAAGCTGCCGCGAGATCGAGCCGGGCGTAGCCGTCGTCGAAATAGCTGTTCGCCGCGTCGCCCCAGCGGGAACTCCCCGCATAGACGCCGCCGGCGAGGCTCAATCCGCGCAGGGGTTCGTCGTCGAAGGAATATTTGAGCCACAGGCTGCCCTGATGGCGCGGCGCGTTCGGCAATTCGTTGCCGACATTGCCATTGTTGTCGACGGTGATGCGCGTGCCGGTGAACGCATAGCTGCCGATCAGATCGAGGCCGGGCGCGATCCGCCCCTGCGCATCGAACTCGAGTCCGCGCGACCTGGCTTCGCCGATGGCGATCGTGAGCGCAGGATTGTCGGGCGACGGCGTTGGAATATTACGCTTAGCGAGATCGAAGAGCGCGAGCGACGCCTGCAAGGCGCCATCCAGCATCTCGGCCTTCAGACCGAGCTCGAACTGCCGCGATTCCTCGGGCCGGGAAAGCGTGCTCGGCTCGTAGAGAAAGGCTGGGCCGAAGGATTCTGAATAGCTGCCGAACGCAGACAGCCAGGGGACGAGCTTGTAGGCGATGCCGAAGCGCGGGCTCCACTTGCTGTCGCGGCGTCCGTTGTAGGAGAGCGGCGACGAATAGGAATAGACGAGTCGTCGCTCGATCTCCTCGTAACGCAATGCGAGCAGCAGAGAGAGGGCGTCGGTCACTTTGATCTGATCCTGAATATAGCCGCCAATGGATTTGTCATCTTGGCGCACGACGAAGGCCGGCGGATCGAGATCGAAGACAGAAGGATTCGTGAAAGATAGCCACGTCCGGTAGGAGTAGATATCGATCGTGTCGACATAATCCTCGATGAAGGCGGCACGGCCACGCATCGCGGAATATTGTCCGCCAATGCGCAGAAAATGCTCGAATGGCCCAGTGTCGAACTTGCCGGAGACTTCGGCCCAGCCGGTTTTCGTCTCATAGCGCTCCGGCCCGAACCACGTCAGGCGGTCGGCGAAGGAGTCGCCCGGCTGCAGTCTATTGGCCCAGACATAGTACTGCCGATAATCCTTTCGATTGGTGAACCAGAGCACTCCAGCCGCGATTTTCCAATCGCCGATCCGATGCTCCGCGTTGAGATCGAACAATGTGTTGCGATGACGATCGAAGAGCCCGCCCTGGCTGAGATTGCGCTCGACCGGAAGATCGGCGATGCGGGTTCCGACCGCCGGCAGTCCCTGATCGTAGTTCAGGCGCGAATTGTCGATCTCGGCGTTGAAGTTGATCCGCGTCGAAGGCAGGATTTGCCAGCGCAGAGCCGGCGCTAGAAAATAGGCGCTCACATCGGTGAGCTCGCGAAAGCCGCCGCTCGAGAGATAGGATCCGTCGAAGCGGTAGGTGAGATTTCCCTCGGCGTCGAGCGCCCCGGTCGTTCCAGCTTCTGTGCGATAATGGCCATAGGAGCCGATGCGCTGCTCGACGTAATGGGAGCGGACGGCGGAGGGTTCCTTGGTGACGACATTGATGACGCCGCCCGGATCGGTCATCCCATATTGCGCGGCGGAAGGGCCTTTGAGCACTTCGACGCGGTCGGTGTTCGCTGGCTGGAAGCGCTTGAAAGGAACTTGCACGCCATTCCGATAGCTGGAGAAGCTCTGCTCGAAACCGCGGACGACGAAATGCTCATAGGCCCCGCCGAGCGTGTAGACGCTCTGCACGCCGCTGACGTTGCGCAGCACATCGCCGAGACTCTCCGACTGGGTGTCCTTGATGATGGCCGAGGAAACGACCTTGGTCGAGACAGGCGTTCGAAGTTGCGGCAGCGCCGATCTCGAAACAGTTGCGTCGTCCGGCGCTCGATAGTCTCCATGAGACTGTTCGCCAGAATGCGACGTCCCCGCGGCTCGCCGCGTCGGAGATTGCTCCGGCGTCGCCGCGCCGATATCGATCTCTGGGAGTTGCGTCGCGCCGGAAGGAGAGGCGTCGTTCAACACCTCCCGCGACTGCGCCAGAACGATCGAGACGATATTGCTGTTCGGTTCGATTTGATAGGTGAGGCCAGTCCCTTCCAAAAGCTCCCTCAACGCCTCATCGAGCGTTCGCTTGCCGAGGACGCCGCGAGTTCTCAAATTTCGGGTCACGGCCGCGCGGTAAATGAGCTGGGCGCCGCTCTCATCGGCGAGCATATTTAGCCCGTCGGCAATCGAACCGGCCGGTATCTGATAGACTTGCGGGGCTATGTTCGCTCGAGCCGGAGTGACGTCGACCGCGAGCGCGGACGCGCCCGTCAGGAAGAGACCAACCGCTGTCACACTTGCCGGATTGAGTCCTATGAGTGTGACATTCCCTGATTTCGACATTCCGCATTCTCCTCGAGCGCGAGGCCCTAATTTGTAAGACGCGGAGGATCGAAAAACAGGAGTCGGGAAGCGCAAATAAACAGAGCTGTGGCAATTATATCACATCAACACGATCAAATAGTCCGACAGATGCAGGGCCCGCAGTCCGAGATGGGCTTCGATGGCGCGAAGCGCTTCCATCGGGCGATCGGTCCGAAAGACTCCCGTCACACGCAGATCGCGGATCGCGGGACTCGCCATGAACACCACGCCGCGATGAAAGCGGCCCAGCGTCGCGAGCACATCTCCTAGAGGCTTGTCCTTGAAAATGAGTTTTCCGCGACGCCAAGATGTGACGCGTTCGACATCCACCTCATATGAATCGCAGGCAGGAAATCCCGGCGCATAGGCCGTTTGGCGGCCGGCGTCGACGACGACTTTGCCGCCCTCGCCCGTCACCTCGACACGGTTCTCCGTGACCGTGACTTCCGTGCGCTCTTTGTTTATCGAAACGTCGAACGCCGTTCCGAGCGCCTTGACCTCGCCTCCTGCTGCTTCGACGACGAAGGGGCGGCTCGCGTCTTTTTCGACTTCGAACCAAGCTTCGCCTGCGAGCAATACGAGCCGCCGCCTGTCGCCCGAATAATCGAATTTCAAGGCGGAATTCGCGTTCAAATGGGCGCGCGAGCCGTCTGGCAAGACGACGGTTCTGAACTCGCTGGTCCATGTCCGGACATTTGCGCGCCACCAAATCCACAGATCTCCCACAAAGATGGTCACGGTCGCCGCAGTCAACGCTCCGAAGATCGCCGCCGAATACAAGCCGCGCCGCCGCTTCGGTCGGCGTTTCGAGGCGACATAGGCGCGCACGGAAGATTTCGGCAACGACTGCCAGGAGCCCCAAAAATCACACGCCTCCTCCAAGGCCGCCTCATTCCCTGGATCGCGTGCGAGCCATGCTCGAAACGCCGCCAGCTCGGAGGGAGACAAGCCACCCGCGTCGAGTCGAACCCACCAACGGATCGCCGCAGCGATCCGATCCGCCCGCTCTCGATCGTCTGGCGCGGTCTTCTCTGGCATAATTCTCCTGTTTCACATTCCGGCGGCGGAAATCCGGTCTCAAGTCGGTCGGGCCGCACGCTCGGCTATATCATAAGACGTGGGGCGGCCCGAAAACAGGAGTCGGTCCCGTCGCATTGTCCTATTCGAGCGTCTCCTTGAGCTTCGCAACCGCGGTCCGCAGATGCTTCTCGACCATATTTCGTGAGATGCCCAGCCGCCGAGCGATCTCTTCCTGATGCAGATCGTCGAAGCGGCGCATCATGAAGACCTCGCGACAACGGGGCGACAAGGTATCGAGCGCTTCGAAGAAACGAGCCGCCGTCTGCTCCGCTTCAATTCTCGCGCTTGGAGACGGCGTAGGATCGTGGACCTCGCCAATCGAATCATCGTCGACGATGAATTTGCTTTCCTTGCGTTTCCGGCGCACGTGGTCTCGGGCGAGATTGACGGCCGTGGTGCGGAGGAGAGCCTGCGGCTCCGCGACTGTTTCGCGCTCGGCATGACGCAGGACACGCAAAATCGCCTCCTGCGCCAAGTCGGAAGCCTCGTCCGCGCCCACCTTCCGCGTCAGAAAACGCAGAGTTTCGCACGCATAACGCACGATCAATTCGCGCAACAAATCTGATGCTTGAACGGACATAACGGAAGTCCATGGCGATTTCGACCGATCCGCTCTGCTCCAATTTCAGGAATCGGGAGAACGCGGATGTCGAGAGTGGCTCGGAAATTCGAGCGCCTCGGAGTTGAAGCTCCAAGTGCTGCGAACGCTAGACGATTAGCGCTCGAAATCCGGGCGGCGCTCGGGACGACCAAGACGTCTCCCATCCGCTGGCGACAGGCAATTGCCGGTGCTCGGCAAGAGCAATTCGGCTGCTCGCTAAGCCATTCGCAGACGAATCGATGAGATAGACGGCAGCGAGCCAAACGACGAAGAATGCTCCGGCGCTTTCACGGCCACTGCCGTGACAACAGGGCATCGGACATTCACTATGGTCGGATGGACCCGGGAGGGATCCGTCCGCCGCGCCCGAGCACTGCGAAGCATGGGATTGAACCGTAAAACCAAGGTCCGTCCCAAACTGCGCCACGGCATACGTCAATCCGTGCAATACCATTACGCAAGCGACCGCGATCGCAGCGATCGCGCGCTTGACAGGCAATCGTCGCGTCTCGGACTCGACCATGATCGACACTTAATTACGACGATGATCAAACGTCAACGGCGCAGTCAGATACCGGATCACACTGTCAAAATGATTTGAACTTTCATAAAGTTAATTACATTAGAAAATCTCCAGCTTTTGGCTGGAGCGCGCAGGCGCATCACGGTAGTTCATTTACGCCGCTTTTAGACGCGAGGATCGCGTTGCCAAAATGTTCCGCCACGCTTATCCTCCTCGCTCTGCGATTTAATAAGCAGCGGCCGAACGAGATGCTGCGAACATCCCGCCCGGCCTGACCACAACCCATGCTAGTTTGGAGCTTGGATCATGGCTGATTCTGAAGATAGCACGACTCGGCCCGCCGTTAGCTGGCGCGCCATTCTGCGAGGAACCGGCGCCTTGCCGTCCGGGAAGACGACTGGAGGGGCGCCGTCCGACCCCGCGCTGCAGCTTTGGCGGAATTGGCAAGCCAATCACACTGAGGTCGTCGCGCTGACGCGCCAGTGGCAGCGCATCGAAAAGAAACTCATTCACTCGGTCGGCATCCCCGAGGTTGCGATCCGCCTTTCCGGCGAGGAGGAGCCGAAAATCGCTCAATCGGTCGACGAGATCGAGGAACTGGTCGCGAACGTGCCGGCGATCGAGAGAGAGGCGCTGATCGCGGCGTTCGACGAGCGGCAAAAGCGATGGAACGAGGCGGCATCGGCGCTCGGCTTCGACGCCGTCGACCTCGAACTTCGAGCCGCTCTCGGCAAGGAGCGCGATTTTGTGGCGTCGGTCCCGAAGACGAAAGCCGCCAGCCTGCCGGGTGTCGCGGCCAAGCTAGCTATCCTCATTCAGCTCGGCGAGCCGAGCCCGACAGATGCGGAATTTCCCTGGCCGGAACTGCGCTCGGCGCTCGCAGATATCGCCCGGCTGGCGTCGCCGGAAGCGGTGATCTCGCCGATGTGATCCTCATGCTCGGGTCCATGGTCGCTCGGCTATGGACCCGGCTTCTTTCGCATAGCCCGCCTTTGAGCCGGCCCCGCACTTTTGCGAGAAGGCTTTGCGCCTTTCTTGGGCTGCTCCTTCGTGCCGGCGCCTTCAGCCGATGCCGCGGATGACGATTTCGCCTCCGCAGTTTCGCTCGCGGGCCTCAGAAGCTCGAGCGCCGGAATTCCGAGAGCGTCGGCGAGGCGACCGACGACGTCGACCGTCGCCGAATAGACGCAGCGTTCGATCGAGCTGATATAGGTGCGGTCGAGCTCGGCTCGATGGCCGAGTTCCTCCTGCGACAGGCGTTGAGCCCGTCGATATCTCCTCAGATTGCGCGCCAGCGTCTCTCGCATTTCCATGACGAGAACCAGCCAGCTTGAAGAGCATATATCTACGGAGTATACTCTACAAACGATCGCCGCCGGTTCGAGGAAGGGAAGCGCCGGCGCGGCAGAGGGGGCGAGTCCGTAAACGACCGAGAGTCCGAAAATGCGTGAGAAGCATCTGGGTCACGCCGTCTCTTTGGCGACGATTTTGTTGAGCACGCGCGAGCAATTCGCTCGCGCGCTGCGTGACGCTGCGATGGCGAGCATCAGAGCGAGGTCGAGAGGCGCAGGTTCCGACCAGCCGATCATCTCCCGCTATTTCCTCGAATCGCACGTCGACGATGCTCTCTATCTGATCGGCAGAGACGGGATCGACGCTCTCGAGAGCAACGTCCGCTTCGCAGTCGACGAAATGATACGAGAGGCGTTGGAAAACGTGAGAATGCGGAGAACGGACAATTAGTCGATCGCGTTCTCGGTGCGCCGGCTACGGCGGCGCATTGCGCTTGCGCCATCAGGAGCCGACATTTCGTGACCAGCAGCGCGATTGACGTTGATCAATTTTCAAAAATTCGTTTGGGAGCATCTGTCGTGGAAAGACGAATAACTCTCACTGACATAGACCGCCCTGGAGAGGCGCTCGAAGTCGACATCATCGCCGCTGACGAGACTTCTTTGACGCTGGCGGTGCCGAACACATCCGTGCAATTTCGACTGTTCCGCCACAGCCGCAACGCTCCCTATCAAGGATCGTTGGGCGGACGGAGCTTTTGCTTCATTCCCGTCGCTGGCGAGGCCAGAAAAGGCCCGCGTGAAGCGTCCGGCGAAATTCACGTCGCGCGATCCATCCGGCAACGCCAAACTTGATTGCAGTGCAATCATTGCCCATGTTACTGACGACGCCATTCTGGAGGCTGTCGTGGCAAGCATCGCAATCCGCAATCTGGACGACGATTTGAAGCGCCGCTTACGTATGCGCGCGGCTGAACATGGCCGCTCCATGGAAGAAGAAGCGCAGGAAATCCTGCGTCGCGCGATCAGCGGCGTCATCGCGCTGAAGAATCTCGGCCACGCTCTTCACGCCCGCTTCGCTGTTATCGGCGGCGTGGAACTGGAGCTTCCCGCGCGCGGCCCGATGCGCGAACCGCCATCGTTCTCATGAGCGACGCGGTCATCCGGCTCAACACAAACGTCGTCTCCGAGCTGATGCGGCCTAAACCCGTGCAGCCGGTGTTGGGCTGGTTCGCGGCGCAGGACTCGAACAAGCTGTTTTTAACACGGTGACCGAGGACGAATTGCGCACGGGTTCGGCGATCCTTCCCGCCGGCAAGCGCCGCAACAGTCTGACCGCCACCATCGACATCATGATCACCGAGGGTTTCGCGGGCCGCGTCCTACCCTTTCGACAGCCATCGGCCGCTCGATAGCGTATAGAGGCCGCGGATCTTCAATCTCGGCTCGTCCCGAAGCACCTTCACACTTTCGAGGGCTTCGCCCGCTCCATCGAAAGCGCGGCGATCACGGGAGTCGCCACCGCGCGCGCCGCTGCGGCCGCCGCGTCGCCGTCGCGACGCTCGATCGCGTCGATAATGATGGCATGGACGTCGAGCCCCGGATTCGGGACATCGCCTTCGTCCAGCGCCTCCGACATATAGACGCGCACGGAGCCCGCGAAATAGCGATAGAGCTCGGCGAGCGCCGCATTGCCCGACATGCGCGCGATGGCTCCGTGGAACTCTATATCGGCGTCGACGAAATCCTCGCGCGCCACATGGTCCCTGCGTTCGCCGCGCCGGCTCAGCAGCTCTCTCAAGAATGCGACGTCGGCCTCCGAGCGGTGCGCCGCGGCGAGCCGAGCCGCCTCGGCCTCCAGCATCGCCCGCAGCTCATAATGCTCTCGCAGGCTGGAGCGGCCGATCCGGCGCATGGTCTCGGCCGCATCCACATTCGTTCGCACATAAGTGCCGTCGCCCTGGCGGACTTCGAGAACCTCAGCGTGGGAGAGAACGCGGATCGCCTCGCGCACCGTGTTCCGGCCCACATCGAGCATGTCGGCGAGCTCCTGCTCGTTGGGGATCTTCGCGCCGACTTTCCATGCGCCGCTTTCGACCTGAGCGCGGATCAGATCGATCGTGGACTCGACGAGCGAACGCCGAGGCGCCTGCGGAATCGTGGTCGGGGACGACATATTCGACCTCATATCAGAATGCGCCGGTCCTCCCCAGTCGATGACGGGGCGGTCGCGAGCTTGACGGCGGCAGACAAACATAGGATGATCCTATCACCCGATGAAATGAATGTCGACGCCTCCCAGGGGAGCCGATATCGAAACGGCTCGCGAACGAGCATCCTGACTCGCCGCGATCGGGGCAGAAAAAGGCATCGGGAGAAGTCTGCGGCAAAAGCGGACGAGCGAAAGGGACGACGATCATGGCGGGCGACGACAATCTTTTTACCGGCCCTATCGGCGAGGAATATGACTTCCTCCCGATGATCTGCCCCAACATCGTGACGGTGACAGCGAATCTCGGCGCGACTGTCGCGGCCTGGCGGCCCGGCGCCACGCTGCGGGGATTGGAGATCGGCTGCGGCACGGGAACCAGCACGCGCTCGCTGCTCTCGCAGCGTGATGATCTGAGCCTTCTGTCGGTCGACGCCTCGCCGGCGATGTTGAATCAGGCGCGCGAAAATCTCGCCGCCTATGCCCGCGCCGGTCGCGTCGAATTCATCGAGAGCGATGCGCTCGTCTATTTGAGAACGCTGCCCGACGCGAGCGTCGATCTCGTCGCCTCCAATTACGCCATCCATAATTTCGAACATCGCTACAGACGCGAGCTCTTCGCGGAGATCCTACGGGTTCTCGAGCCGGGCGGCCTGTTCGTCAACGGCGATCGTTTCGCGCTGGATGATCACGCTCTTCAGCTCGCATCTACCCAGGCGGACGTCCGCAACATGTTCAAGGTCTTCGGCGAGGCGCAGCGCTATGATCTCCTCGAGGATTGGATCGTGCATCTCTTCAGCGACGAATCCGCCGATCGCCTGATGTATTCTTCGGCGACTCTGTCGACGATGCGCGCTCTCGGCTTCGCCGATGTGCGATCCAATTACCGCGAGGGCGTCGATATGCTGGTGACGGCCAAGAAGCCTTCGAGCTCGGCGCGCGACATCGATTGATCGGAACAGACCCACGACAGTCCGAACCCGTCCTCTCGCGTCCGGCGAAATCGAAGCGTTGCGCGGTCTCTCTCGTGAACAGGCGAAGACGCTGGCGCTCGCGTCTCTCGGCGGCGCGCTCGAATATTATGATTTCATCGTCGGCGTTTTCTTCGCCAAGACCCTCGCTGCGGTCTTCTTCCCGCATGACAGCCCGCAATGGCTCTCGCAGCTACAGGTCTTCGGCATATTCGCCGCCGGCTATCTCGTGCGCCCGATCGGCGGCGTCGTCTTCGCGCATTTCGGCGACCGCGTCGGCCGCAAGAGAATGTTCGCGCTCGGCCTCTTCCTGATGGCCTTTCCCACGCTGCTGGTCGGCCTGACGCCCGATTACCAGACGATCGGCTTCGCCGCTCCGCTCCTCTTCCTGTTCTGCCGGCTGTTGCAAGGGCTATCGGTGGGCGGAGAAGTCCCCGGCGCATGGATCTTCTGCGCCGAGCATGTCCACAAATCCCGAGCAGGCTTCGCCTGCGGGCTGCTGATGGGCGGGCTCTGCTGCGGAATATTGATGGGCGCGCTCACCGCCAAAATACTGACGGCGAGCCTCGCCGCGGATGATATCGTCGCCTGGGGCTGGCGCATTCCTTTCATCCTCGGCGGCGTCTTCGGTCTGATCTCGGTCTATCTGAGGAAGCATTTGCAGGAGACGCCGGTCTTCGAGGCGCTTCGCGAGCGGCGTGTCGCTGACGCCCGACTGCCGATCTCGCTCGTCTTAACGCGCTGCAAGAGCGAGGTTCTCGTCTCCATGGCTGCGACCTGGGTATTCGCCGGCGTCTTCGTGACCTATTTTCTCTATTTGCCTACCTATCTTCAGTCGCAATTCGACTATCGGGCGGCGGATGTCTTCACCGCCAACTGCTGGTCCATAACGCTGCTGATCCTCGGCAGCGTCTTCGTGGGTCGCGTGACGGATATCATCGGCGGCGGGAAAGCCTATGCGATCGGCGGCGCTGCGATGGCGGCGGTCATCGCCGCGCTCGGCTTCTCCCTCGGCAACGGCGATGCGTGGGCGCTGTATCTCTACGCGATCGGCGGTTTCGCGATCGGGACGATCACGCTCACCCCCTATCTGATCATCCGCAGCTTCCCGCCCGAACTGCGATTCACGGGATTCGCTTTGTCCTACAACACGGCCTATGCAGTCGTCGGTGGAACGACTCCGCCTTTGATGGCGCTCCTGGTAGGAGAGCGCGCCATTGCCATGGCGCCCTTCTATTACATGTCGGCGCTCTGCCTTTTCGGCGCGGCGATCGGCTTGCTAAGAGGCGAAAGGTGAGGCAATGGGCTTTTAGCGGAGGTGCCCCTCAGCTCGAATGTCTGCTCCGCGCATCCTTAGTAAGCAGCCGAGCATTTTCGAAGGCTCGCTCGGCTATCGGGCGAATTTGAACTGATGTGGTCGTCTAATTGCGGCTTCCGTGTCACATCGGCCCCGTCTGACGCAAATCATCGCGCCGCGGCGACGAGTTTCGCGCTCTCGGCCGACGGATCGTGGCGTCGCGACAAAAATCCGCGAGAGCCTCCTTCCCGACATAGGGCGAACAAAGAGAGGCCACGACGGTGCAAATCGATCAGAGCGCTACTTGCCGATCCGAATGCTCTTGCGTCGATCGTGGGAAGCGTAGCGAGCCGATCGATTTGGCGGGGGGGGGGGACTCCGCCGGGAGTGGGCATGGACTGCGCGCCAGAGCACGCAGTCCATGACGCGGGCGGTGATCGAGATTTGCGTGGCCGATCCGGCGTCGTCGGCGAAAGCGAGCGACGCGCCGTCGAGGATGAAGGCGAAGGACGTCTTGACGATCGGCCGCCGGCTCGACGAGCAGCCGAGTTCAGCCTTGCCACAAGAATCTCGAGATAGGAATTTCACCTGACGCTATCCGGCGCCTGACGATCTATTTCCTCCGTTTTGCGATTCTCTTTCCCGCCTCGACGGCGAGATCGGAACATAACAAAAGCTTCGCCCGCCCAATGATCCTTGATAGGCAGCATCGCGGCTATGGCGGAATAATCGAAATTGCACAAACGTGTTCGGCACCGCAAGCGTCAACGAAGTCGCGTCGGCGTCGATGATATCGACTTCGAGCGCCTCTCCAGGGCGGTCTATGTCCGTGAGAGTTATTCGCCTTTCCACGATAATTGCTCCCGAAACAATCTTTGAAACGCGATCAACGCCAACCGTGCGGCTGGCCCGAAAACTTCAGTTCCTGTTTGCCAGGACGAGACAAAGAGAGGGTGGTGACGAACAGCAGGGGAACGAAGAAGATAGCGAGCGCCGTGGCCGCGATCATGCCGCCCATGACGCCGACGCCGATCGAATTTTGGGCGGACGAACCAGCGCCGCTGGCGAAAGCGAGCGGTGCGACTCCGAGGATGAAGGCAAAGGACGTCATGACGATCGGGCGCAGCCGCTGGCGCGCCGCGAGCAGCGTCGCTTCGATCGCATCCATGCCCGCCTTTTGATGGTCGATCGCGAATTCGACGATCAGAATGGCGTTCTTGGCGACGAGACCAATCGTCGTCAGCAGGCCGACCTTGAAATAGACGTCATTGGCCTGTCCGAACATCAGCGCCGCGCCGAGCGCGCCGAGCACGCCGATCGGCGCGCACAGCATGACCGCGAGAGGGACCATCCAACTTTCATAGAGTGCGGCGAGGCACAGGAAGACGACGACGACGGAGATCGCATAAAGTGCAGTGGCCTGATTGCCCGAGAGCCGCTCCTGCCGCGACAGGCTGGTCCACTCATGGGAAAATCCGGGCGGCAAGCCGGCGACGAGACGATCGATCTCCGTCATGGCGTCGCCGGAGCTGGCGCCGATTCCGGCCTCGCCCTGGATCTGAACGGCGGGCGATCCGTTGTAACGTTCGAGGCGGGGCGAGCCGAACGCCCAGCGGCCGGACGCGAAGGACGAGAAAGGCGCCATCTCGCCCGAAGCAGTCCGGACATGCCAGCGGTCGAGATCGTCGGGCTGCATTCGGAAATCGGCCGCCGATTGCAAATAGACTTTCTTGACGCGGCCACGATCGATGAAGTCGTTCACATAGGCGCCGCCCCAGGCCGTCGACAGAGTGGCGTTGACGGTCGCGAGATCGATCCCGAGAGCGCTCGCTTTTTCCTGATCGACATCGATCGCAAATTGCGGCGTGTCGTCCTGGCCGTTCGGCCGCACGCCATTCAAGAGCCTGCTTCGCGCGGCGTCGGCGAGCAGATGGTCGCGCGCGGCCAAGAGCTTTTCGTGGCCGGCGCCCGTCAAGTCCTGGAGATAGAAATCGAAGCCGCTGCTCGTGCCCAATCCCTCGATCGCGGGCGGCGCCAGCACGAAGACCTGCGCGTCGCGAATGCCGGCGAGCGCCGCCGTCGCGCGCGCCGTCACCGCGGCCGCGGACAGATCGGACGCCTTGCGTTCTGAAAAGTCGCGCAGGCCGACGAAGGCCATGCCGACATTCTGGCCGAGGCCGCTGAAGGCGTAGCCTCTCACCGTCATGACGCCATCGACGGCCTTGCTCTCCTGGTCGAGAAAATATCGCGTCACCCGATCGAGCGCGTGTTCCGTGCGGTCGCTGGTCGCGCCGACGGGCAGCTGCACGCTGACCATGAGATAGCCCTGGTCCTCCTGCGGCAGAAACGAGCTCGGCAAGCGCGTGAACAACGCGGCGGCCGCGACCATCATCACGGCCAGAGCCGCGAAGCCGCGTCTCGGGCGCCGCAGAACGGCGTGCGCGCCATCTCGATAGGCGTCGGCGCCGCGTTCCATGTTGCGGTCGAACCAACGGAACAAGCCCGCCTTCTCGGCGTCCGGCCTCGGCGGACGAAGAAGCGTCGCGCAGAGCGCCGGCGTCAGGATCAGCGCGACGCCGACCGACAGCGCCATGGCCGAAACGATGGTGACCGAGAACTGACGGTAGATGACGCCGACCGAACCGCCGAAGAACGCCATCGGCACGAAGACCGCGGACAAGACCGTCGTGATGCCGATGAGCGCGCCGGTGATCTCGCTCATGGATTTGACAGTGGCCTCGCGTGGCGACAGCCCTTCCTCGCGCATGATGCGCTCGACATTCTCGACCACGACGATGGCGTCGTCGACCAGGAGTCCGATCGCCAGCACCATGGCGAACATGGTGAGCGTGTTGATCGAATATCCGGCGACCGCCAGAACGCCGAAGGTTCCCAGCAGCACCACCGGCACGGCGAGCGTCGGAATGAGCGTGGCGCGGACATTATGCAGAAAGGCCAGCATGACGAGGAAGACGAGCACGATCGCTTCGATCAGCGTGTGGGTCACCTGCTCGATCGAGATTTTGACGAAAGGCGTCGTGTCGTAGGGATAGACGACCTTCACTCCTTCCGGAAACGTCGGCGCGAGCCGATCGATCGCCGCCTTGACCGCCGTGGCCGTGCGGACGGCATTCGCGCCCGTCGCGAGATTGACGGCGAGGCCGGTTGCCGGCGCGCCATTGTAGGTCGATGCGCTGACATAGTCCTCGGCGCCGAGCTCGACGGTCGCGACATCGCCGATGCGAACCAGCGAGCCGTCGGCCGCGCTTTTCACGATGACGTTCCGAAACTGCTCCGGCGTCTGCAGGCGGCTCTGCGCCGTGACGGTGGCGTTGAGCTGCTGCCCTCTGCGCGCCGGCAAGCCTCCGATCTGTCCTGCCGACACTTGCGCGTTCTGCGCCTGAATCGCGCTCGCGACATCGCTCGGGTTCAGCGCATATCCGGCGAGCCGGTCCGGATCGAGCCAAATGCGCATCGCATAGCCGGCGCCGAAGAGCTGCGTGTTGCCGACACCCTCGACCCGTTTCAGCGTGTCGTTGAGCGCGCTCTTGACGTAATCCGACAGATCCGTGCCGGTCATCTTGCCGTCGGTCGAGGCGAAGCCGACGACCATCAGAAAGGCGCTCGACGATTTGGTGACGGTGAGGCCATTGGACTGGACCATGGTCGGCAACAGCGCGGTGACGAGCTGCAGCTTGTTCTGCACCTGCATCTGCGCCACATCCGGATTGGCGGCGTTGGTGAAGGTGAGGGTGATGTCGGCCTGGCCGGTCGATGTCGACGTCGAGGTCATGTAGTCGAGATGGTCGAGGCCGGTCATGCCTTGCTCGATGATCTTGGTGACCGAATTCTCGACCGTCCGCGCATCGGCGCCGGGATAGGTGGCGGTGATCTGGATCGTCGGAGGCGCGATCTCCGGATATTGCGAGACCGGCAGGCCGATGAGCGCCAGCAGGCCACCGAGCATGACGACGATCGCGATCACCGAGGCGAAGATCGGACGGACGATGAAAAATGCGGAGATCACGCGCGTCAGCCTTTCGCCTGGATTTTCGCCGTCGTCGGCTCACGCTCGCGCAGCTCGCCGGTGGCGTCGTCGATCACGACCTCGAGGCCAGTCGCCTGCTGCCCGGCGCGTACAAGCTGCAGGCCTTCGACAACGACGCGGTCGCCGTCGCCGAGCCCCGCCGTGACCAGCCAATTATTGCCGACCGTCCTGCCGACGGAGAGCACGCGCTCCTCGATCTTGTCGTCCTTGCCGAGCACCAGCGCCGTCGCCTGCCCCCTGACGTTGCGGACGACCGCGCGCTGAGGGACGAGGAACCCGCCGGGCGCGACGCCTTCCTCGACGATCGCCCGGGCGTACATTCCCGGCAGCAGCAGTCGCGACGGATTGGGGAAGACCACCCGCACTGTCGCGGTCCCGGTCGTCTGGCTGACTTTGGCCTCGGTGAATTCGAGCCGTCCGGTCATCGGATAGACCCAGCCATTTTCGAGCTTCAGCTTCACATCGACTTTGCGCTCCGACGATCGGATGCGGCCCTCGTCGATGGCCCGCCTCAGATCGAGCAAGGCGGCGCTCGATCGGGTGAGGTCGACATAGATCGGATCGAGCGTGCGAATGGTGGTGAGCGTGTCGGCCTGACCGGCCGTCACCAGCGCGCCTTGCGTAAGCGAGGATTTGTCGGCGCGGCCGCCGATCGGCGCCTTGATCGTCGTATAGTCGAGATTGATCTTCGCGCTGGCGACATTCGCCTCCGCCGTCGCCACATCGGCTCGCGCCTGAGCGAGCGCGGCGACGGCCTCCTCCAGATCCTGCGCGCTGACCGCGTTCTTTTTGATCAGCCCCTGATAGCGCTCGACCTTGGCTCGAGCGCTGGGCACAGTGGCCTCGGCTTTCCGCAGGGCGGCGACGGCGCTGTCGTGAGCGGCTCGATAAGGGGCGGGATCGATCTGATAGAGCGGCGCTCCCTCGTCGACCTCGCCGCCTTCCTGGAACAGCCGCTTCTGAATGATCCCCGCGACCTGCGGCCGCACTTCCGCCACCAGCGAAGCGACGATGCGGCCGGGCAGCTCGGAGGCGACGACGACATTTCGAGGATGCAAGGTGACGACACCCACCTCGGGCCGCACCGACGCCTTGCTTCGGTCCCCGGAATCGAAGTCGCATCCGGCGAGCGTGGCGGCGGCGGTGAAGATAGCGATCGCCGAGCGAATATCCATGAGCGCGCTTTCGAGGTCGTTGCCGGATCGCCCTGGACGGAGCCAGGGCGGCTTTTTTGTCTTCGATCATGACCTACGCCGCGGCTGTTCGCGGATCGTGCAGGTTTGATGGAGAATTGATGGAGACCACCGGCTTGGCCGGACAAATGATTGCTGTAATGTGTGTGTTTCGTTACTGACAATTGAGGTTGATCTTCATCGACTCGTCGACGGCTCGAACTGCTGACGAAACCCGTGAAGCCATATCAAAACGGTCGTTTGTCCGGAGGCGTGGTGCAAGAAGCAATGCGGACGATATGGCGACACGTCTGCGTGATCGCAGCAAACGAATCGACATTCCAAGCAGGAATATTCTGCCTATCATCGCTGCAGGATATTCGCGCCTCGGCCGCCTGGCTGAACTTTCTCGACGAGTTTAAAGACAAGCATCCATTTGGAGCGGCTCCGGCACAATGTATCAGAAAGCCGCTTTTCAATTACGCTATGTTTGGCTTCTCTTGCTCGGAGCGGGTGTCGATTTTGAAACATCACTATAGCCATATTTGCAACACCATTCCATCTTTGATTGCCGTTTCTTGGGGAATGTGCGAGGCAGAGCTCGGCCTCCTATGCGGCAAGAACGGTGAAGTTTATCGGCTAGCGCTACGCAGCCCGGAATATTGCTACAAAGAGGGGGAGTTGAGTTTCGTATTGAGCGACACAGCGGACGGTCTCAAACTTGCGACGCTGACCTTTGTGCTCGGAAACGAAGACGACGGGACGCCCTCCGTTCTGATCGGGGGACTGCAAGGGCCTTCGTCGCATTGCGGGCCGGACGCCAAGGCGCGGATCGTGAAAGCGACGCGGGCTCTCTGGGGGTTGCGTCCCAAAATGGCGGTCTTTCTGGCGGCGACGACCTTGGCCCGGGCGTTGGGCGCCCAGCGGATCCTCGCCGTATCCAATGACACGCATTCGATCAATGCCGACGCCTGTTGGCAGCGCCGGCGAATGCGCGCCGATTACGACGCCTTTTGGCTCGAACGCGGAGGATTACGCGCACGCGAGGGTTTCGTCTTACCCTTAATATCGACGAAATCGCAGAACGAGCGACGTGAAAGGCAACGGGCGCATATCGACGAATTGGTAGGACGATTTTGCATGGAGAAGCCCTGCCTGGATCTCGGAATGTTCGGAGGCTCGTCGATGCCGGTACACGAAGCTTTCGAGTCATCGACCTACTGCAGACCCATTTCTTTGCAGGAAATTTAGGAGGGACTCGAACAGCCGAAAATTCGGCCATACTTTCGACGCGTGACCAAAGTCATTCCGCAAGACGACATTGTCCGATGTGCGGGAAACAATATCAGGCCAGCCAGCGAGCAGCCGAGAACTCGACCATGAACGAACTCGTTCTCATTGCCGACGACGAACCGGAAATCACCGCGATTCTGGAAGCCTACCTGGCGCGGGAAGGGCTGCGAACCGTGAGCGCGGCGGATGGCCGGATCGCGCTCGATCAACATGCGATTCTGAAGCCGGACATCGTCTTGCTGGATGTGAACATGCCGAATGTCGACGGCTGGGAGACTCTGGCCGAGCTGCGGCGCCGCGGCGACACGCCGGTCATCATGATCACCGCGCTCGACGAGGACATCGAGCGCCTTCAGGGATTGCGTCTCGGCGCCGACGACTATGTGGTGAAGCCGTTCAATCCGGCGGAAATCGTCGCGCGCGTCAAAGCGGTCCTGCGGCGAACCAATGCTCGCGTCGACAGCCTCGTCTTGCGGATCGGCAAGCTCGAGATCGATCTGCAGAGCTTTCTCGCCAAGGTGCGAGACGGCGACGCCACGACGCCGCTGTCCCTGACCCTGACAGAATTCCGGCTCCTCGCCCATATGGCGAAATCGCCCTCGCGCGCGTTCAGCCGCAGCGAGCTGGTCGACGCCTGCCTGCCGGGCGGCGACGCGCTCGAGCGGACCGTCGACAGTCATGTGAGCAATCTTCGCCGCAAGCTCGACGAGGCCGGCGCGATCGGCCTGATGAATGTCGTGCGTGGCGTCGGCTATCGGATGGCGGCGCCATGAGCCGCCATCGCTTGAGCCGACAGATCACGCTGTCGATGAGCATCGTCGTCGCCACCGCCGTGATGATCGTGTTCGTCGGCTCCTTCGTCTTCTATGGCGTCTATCTGACCTATTACCCGCCGCCGCCGGGCCCACCGCCGCTTCTTCCCGAGGCGCCGGATTTCGTGCTGATCGCAATCCTGCTTCTCTTCGCTCTCATTCTCGCGATCTTCGCGGCGCTCCGCCTGACGAAACGGATTCTCGTTCCTCTCAATTCGCTCGCCGAAGGCGCGCGCAGGATCGCCGCCGGCGATCTCACGGCACGGGCCTCGCCGGGCGACAGATCGCTCGGCGAAACGGCTCGACTGGTGGACGACTTCAATGCGATGGCGCAGCGCCTCGAGGATATCGTCGCGGCGATGGCCTCCTGGAACGCGGCGATCGCGCATGAGCTCCGCACGCCATTGACGATCCTGCGTGGCCGGCTGCACGGCCTCGCCGACGGCGTGTTCGAGCCGAGCGACGAATTGTTCCGGAATCTCCTGTCGCAAGTGGAAGGCTTGTCGCGTCTCGTCGACGATCTGCGCATCGTCACCCTGTCGGAGAGTCGTCGACTGGAGATGCGCTTCGAGCCGACCGATCTCGAGCATGAGATTCGGCAGGCCGTCGACGCCATGCGGCCCGCTCTCGTCGAGGCTGGCTTCGCGATCGAGCTCGACACCCGCCGAATCGTCCTGGCCTGCGACGGGGTTCGATTGCGGCAGGCGTTGCTCGCCCTTCTCGAGAATGCAAAGCGCTACGCGACGCCGGGGCTTTTGCGCGTTTCGACGAGAGCGGCGGAGGATAGGCTCGTGATCGCCGTCGAGGACCAAGGGCCGGGTCTCAGCCTCGACTTCGCGCCCTATGCGTTCGATACATTCAGCCGGGCGGAAGCCTCGCGCTCGCGGCGCCACGGCGGCGCGGGCCTCGGCCTCTCCGTGGTGCGTGCCATAGCGGAGGCGCATCACGGCCGCGCGCAATACAGAGCCTCCGCGACCGGCGGCGCGATCTTCGAGATCGTTCTGCCGCTTCCCCGAGCGCACGATCGCATCGGCGGCGACGAGCCTGCCGAATGACGGCGTCGCCAGGACGCTGATCGAACAAATACGGACGATAGAATGACCGCTTCACCTGCAACGGACAGGCCTGAGAACGAGTCTCTTATCTACGAGAAAGTCGCCGCAACACATGTGTCCCTGCGCCGCGTCCTCGAACTGTTCAGGCCTTACGGCACCAAGATCGCAATTGTCGCCTCCCTGATGCTCCTCGGCGCATGCGCGGGCATGTCATCGCCTTTTCTCCTGCGCGCAATCATCGACGAGGCTCTGCCCCATTCCGATCTGCATCAGCTCGTCGCGCTGGTGGTCGGCCTGCTGTTCGTCGCTGTCCTGTCGACCTGCCTCAGCACAGCGCAGGTGATATTGTCGGTCGGGATCGGGCAGGCGATCATGCATGATCTGCGAGTGAGGGTCTATTCGCATCTTCAATCCTTGTCTCTCGGCTTCTTCACGGCGACGCGAGCAGGAGAAATTCAATCGCGCATCGCCAGCGATATTTCCGGGCTGCAATCGCTCGTGACCACCAGCGCGAACGAGCTGGCGCGGTCTTCGGCCACGGTGGTCATGACCGCTGCAGCGATCCTGCTGCTCGAATGGCGATTGGCTCTCTTCGTCTTTCTGATCGTTCCCGGAACAGTGGCGATCAGCAATCGGGTCGCGCGAATGCGCGAAAAGCACCTTTTCGCGCAGCAGGAGCGCATCGCCGACATGTCGTCGGCCATCCAGGAGACGCTTTCGATTTCCGGCGTGATCCTCGCCAGAACGATGAACCGCGGCGAGCATTTGTCGCATCGCTTCTCGCGCCTTTCCGGAGAGGTGGCGAAGCTCGAAGCTCGCGCGCATACGGCGGGCGAATGGCAATGGGCGCTCATCAACCTTGCGCTCTCCGTGCTTCCGGCGCTGACGCTGCTGGTCGGCGGACTGCTGATACAGGCCGACACGCCGATCACCATCGGCACGCTCGTCGCCATGATCGCGCTGCAGGAGCAATTGCTTTGGCCGCTCGAGCAGCTTCTGGAAATCGGGCGGGAGATGCGAACGACCCGCGCGCTCTTCGCGCGGATCTTCGCTTATCTCGACAAGCCGGTCGAGATCACGCAAGCCGCGGACACGGTCGCGCTCGGCCGAGCGGACATGCGCGGCGCGGTCAGGGTGGAGAATGTCTCCTTTTTCTATCCTGGCGCCACGACCCCCGCCCTGCGCGAGATCTCTATCGACATTCCGGCCGGCAGCCATGTGGCCATTGTCGGCGCGACCGGTTCGGGCAAGACCACCCTCGGCTACCTCCTCGCCCGACTCTATGACGTGGACACGGGCGTCATCTCCTTCGACGGCGTCGATATCCGTGCGCTCGGCTTCGAGACACTCACCGACATGCTCGGCGTCGTGACGCAGGAGCCTTATCTGCTCCATGCGACCGTCGCCGAGAATCTGCGCTTCGGCTGTCCAGAGGCGTCCGACGATGAGCTCGCGAGGGCCGCGCGCATCGCCCAGATCCACGAGACGATCACCGCCTTGCCCGACCGTTATGAGACGCTGGTCGGGGAGAGAGGCTATCGCTTTTCCGGCGGCGAGAAACAAAGGCTGGCGCTCGCGCGCGTCATTCTACGCGATCCGCCGATTCTGCTGCTCGACGAAGCGACCAGCGCCCTCGACGCCAAGACGGAGCACGCCATGGCGTCCGCGCTGGCTGCGCTATCGCAGGGACGCACGACCATCACGATCGCCCACCGCCTCTCGACAGTGCGGCAGGCCGATCAAATCATCGTTTTGCAGAAGGGCCGGATCGTCGAACGCGGCACGCATGACGAACTCGTTTCGCAAGGACGAACCTATTCGGAACTGGTGATGCGGTCGCATCTCGATCGGCAAGATGCGTGATGCCTACCAGGCGGCTCCGTCGAAAGCTGGATGCCGTGAACCGCCACAGCATGCGACAAGATCGTTTTGAGTTAGCCAAGGTCGATGCCGAACGCGACGGGACTAGCTTCTTTCTTCGCTCTATCTTGACCGAATTGAATGAGCCGCTCTCGATCCAGCTCTGAAACCTTCAATCGCCCAAGGCGACGCTCGAGAAAGTCGAGGCTGGCGGCCTTCGACCAGCCGATCCGCTTTCCGACTTCCGCGAGATCGTCCCTATAGAGCCGGACGAGCTCCCCGAATGTTCGAGCCTCCTTGCGCGCACGCTTCGAAGGCGACTCGCCACGGTCGATCCGGCGCTCTATCTCATCCTTGGCGATGAGGGACAGGCGCTCCCCCCGATTTGAGCGGCTGACCTCGACCTTCACGTATTGAGCGCAACCACCTGGGCCATAATCGCGCGAAGGCGGGCAGCATCGGAATCCTCCTTCGACAGTCGTTCAGCCAGGACGCGGATCAAATCGGCGTCGAACTCGGGAAGCGCCTCACCCGTCTCAGCATCTTGCGGCTCTATGGCCTTGCCCTCCAACGCAGCCGCCAGCAGTTTTTCGACGCGCTTGGCCGCCTCGAGCGAAGGATCGCGTTGGACATGGGCGTAAATGGCCGTCGACCTGAGATTCGCATGTCCCAGGATCGCGCCGGTCAATGCCAATGCTTCGCCGCTCGACGTGGCAGTCGATCCAAGCGTGTGTCGAAGCGTGTGCGGAGTGACCCCCGGTAAGCCGGCGAGCTTTGTCACCTCCGCCCAGACATTGCGCGTACCCTGGTAGTAGCCGTCACCTCTCTCGGCCGGGAACAGATAGCCTTCCTTGCCGTCCTTCAACAGTCCCTGCAACAGCGCCGCTGCCGCCGGGCCAAAAGGGCGGATCGATTTTCCGGTTTTGGTATCATCGAACTCGAAGAGGTTGCTCCCGAGTTTGACCTCATGAGCCTTGAGGGCAGCGATCTCGTTACGGCGGCAGCCGGTTAGCGCCCACAGGCGGGCGATCGCCACTCCTTTCGGATTGGCGCCTTCTTTCTCGACCGTATCGAACGCTTCGCCCAGGCGAGAGACCTCGTCCAGCGTCAGAAATCGCTCGCGTCGGTTATCCGTCTTTCTAACGGATGCGTCTTCGACGGGGTTCTTTGTCACGAAGCCATGCCGGCCACCGAAGCTGAACACCGCCGACAAGTCGCGTACGACCTTTCGAGCCGCGCCCTCGCCACCGCGCACTATGAGGCGTTTGCGCGGGCCGACCTTTTCGTCCTTGGCCGTCTTGCCGGCCGTAACGTCCGCCACGAAGGTCTCAATATCGCCGGACGTGACCTCGCTCGCTCGCCGGTGACCGAGAAGAGGTTCCACGTGGTTGCGCAGCCGCGCCATCGTGTACTGCTTGGTAAGCGGCTTCATAGGCTTACCCTTGTGGATGCCGCGCTGGATAAAGCAGCCATGCTTTTCATAGAAGTCGAGCAGCTCCCGCATCGTCTTCTCGCGGCGCTTCTCCTGCACCTCGCCGGCGGGATCATTACCGCTGGCCGCGGCGCCAAGCAGAATTTTCGCCTTTTTCCTCGCTTGCTCGACCGTCAGCGCTCCGAAGCGCCCGACGGTCAGAAAGCGTCTCGGCGCGGACCGGCCGCCCCCGTCGGTTCGGTAACGGATGATGAACGTCTTCGTGCCGCTCTTCTCGACTCTCAGCCCGAAACCCGTGAGATCGAGGTCCCACAGGTCATACCGGGCGTCGCGGACCTCTGCCTTCTCGACTACCAGCTTGGTCAAGCGGACGCTGGATGATCGGTCCATCGCGCGCCTCCGTTCGCATTTTCTCGTGGGTACGAGATTATATTGGTGTCCACATGGTGTCCACCGTGATGAAAAATTCAGGCGCGGCGTAGCGTAGCCCAGCGAAGACGCCATCAAATAAATAAATTGTTTTCATATATTTATCGTGCTCTGGAGAAAACTCGGCGGCCTCGTCGTAGGATACACCCAACCTTGCCAAGGTTGGGGTCGAGGGTTCGAATCCCTTCGCCCGCTCCAAAAAATCGCGATGAAAATCAAATAGTTGATAATGGCCCTTCGGGGTCATTTCTGCTTAGAATGCCTGAACTCTCGGTTGCTCCAAGCGGAATCTATGCACTCGGATCAAAACCGCCGGGCGCGGGTTTCGGCCACTTTGGCTCGGAGACCGCATTGGTGTCGAGCACGGTGACGGCATCGTTCGGCGGTTCGTGCATTGGGCCGCGTGCAGGAAGCTATAGCTCCAGGCCGCCGATAGCCAAAGCGGGTGTGAATCGCCCGGCCGACATTTTTCGGTGCGCTCACCCCGCTGACGGCCTCCCGCCGGATTTCTCGAGCTTCTTCTTCCGTGGAATGGCTATGTTCAGCCGCTCGCATACGCAAGCAGCGCTTCAAACCGTCGTCCAGATTCGGATTGTGATGTCGGCTATGGCAACCTCCTGGATCGCCGTCAGCGAATTGAGCATGCCGTTGCCATTCTTGCTGCCGCAGCAATGCGCCATGAGCCGTCGCGGGCCTTACGGACGTTAACGACGCCGGATGGAATGCTCATGTCGCCCGCAGACCGGGATCGACGCCCAGCTCGATCGATACATCCCAAAGCCTTCGAGCAAGGTCCGGATCTGTCGCCTGATGGGCGCGCGGATAACTGGGTTCCGGAGACGAACGAAAATTCTGTTCGCTTTCATCGCTGAGATGATCATCACGTCCGGAATTCAGCGCTGCATCTGTTCTATCACCGCTTCGAGCTCGGCGATTCGCCGATCCCGCTTCGCCAGCATATCGTCGACCTCGTCGGCGTCGATCTTGCGCGGAATGTGCTGAGGGCAGTTGGCGTCCCAGGCCGACACCTTGAACAAAAGCACGCGCTCGGGCGCCGCGGCGTAGCCATCGGGCGTCACTGATCGGAGCAAGGCGTCGTCTCCTTCCACCATAGAGGCCTCACCCCAGATCTTGATGCGGCGCCGGTTCGCATAGTCCATCAGAAAAATGGACGCCTTGCTGTTCTCGAGCAGATTGCCTTGCGAGATGAACTGACGGTTGCCTCTGAAATCGGCCATCGCCAAGCTGTGCTCATCGATCGGCATGAGGAAGCCGCGCGGCCCGCCGCGATGCTGGATATAGGGTTGTCCCTCGGCGTTCACGGTCGCGAGGTAGAAGCTGTTTTGCTGGGCGATGAAGGCGGCCAGTTGAGGGGTGATGCGGTCCTGCCAGCCGCGCGACTCCATTTTGGCGTAGGCGTCGCGCGAGCCATTGCGGCGCTGGAGTTGCTTCACCGTCTCGGTGAAGGCGATGTCGCTGTTGGGGCGTCGAGTGTCCATGATCGATCCCTTCGCGGAGTCGAAGGAGCGGACGCCCGACCGCCGAATGCGGCCGGGCGCGGGGAGCGGTCAGAAGGTGACGAGGCTGTAGTCCTGGTCGAGATAGCTCGACAGATCGAGCACGCCCGGCGTTCCGGGAATCGCCTTTTCGTAGTCGAGCTTCAGCCCTGTCTTGCGGGCGTCCTCGGTGGCGCCGAAGACATCCGCGCAGCCGCCGCAGACGCCCGCCACGACATCCTTCACCGCTTCGTAGAGAGCATGCGCCGCGTGGTCGGCCTTGACGAGCTGAGCCGGCCAGCGCGTGCCGGCGCCCTGGAAGACGATGGCGACGTCCTGCTTTTTCTCCTTGAGCTCGTAAGCGAGGAACAGGCCATTGAAGAGTCGGCCGAGCGCTTCCTCGGAGCCGGACTTCGGATCGGAATAGATGATGATGGCGGTCTTGCTCATAAAGTTTCTCCTCATGTGTGCTGACGATTGCCGAATGTTTTGGAAGCGAGCCTGAAGGCTCGCTCTTGTCCACCGGCGTCGATGTGAAATCAGACCGAGTCGGAGTCCGCTCGCCGTCAGAAGCTGAGATCGCTCAAGCCCGGATGATCGTCCGGCCGTCTGCCGAGCGGCCAATGGAATTTTCGATCGGCGGCGAAGATCGGAACATCGTTGATGCTGGCGATGCGCAGGCGCATGAGACCCTGCTCGTCGAACTCCCAATTTTCATTGCCGTAGGAGCGAAACCAGCTCCCACTGTCGTCGCGCCATTCATAGGCGAAGCGGACGGCGATCCGATTCTCGTGGAACGCCCACAGCTCCTTGATGAGCCGATACTCGAGCTCTCGTGACCATTTGCGCTCGAGAAAGGCCTCGATCGAATCGCGACCGACAATGAATTCGGCGCGATTGCGCCAGCGGCTGTCGATCGAATAGGCCTGCGCGACGCGCTCCGGATCGCGGCTGTTCCAGGCGTCCTCGGCGATGCGCACTTTTTGGGCGGCGGTTTCGGCGGTGAAAGGCGGTAGCGGCGGTCTCGACATGATTTCCTCCTCCGATTGGAGCGTGCGTCCGAAAAGAGCATGGACGTATGCTCGGCTCACGCCACGCGACGCAGCTCCAAAGCAGGAAAATCGATCGTCGTGTCGGCGATCTCATTGACGTAATTCGTCAGCGTGTTGAGACCCACATGCAGGATAATCTCGATGATCTCGGCGTCGCCGAAGCCCGCCGCGCGCACAGCCGACAGATCGGCGTCCGAGACATGGCCGCGCTTGCGAACGATCTCGAGCGCGAAGCGCAGAGCGGCGTCGGCCCTTCGATCCGACGAGCGGCCGTCGCGATTGGCGGCGATCTCCGCATCATCGAGCTTCAGCAGGTTCTTGCCGATATAGGCGTGCGCCGAGAGGCAATAGCCGCAGCCGTTGAATTCGGCCACTGCGACGGCGATGCGCTCGCGCGTGCGCGCGTCGAGCGCACCCTTGGCCAGCCCTTCGGTCAAGCCGAGCAGACCTTCGAGGCCGGCGGCGCTGCCCGCGACCAGTCGATAGAAATTCGGAACGAGTCCGAGCTTCGCCTTCACCGCTTCCAGCAGCGAACGGGCCGCGGCGGGCGCCGCTTCTATGGTTTCGGGCGTCGAGAGACGAGACATGATGCGCTCCTTCGATTTCGTGCTCGCAGGCGTTTTGCCTGTCGCCCGGAAGATGATAGATGACGAGCGAGACGATAATCGCCTTTCTCGGCACGACATCGTTGCGGCAGGTGCAGCAATCCAATGGACCGCTTCGACACGATCACGGCCTTCATCGCGGTCGTCGACCACAAGGGCTTTGCGCCGGCGGCGCGAAGCCTCGGCGTCTCGGCGTCGCTGGTGACGCGTCTCGTCGCCGCGCTCGAGGAGCGGCTCGGCGTGCGGCTTCTGCAACGAACAACCCGCTCCGTCGGCCTGACCGATGCGGGCACGCGCTTTCTCGAGCGCGCCCGGCGGATCGTCGCCGATCTCGAGGAGGCCGAGCGCGTCGCGGAGAACGAGCACAGCGCGCCGAGAGGACGGCTGAGCCTGTCCGCGCCGCTGATGTTCGGACGCATGCACATAGGGCCGTTGATCGGCCGCTATATGAACGCGCATCCGCAGCTCACGGTCGAGCTGTCGCTCTCCGATCGCTTCGTCGATCTCGTGGAGGAAGGATTCGATCTCGCTTTGCGCATCGGCCATTTGTCCGACTCCGCGCTGGTCGCGCGCAGGATGGGCGCGACGCGGCGGGCCGTCGTCGGCTCGCCGGCCTATCTCGAGACGAGACGCGCGCCGAGGACGCCAGCCGATCTCGAGCGGCATCGGCTGATTTCCTGCACGTCCCTGACCCCGGCCGGCCGCTGGCGCTTCTGGTCGGACAGCGAACGCTTCGACGTCGACGCCGCGCCCGCCTATGTGACGAACAGCGCCGAGGCGGCGATCTGGCATGCCGAGAACAATGGCGGACTGACCATCGCCGCCGGTTATCAGATCATCGAGCTGGTCCGCGCCGGGAGGCTCACGGTCGTGCTCGCCGATTATGAGCCGGCGCCGCTGCCGATCCATTTCGTCTATCCGAGCGCGCGGCTCCTATCGGCGAAAGTGAGATCTCTGATCGACCTCGCGGCGCGCGAATGCGATTGGACCTTTGTGGATTTCTGACGCTCGCCCGAC
Source organism: Methylosinus sp. RM1 (assembly GCF_011378635.1). NCBI lineage: Bacteria > Pseudomonadati > Pseudomonadota > Alphaproteobacteria > Hyphomicrobiales > Methylocystaceae > Methylosinus > Methylosinus sp. RM1. The sequence goes on from NZ_WOVC01000016.1 coordinate 93,170, forward strand.
CAGCGGCGGGGCGACGTCTCTATCCCGTCAGCGCCGTTCGAAATGCGTGTAGAGCAACCCTTGCCGACGCTGACGGATGAAGGATCGCGCATCGTCCACATCCTCGAGCATGTCGAGCAGCGCGACCGATGATCCGGCCAGATTGGCGAGGCTGTCGGCGAGCGCATGCTCGGTCGACCATCGCACCTTGTCGAACGGCGCCAGGAAGCGCGGGCGACGACGCAGGCCGACCGCCCAATAGCCGCCGTCGGTCGCGGGGCCGAAGACGGCCGTGTGGTCGCCGAGAGCGCGAAAGCCGCGCGCCACCATCTCCCTCGTTATGCCCGGAATATCGCTGCCGATGATCAGCACGGGACCCCGCGGCGGCAGGCGCGCGACGCGCTCCATGCGCTGGCCGAGGCTTCCCTGGCCTTGCGGGAGAACGCCGAACCCGGCCGGCCACGGCCCCGAGCGATCCGGCGTGACCGCCAGCCATGTAGTCCAACGCGGATCAGCGCCGGGGCGGCGGAGCATCAAGGACAGCGCCGTCCGCTGAAATCGCAGCGCTTCCGTCGCTCCGATCTCGGCCGCGAGCCGGCGCTTGCCGGCGCCGTAGCGGGGCCAGCGCGTGAAGATGACGAGATGGCGGGCGAGCGGCATCGTCAGCCATAGACTCGCCGAATGAGATGCGGCGGAACGCCGAGGAAATAGAGCGTCAGGCAGGCGAGGTTGCGCAGGCTGCGCCGCGCCCAACCGTCGCGGCGCCATCGCGCCGCCGAGGTGCGGGCCGATATGGGGAGAACGGTCAGCCGCCTCGCCCCGATCCTTCGCGCCATGTCTACATCCTCCATCAGAGGCAGTAGCCGAAACCCTCCGATGTGAACGTAGAAGGCGCGGCTGATCAGCAACCCCTGATCGCCATAGGGCAGGCCCATCCACCGCACGCGCCATGCGACCAGGCGCTCCAAACGTCTCGCCTGCGCGGACTCATCGTCGAGCGCGAAGCGGAACACGGCCGCCCGCCAGCGGTTAGCGGGATCGGCGCAGAAGAGTTCGACGGACTCCCGCCACCCGGACTCCAGAACCGTATCGGCGTGCAGAAACAACAGCCAGTCTCCGCGCGCCGCCTCGGCTCCGGCTTGCATCTGCATGCCGCGTCCCATAGGCGCCGCCTCCAGCCTCGCGCCGGACTCGCGGGCGATCGCGACACTGTCGTCGTCGGAGCCGCCGTCGACGACGATGATATCGTCCTGCGCGCCGAGCGCGGCGAGCGTTCGCGGCAGGGTCGCGGCGGCGTCGAGGGTCGGAATGACAATGGATAAGTTCATCTGCTTGCCGCCCTTCCTCTACCGCCGGAGTTTCGCTGCGAGAGCGAAAAAGGTTACCGCTGCCGGAAGCATTGTTTCGACGAATATCTGAAACTTTTTGGCCGCCGGGACCGAAATAGGCGGTAGACGCGGAGAGGAGCGAGCTGATGCAATATGATGGTTCCGAGATGGCGGCCGGCTCGGCCGATCCCTCTCGGGCGCCTTCGGACCCGGCGAAATTCCGCGATCCCTTCGTCACCGCCCGCGGCGAGAGGCGCGCGCATGCGCCATTCATGCGCCTGGAGACACTGTGGTTCAACACGGGCACGCTGTGCAATCTCGGCTGCCGTGACTGTTACATCGAATCCTCTCCCAAGAACGACAGCCTGGCCTATTTTACGCGCGAGGACGCTCGGGCCTTTCTGGAGGAGGCGGCGAAAATTGCCGAAGGGCCGCTCGAGATCGGCTTCACCGGTGGTGAGCCCTTCATGAATCCCGATCTTATCGGGATGATGGAGGACAGTTTCGCCGCCGGCCATCGCGTTCTCGTTCTGACCAATGCGATGCGGCCGATGCAGCGCGTCGCCCCCGCTCTGCGCGAGCTGAACATGCGCTTGCCGGGTCGGCTGGCGTGCCGCGTGTCGCTGGACCATTATCGGGCCGAGGATCACGAGAAAATTCGCGGGCCGAACAGCTGGGCGCCCGCCATCGAAGGACTGCTCTGGCTCGCCGCCAATCATTTCGACCTCGCTGTCGCGGCGCGGATGGCGTCGGGCGATGGCGAAGCCGAGACGCGCGCGGGATTTCGCGATCTATTCGACGCGCTCGGCGTCGCCATCGACGCCGATGATCCGGCGCGGCTCGTGCTGTTCCCCGAGCTGGTCGCGAGCGACGATCCGCCCGAGATCAGCGAAAGCTGCTGGGCCGTGCTCGGAAAGTCGCCGGAGCAGATGATGTGCGCGCGCTCGCGCATGGTGTTGAAGCGCAAGGGCGTCGAGACGCCAATCGTCGTCTCCTGCACGTTATTGCCCTATGCGCAGGCGTTCGAGATGGGCTCGACCCTCGCGGAGGCGATGCGCCCCCTGAGCCTCAATCACGTCCATTGCGCGCGCTTCTGCGTTCTCGGCGGCGGGACATGCAGCGCGCTGGTGATTCCGACGGAAGGCGCCCCCCTAAAACGAGATGAAGGCGCCCCCCATAACGGAATGATGGCGCCCCCCGATTACGAGATGATCGCGCCCCCCTGTAACGGAATGATCCCGCCCGGGTGATTTCGTGCAGTGACGGGCTCCGTCGTTGGCCTGATCAGATCGCTCCTTTGGCAATCCAAGGGGAGCGGTCCATGCCAGCGGAGCGGATTACGATGCGCCATGCGCGCGAGATTATTCGGCTGAAGTCCACATTGGTTTCGGCGCACGAAATTTCCCGGCGTCTCGACATGCCGCGCTCGACGGTGCGGGCGACGATCGAGCGCGCGGAGAGCGCCGGACTGTCCTGGCCGCTGCCGGAGGGAATGAACGACGACGGGCTGGCGGAGGCGCTCTACGCCGCCCGGCGCAGCAAACGGGGCCATCGGCGGGCCGAGGAGCCAGACTGGGCGGGCGTACATCGCGAGTTGAAGCGCAAGCACGTCACCCTGACGATTTTGTGGGACGAATATATCGCGGCCAATCCGGGCGGCTACAGCTATTCGCGTTTTTGTGAGCTCTATCGCGCATTCGAAAAGACGCTGTCGGTCACGATGCGGCAGACGCACGCCGCCGGCGAGCGGCTGTTCGTCGATTACGCCGGCGACGGCGTCCCGGTCGTCATCGACAGGCTCACCGGC
>NZ_WOVC01000112.1:0-818 GCF_011378635.1 Methylosinus sp. RM1
GGATGACCAAACGCGCGCTGTTGACGGGCATTACCGGACAGGACGGAGCCTATCTCGCACAGCTTCTGCTCGGCAAAGGCTATGAAGTCTATGGCGTGATCCGCCGCTCCTCGCATCGCGGCGTCGAGGATCATCGGCTGCGCTGGCTCGGCGTCGCAAATGACGTGCAGCTGCTCGACGGCGACCTCGGCGATCTCTCCAGCCTGCTGCGCATCGTGCAGGAGGTGAAGCCCGACGAAATCTACAATCTCGCCGCGCAATCCTTCGTCGCCTCCTCCTGGCGGCAACCCATTCTCACCGCCAATATCACCGCCGTCGCCGTCGCCAACATGCTCGAGGCGATGCGCATCGGCGCCCCCGGCGCGCGCTTCTATCAGGCCTCCTCCTCCGAAATGTACGGCCTCATTCAGGAGCCCATGCAGAGCGAGAAGACGCCCTTCTATCCGCGCTCGCCTTACGCCGTCGCCAAGCTCTACGGCCATTGGATCACGGTCAATTACCGCGAGAGCTTCGGCCTGCACGCCTCCTCGGGCATTCTCTTCAATCACGAGAGCCCGCTGCGCGGCATAGAATTCGTCACCCGCAAGGTGACCGACGGCGTGGCGCGCATAAAGCTCGGCCTCGCCAAAGAGCTGCGCCTCGGCAATATAGACGCCAAGCGCGACTGGGGCCATGCGCGCGATTATGTGCGGGCCATGTGGCTGATGCTGCAGCAGGAGACGCCGGACGATTATGTGGTGGCGACGGGCGTCACCACCACTGTGCGCGACATGTGCCGCATCGCTTTCGCCCATGCCGGCCTCGACATGGAGGCGCAT
>NZ_WOVC01000113.1:0-801 GCF_011378635.1 Methylosinus sp. RM1
TTATCGCAGCGTACCACGTCCTTCATCGCCTCTCAGCGCCAAGGCATCCACCGAATACCCTTAAGGCACTTGATCGCTCTCATTATCGATGCCCACCGCTCGGCAGCGGCCTCCTCCCTTGCAGGAAGAGTTTGCATCGATAGAAAGACCAGTTTGCTTCAAACACATCCGAGAGCGCTGCGGTCACGCGGCGCCCACTTGCTGGTTGCTCGTCTTCATTCGAACATTCCCGTTCGATCGAAGAGATCGGATGCATTTCCTTTTCACGATGACAGACAACACGCATCTCGACCTTGCGGCGAAATGCGGAACTTTTATTCAGGACGAGATGTCGCGACTTCGGCGCATCTTCGGCGATCCGCACGTCTGGTGGAGCCAGACGGGATCGAACCGACGACCTCATGCTTGCAAAGCACGCGCTCTCCCAACTGAGCTATGGCCCCGAGCAGAGAGCCGATCGGAAAGAGTGGTGGGCCTGGGAAGACTTGAACTTCCGACCTCACGCTTATCAAGCGCGCGCTCTAACCAACTGAGCTACAAGCCCAAACTGTCGCACGCCTCGCATTTGCGCCCGGCGGGCTCGTCCTGTGGAAGAAAGAGAAACGAAGACGGCGGCTGTCCCGCCAGATCGGCCTGACTGGCCGTTGTGTTCCAAGTGATCCGACAGATCAAAGAACAAGATGTCCGTTTGATCATAAGGGATCATCCTTAGAAAGGAGGTGATCCAGCCGCAGGTTCCCCTACGGCTACCTTGTTACGACTTCACCCCAGTCGCTGACCCTACCGTGGTCGTCTGCCTCC
>NZ_WOVC01000114.1:0-795 GCF_011378635.1 Methylosinus sp. RM1
TTATCGCAGCGTACCACGTCCTTCATCGCCTCTCAGCGCCAAGGCATCCACCGAATACCCTTAAGGCACTTGATCGCTCTCATTATCGATGCCCACCGCTCGGCAGCGGCCCTTTTCCCTTTCGAGATCAGGTTTGCATCGATAGAAAGACCAGTTTGCTTCAAACACATCCGAGAGCGCTGCGGTCACGCGGCGCCCACTTGCTGGTTGCTCGTCTTCAGTCGAACGTTCCCGTTCGATCGAAGATGATCGGATGCATTTCCTTTTCACGATGACAGACAACACGCATTTCGACAGCGCGTCGAAATGCGGAACTTGTTTCAAGGACGATTGCGACGCCGTCTTCGGCGATCCGCACATCTGGTGGAGCCAGACGGGATCGAACCGACGACCTCATGCTTGCAAAGCACGCGCTCTCCCAACTGAGCTATGGCCCCGAGCCGTGCCGATCGGAAAGAGTGGTGGGCCTGGGAAGACTTGAACTTCCGACCTCACGCTTATCAAGCGCGCGCTCTAACCAACTGAGCTACAAGCCCAAACTGTCGCACGCCTTTTCGCTTTTACGCCAGGCGGGCTCGTCCTTGTGAAGAAAGAGAAACGAAGACGGCGGCTGTCCCGCCAGATCGGCCTGACTGGCCGTTGTGTTCCAAGTGATCCGACAGATCAAAAGGCGAGATGCCCAAAGATCATAAGGGATCATCCTTAGAAAGGAGGTGATCCAGCCGCAGGTTCCCCTACGGCTACCTTGTTACGACTTCACCCCAGTCGCTGACCCTACCGTGGTCGTCTGCCTCC